>DASXXW010000149.1:0-21635 GCA_036502865.1 Rhizomicrobium sp.
TCCATGTACCAATCGACGATACGCGGCACGTCCGTGCGTCCCCTGGCGCCGCCGAAGGCCGTTCCCTTCCACACGCGGCCGGTCACGAGCTGGAAGGGACGCGTCGCAATCTCTTTACCGGCGGCGGCCACGCCGATTATGACCGATGTGCCCCAGCCGCGATGGCAGCATTCGAGGGCCTGGCGCATGGTGTCGGTATTGCCGATGCACTCGAAACTGTAATCCGCTCCGCCTTTCGTCACTTCGACGAGATGGGCGACGAGATCGCCATTCACCTCTTTAGGATTGACGAAATGCGTGAGGCCGAATTCGCGCGCGAGTGTTTCGCGTGCGGGATTCGTATCAACGCCTACGATCATATCTGCGCCGGCGATACGCGCGCCCTGCACGACATTGAGTCCGATACCGCCGAGACCGAAGACAACAACATTGGCGCCGGGTTCGACATTTGCGGTGAAGATGACCGCGCCAATCCCCGTTGTTACGCCACAACCTATGTAACAAATCTTGTCGAACGGTGCATCTTCGCGGACTTTCGCCAGCGCGATTTCCGGCAGCACAGTGTAATTCGCGAAGGTCGAGCAGCCCATATAGTGAAAAATCGGCTTTCCGTTCTTCGAGAACCGGCTTGTACCGTCGGGCATCAGTCCCTTGCCCTGCGTCGCGCGGATCGACGTGCAGAGATTGGTCTTGTGACTTGTGCAGGATTTGCACTGGCGACATTCCGGTGTGTAAAGCGGAATGACGTGATCGCCTTTTTTCAGCGTGTGGACATCCGGGCCCACATCGACCACGATTCCTGCGCCTTCATGTCCAAGAATGCTCGGGAAGAGTCCTTCGGGATCGGCGCCGGAAAGCGTGTATTTGTCGGTGTGACAAATGCCCGTGGCCTTGATCTCGACGAGCACTTCTCCGGCTTTCGGCCCCTCCAGATCGATCGTCTCAATCGACAGAGGCTTGCCCGCTTCCCAGGCGACCGCGGCACGTACCTGCATTATTCCTCTCCCGGATAATAACTATACATCGAGCGCGGCATGGAGCGCGTTTTCCTGTATGAATTCGCGGCGCGGTTCCACGATATCGCCCATCAATTTGGCGAAGAGATCGTCGGCCTCGTCGGCATGCTCCACCTTCACCAGCAAAAGCGTGCGGGCATTGTCGTCGAGCGTCGTCTCCCAAAGCTGCTCCGCATTCATCTCGCCAAGGCCTTTGTAACGCTGCAGTGCGAGCCCCTTGCGGCCCCACTCGAAGACGGCATCGAGCAACTGGCTGGGCGCGTGAATTTCGCGTGTTTCGTCCTTGCGGGTGAGATTGCCTGCCTTCAAATACGCTACCTGAAGAACCGTCGCGAGGCGATCGAGTTTGCGGGCGTCTGCGCTCGAAATCACGGCTCCGTCGATGGCGACGGCTTCGCGCACGCCACGCACGTCGCGCCAGAATTTCAACCCGCCATCGGATGTCGGCTCGCCATGCCAGCCGCGCTCGGTTTCGTCCGAAAGCTGGTCGAGCCTGTGTGCGATGTAAGTGGCGGTATTCGTTGCCCGTTCGGCATCGGCCAATACCTCCGGATTAAGCGCACCGGCAATTGCCGCCTGCTCGAGCACGAAGCGGGGGTAATGAAGCGGAAATCCATCGAGCGCTGCAACGGCCGTTCGCGCTTTTGCTACCAGCTCGTCGAACTCTGCGCCGCCGATCGCTTCTCCAGTATGCAGGGTGAAGGTTGCGCCGGACGAGCCCTCTCCGATGAGATAATCGGTGAGTTCGCGCTCGTCCTTCAGGTAGCGCTCCGACCTGCTGCGCGTCGCCTTATAGAGCGGTGGCTGCGCGATATAGATATGACCGCGTTCTATTAGCTCCGGCATCTGCCGATAGAAGAATGTGAGTAACAATGTACGGATGTGCGCGCCGTCGACATCGGCATCTGTCATGATGATGATCTTGTGGTAACGCAGCTTGTCGGGGTTGAACTCTTCGCGCCCAATGCCCGTTCCGAGAGCTGTGATCAGCGTGGCGATTTCCGCGTTGGAGAGCATTTTGTCGAAACGAGCGCGCTCGACATTCAGCACCTTGCCGCGCAGCGGCAGCACGGCCTGGTTTTCGCGATTGCGGCCCTGTTTGGCACTCCCGCCCGCCGAATTTCCTTCGACGATGAATATCTCGCATTTGGCAGGATCGCGTTCCTGACAATCCGCCAGCTTGCCGGGAAGCGACATGCCGTCGAGCGCGCCCTTGCGCCGCGTAAGCTCGCGCGCCTTTCGTGCCGCTTCGCGCGCAGCGGCGGCTTCGATCACCTTGCCGACAATGGCGCGCGCCTCGCTCGGATGTTCTTCGAACCATGCGCTGAGTTGTTCGAGCACGGTGCCTTCCACAACCGGACGCACTTCCGATGAAACAAGTTTGTCTTTTGTCTGCGAGCTGAATTTGGGATCCGGCGCTTTGACCGACAACACGCAGGTCAGGCCCTCTCGGCAATCGTCGCCTGTCAGCGATACTTTTTCTTTTTTGCCCTGACTCGATTCCTCCGCATATTTCGTCACCACACGGGTCAGCGCCGCGCGGAATCCGGCCAGATGCGTACCGCCATCACGCTGCGGAATCGTATTGGTGAAGCACAGCATGCTTTCGTGGTAGGAATCGTTCCAGATCAGCGCCGCCTCGACGACGATGGATTCGCGTTCGCCACGCAAAAGAACGGGCGATGGAATGAGAGACGTCTTCGCGCGGTCAAGATAGCTCACGAAAGCTTCAAGGCCTCCTTGATAGTGGAGCGTTACTTCCTTCTTTTCCACGCCGCGCAGGTCAGCCAGTATGATCGTAACGCCGGAATTGAGGAAGGCGAGTTCACGCAGGCGATGTTCGATGGTCGCGAAGTCGAATTCGGTTTTTGTAAACGTCTTCGTACTCGGCAGGAATGTTACTTCCGTGCCGCGGCGGCCACGAGCTTCGGCGACGACACCAAGTGGAACTTCCGGGTCCCCGTCACGGAACCGCATGAAATGTTCCTGATCGTTACGCCAGATGCGCAACTCTAGGCGCTCGGAAAGTGCGTTGACGACCGACACGCCGACGCCATGCAGTCCGCCTGAAACCTTGTAAGCGCTTTGTTCGAATTTTCCGCCGGCATGAAGCTGGGTCATGATCACTTCCGCCGCGGAAACACCTTCGCCGGAATGAATGTCTGTGGGGATACCACGACCATTGTCGCGTACCGTGCAGGAACCGTCTGCGTTCAATGCCACGTCGATGCGGTCGGCATGGCCGGCCAGTGCTTCGTCGATGGCGTTGTCGACCACCTCGTACACCATGTGATGCAGGCCCGAGCCGTCATCGGTATCGCCGATATACATACCAGGCCGTTTGCGTACGGCATCAAGGCCTTTCAGCACTTTGATCGACTCGGCGCCGTAATCGTCCGAGTCCGGTGTTTCGGGAGAAATAGCCATTATGTGTCACTCGTTTCGGATTTCCGCGCCGAGACGCGAAATGTTTTCGTGGTTTGCATTTTGATTAGCTCTGACGGGTGAACTGGCCCGCCTCGACCAGGAATATATCGGCGCGCGAGCCCAGATTTTCAAACAGCGAGACATCGGTGCCCGTCAGCCATGCCTGGGCGCCGAGTTCCACGATCTCCTCGAAAAGGGCCGCGCGGCGTCGTGCATCCAGATGGGCTGCGATCTCGTCGAGCAGAAGAAGCGGCGCATGGCCGCTGCGGAGCGCTGCAAGTTCGCGCGCATTGGCCAGCACGATAGAAATCAACAGCGCCTTCTGCTCGCCTGTTGAGCAATCACGCGCATCCATCCGCTTTACCGTATGACGTGCGAGCAGATCGCTCACATGCGGGCCGATGGTCGTGCGCCGCGCCTCCGCATCCCGAAAACGTGCTGCAGCGAGTGCTGCTTTTTGCTCTTCGACCGCATCGGCACCTTTTTCAGCAACAAGCGCGTCGGTTTCCCCAACGAGTGTGATCTGTGCGGCCGGAAACACGCCGGCCTCCTCTCGCAGGCGTAAGGCCGCGTTCAGACGTTCCACCGTTCGCGACCGTGACATCGCGATTTCGATGCCCGCTTCCGCCATCTCTTTTTCCAGTGCACCGAGCCAGCCCGGATCGCGTGGACCAAGGCGAAGCAACCTCGCGCGTTCGCGCATGGCCTGCTCGTAACGGAGACTGCATCGCGCATGCGCCGGCTCGAAGCCGAGGACCAGCCGGTCGAGAAACCGCCGCCTTGCGCTGGCGCTGTCGCTGAACAAGCGGTCCATCGCCGGCGTGAGCCACGCCATCTGTACGATCTCTGCGAGATCCGCAGAATTTTGCGCAGGCGCGCCATTCAGATGCACTGCGCGTCGTTCCGAACTCGGCCCCGGTACCAATCCGGTTCCGATCTCATATGTTTCAATGCCACGCTGAATTGTAGCAGTAACTGCCCAGAGAACATCGGAAGATGCTGTTTGCGGCGCTTTGCGCGTATGTTCGCCGAGTTGCGCGCCGCGCAGTCCGCGTCCTGGCGACAGCAACGATATCGCATCGAGCAGATTTGTCTTGCCGGCGCCGTTCGATCCGGCGAGCACGACAGGCGCACCGCTCAGCGCAAGTTCCGCGCGCGAATAGGAGCGGAAATTCGCAAGTCCAAGCGCCATCACCGCCAACAGAGGGCGGTGAGTTTCGGCGATCTCGGCAGACTGAGGTAGCGTTTGCGTCAAACTCAGACCCGCATGGGCATGAGAACATACAGCGTGCCGCTGTCTTCGGTGTCTTCGATCAGCGTTGGCGAACCGGCATCGGACAGCAGGAACCGAATTTCCTTGCCCTCGATTTGCCCTGTAATATCGAGCAGATAGCGGGCATTGAAGCCGATCTCGAGTGCGCTTGCCGTATAGGATGCACCGAGCTCTTCGGTCGCTGTGCCAGAATCCGGATTGATGACCGAAAGCGTAAGACGGTCTTCCGTCAGGCTAAGCTTCACCGCGCGCGTCTTGTCGGCGGAAATTGTGGACACGCGATCGACTGCGAGCGCGAATTCGCGTGACTCCAGCGATAGCACCTTGTCGTTCGCCGATGGAATGACGCGCTGATAGTCGGGAAACGTCCCGTCAATAAGTTTCGATGTGAGTTCAACTCCGTCGGTCGTGAACTGAATCTTTGTATCGGAGAGCGACACGTCGATGGCGCCGTCCATATCGTCAAGCAAGCGCCGCATTTCACTGATGGTTTTGCGTGGTACAATGATGCCCGGCATGTCGGCGGCGCCATCCGGCAGTTCGATCTGGAAACGCGCGAGCCTGTGACCGTCCGTTGCCACGGCGCGCATTTCTCCTTTTCCGCCCTCGCTCTTATGTGCGTGCAGATAAATGCCGTTGAGATAGAAGCGCGTTTCTTCGGTGGAGATCGCAAAGCGCGTCTTGTCGATGATCTTCTTCAAATCTTCCGTCTGCAGACGGAAACGGAAGGGCAGGGCCCCTGCCGTCATCTGTGGGAAATCTTCCTTGGGCAGACAGGCGAGTTCGAAACGCACGCTCCCTGCGGAAATTGCAAGGCGTCCTCCTTCGGAGGTGAGCAACTCGGCCTGCACCTGGGCACCATCCGGCAATTTGCGCACGATGTCGTAGAGCATGTGCGCTGGCGCAGTCGCCGCGCCGTTGCGGATCACATCTGCGGTCAGCGTTTCCACGATCTCCATATCGAGATCGGTTGCCGTCAGTTTCAGGCGTCCCTTTCCCGCTTCGATCATCACATTGGAGAGGATGGGGATCGTGTTGCGTCGCTCGACGACACTCTGGACATGGTTCAGCGCCTTGAGGAATGCGCTGCGTTCGATGGTGACTTTCATGGCCCTGCGCTTGAAAAAATCAGTGGTTTGGAATGCCGATTCCGGAGGCCATGTATGGCCGCCGAAGCCGCGGTCGCCTGAAGCCCGACCAAGCGGTGATTCAAGCGGGAAACTATAGCAGGGCGCGAGCCGCGCGGGAACAGTTCTTACGCGTGGAAGAATGGCCCTCCGGAAGTCCGGAGGGCTGAGGCGGGGAGGTTACTTTTCAGGGGCAAGAACGCGCTTCAGAAACTCGATTTCCTGCGCAAATGTCGGGTCTTCTTCGCACAGCGCCGCAATGCGCCGACAGGCATGCAGGACGGTTGTGTGGTCGCGTCCGCCGAACCGGCGGCCGATCTCGGGCAAAGAGCGCTCGGTGATGGTGCGTGCCAGGAACATCGCAACCTGTCGTGGCCGCGCCACCCGGCGGCTGCGCTGCGCCGATTGAAACTCGCGCGGATCGAGCTTGTAGAAATCGGCGATCTTACGCTGGATGTCCTCGATCGAGATCCTTCGCGTTCCGCTACGACTGATGATCGTGTTGACGGCGGTATGCAGCGCCATCGGGTTCTGGGTCAGCCCGACATGGACGGTGAGATTATTGAAATAGCCGAGCAGGTCGCGCGGCGTGGCTTCGTCGAGATCCGCGATGCGGGCAAGCGCCTCCTCGGGGATGACGATGCTCGGATGCTTCTTGCAATAGTCTTCGGCGCGCGCCTTGAGAATCGCCATTCGCGTCCCCCGGTCGGGCTTTTCAATCGCCGTGACAATGCCGCCCGACAGGCGCGAGCGCACATCGGCTCCGAGATTTTCGAGCATCGACGGCGGCCTGTCTGCAGCGACCACCAACTTGCGCCGTAGATCGGCATAAGCATTCAGCGTGTGCAGGAATTCCGACAAAGTGGCAGAGCTGCGGCAGAGATGTTGCAGGTCGTCGATCAGCAATATGTCGGCGGCGCGCAATTCTTCCTTGAAGCTCAACGTTTCCCTGCGGCCCAAAGCACCTAGGAATTGCCGCATGAAATCCTCGGCACCGAGCAGCAACGCGCGCCGGCCACGCGCCGCGCTGGCAAGTGCAATGGCGTTCAAGAGATGCGTTTTGCCGAAGCCGAAACTGCCATGGACGTAGAGCACGGAGACGCCGTCAGCATCCTCCTCCACGAAATTGCGCGCAGCGCGCAACGCCAATGCATTCGAGCTGCCTTCGAGAAAGGAATTGAAAGACAGGCTCGGGTCTGCCCGCCGGGAGAAGAACGACCGCTCGCTTGACCCGGTTATTGCCGGCGGAGCAGGTGGGAGAACTGCGACTGCCGGAGCAGACGATAGGCTTTCCTGCACCGAGACGCCGCCACCGACGCGAGGCCCCTCTGCCGGCGCGAGAACAATCGTCAACGAGGCGGGATTGCCGCCTTCCGCACGCAGCGCTTTTTCGATGCGGCCGACATAATGATTTGCCACCCAATTGCGGACGAAAGGCCGGGTCGCAGCGAGTTTGATCTCATCCTTCCGAAAATCCAGTAAGGTCAGCTTGCCTATCCAGGCGTCGAATGTAGCTCCGCCAAGGTCGCGTCGCAGCCTGTCGCGCGCCGCCGACCAGATGGCAAACCAATCCGGTGTCTTTTTCAATACTGGTGTCATCCCCGTGCCCTCGGAATTGACCGGAACATTGATATTTCCGGCTCCCCTTTTGGGAGAATTGCCCGCATACTTGCCTGTCGTCTCTTTTGTCTTGATCTGTATTCTGGTCGAGCGCCCCCTTTGCTTCAGCTCTGGCGCCAGGGGAGCCCGGCGGCCTTCCAACCTCCGATGGTTCCGCGGTGCCCCGCCGCGTCCGCATCGCCTTCAAAACCACCCGTCACATTCAATGCCGAGCGATATCCAGACGCGGTCATGGCGACGGCCGCTGCTCGTGAGCGCCCGCCCGACCTACAGAGGAAAAGCACCGGCGTCTCCAAGCTTGCCCCGCTGGCCTGAAGCTGGCCGGCAACCATCCGCACAAATTCCGGGTTCACGGACATTTCGGGATATTGCTGCCACTGCACTCGATGGACCTCGCGCCCTACGCTTGAGAGGTCGGGCAGACCGACAAAGGCCCATTCGGCGGCGGTGCGCACATCCACGAGTTGGGCTTTGGGATCGCGCGCCAGAAGCTCCCAAGCTTGGCTCGGATTGATGTCGCCGGCATATCCACTCACATTCCCGACAGACGTCACGATACCCTCCGGCAAAATAACTACCCTCGGCGCGCAAATATGCACCGTGAATTCTCAAGTAAATCGGTATGTTAGACTGTACTCTAAAGACGCAATATTGGCCGTTTAGGCTCTTAGATTGCCGTCTTCCCCACTCTATACTTAAGTTTTTCTGGCCTTTTTCTTACCCGCTCGCCCGCGGCCAGCCCATTCAGAATACACAGCCCATTAAGGTTTGCAAGTGGTTAACTTCCCAATATGACAGTTCCATTACCTGCAATAAGCCATTGAAATTAAATGAAGAAGTGCCGTTAATATAATTTCGTTCCAAGCTTGTAAGAAACTTTTTTGAATCGCCGCAGCTACAACAAAACCGTCAGTTTACTGAGGACAAAAAACCGAGCGTTCAAAAGGACTTAGAAATGTCACAAAATTAATCGCCAGATTTATCAACGGCTTAGCCGGAGAGCTTGGTCGCCCGTTTCGTCAGGCGGGAAATCTTGCGGCTGGCCGTATTTTTGTGGACCACGCCCTTCGCAGCCCCTCTCATCAACTCGGGTTCGGCAGCCTTGAGTGCCGCGAGCGCCGCTTTTTTGTCGCCAGCCGTCAGCGCCTCTTCCACTTTGCGGGTGAAGGTGCGGATGCGGCTCTTGCGGGCGTGATTGGTCGCCGTGCGCTTGGCATTCTGGCGGACGCGCTTTTTGGCGGAATCGATATTGGGCATGGGAATCTCGTCCTGGCTGGAAGGGCGCGGTTTTTAGCCCGCGCCCGGGGTTTCGGTCAACGGTTCTTGAACGCCGGTTTGCGCTTCTCTGCGAAGGCAGCCATGCCTTCCTTCTGGTCTTCCGTGGCGAACATGGAATGAAAGACGCGCCGCTCGAAGCGGATGCCCTCCGCCAAGGTCGTCTCATAGGCGCGGTTGATCGTCTCTTTCGTCATCATCACGATCGGCAGTGACTGGGCGGCGATTTTTTCGGCAGCTTTGGTGGCCTCGGGCAGGAGATCTGAGAGCGGCACGACGCGGCTGACCAGACCGGCCCGCTCGGCTTCCTCGGCATCCATGTTACGCCCAGTCAGGCACATTTCCATCGCTTTGGATTTGCCCACAAACCGCGTCAGCCTCTGCGTGCCGCCGATGCCCGGCATCACGCCAAGATTGATTTCGGGCTGTCCGAATTTCGCATTGTCGGCCGCGATGATGAAATCGCACAGCATGGCAAGCTCGCAGCCTCCGCCGAGTGCGTAACCCGCCACGGCAGCGATGATGGGTTTGCGGATTTCGGCAATGCGATCGCCCACATGGGCAAAGAAATTCGTCCTGTACATATCCATATAGGATTTCGGCGCCATCTCCTTGATATCGGCGCCGGCCGCGAAAGCGCGCTCCGATCCGGTTAGGACGATCGCATGCAGATTGTCGTCGGCATCGATGGCCTCCAGTGCATGGATGAGTTCGCGAAGCAGTTCGGAATTGAGGGCATTAAGCGCCTTGGGGCGGTTGAGCGTAATGATCGCCACCGCGCCTTCCGTCTTCACGATGATGTTCTGATAGTCCATGTCCGGTCTCCGATGCTGGCGGCGCCTCCCATGCGCGGCGGACAGGCGGAAGGCAAGGAGATTCACTCGTCGCGCGGCCTCGCGCGCAGGCGTTTTAACTGGCCGCGTGTCGACTTATTTTCACGGCGCTCTTTCTTGCTTGCGAGAGGCGGCCTTGTTTTCCGGCGCGGGCGAGGTGGCGTTGCCGCTTCGCGCAGCAACTGGACAAGCCTCGCGCGCACGTCTTCACGGTTTCGCTCCTGGCTGCGATAACGCCGTCCGGTCAGGATCACCTCTCCGGATTTCGATAGCCTGCTTCCGGCGAGATGGATCAGGCGCGCGCGAACACCTTCGGGTAGAGACGGAGAAAGGGCAGCGTTGAATCGAAGCTGCACGGCGCTCGCGACCTTGTTGACGTTCTGTCCGCCAGGGCCCGTCGCCAAGATGAAACTCTCTACGAGTTCGCTCTCGTCTATCGCGATGTCGTCGGTGATACTGATCTTCGCCATAGGGGTTTTTCGCATGCGGCACGCCGCGCGATCAAATATGGTCGCAAAGCTTTTCGTCTGGAGCGGTTCATGGAGACCTTTGAAGGCCGGTGTGCCTGCGGGGCCGTTCACTATCGGCTCACATCCCGGCCCATGTTCGTGCATTGCTGCCATTGCCGCGACTGTCAGCGACAGACGGGAAGCGCTTTTGTCATAAACGCGTTGATCGAGAGCGATCGTATCGAAGTTTTGGCCGGCACACCTGAGTTTGTCTCCGTACCGACCGATAGTGGACATCCGCATGACATCTATCGATGTCCGGTTTGCCTGACTGCGCTGTGGAGCGATTACGGGCGGCGCCCGTCACTGCGTTTCGTGCGTGTGGGTACGCTCGACGCGCCGGAAGCCATGCCTCCCGACGTACACATCTTCGCGCGCTCGAAATTGTCCTGGGTCGGGTTGCCGGCGGGTACGCCGGCTTTCGATGTCTATTACGATATGCAGAAACTCTGGCCGGGCGAAAGCCTGGCTCGTCGCAAAGCCATTCTCGGGTGAATATTTTGTCGCGAGCCGGAATGCGTCGCGATGGATATGGCACGCAGAGACGCGGAGCCGCAGAGATAGAGATGAAATACTGGCCACAAAGCACACAACGGGCACAAACTATTATTGCGCGCCCCGTGCGCTGTTTCTTCCAGGCGCGTATGTGCTCCGCTTCGTCTCTGCGGCTCCGTGTGAGCCTTCCTACGCAGCCTTGGCGACGGCCGGGCGCGTATTAACCCGCGCGCCATATCCGGGCGAATCCTTCGTGAACAGGTTCTTCAGCGCCCGGTCCACGAATTCGGGCTTGAACTGCGGAGGAATGCCGCGGAATTTGCACGCCGCGCGAACCTGGTCGACGATGAATTTCGGTTGATAGCTCGCCAGTGCAAAATCGTTCTTCTCGCGCAATTCCGTGACTACGAACTGGCACATCTCCTCCGCATCCGTGAAACCGGCGCCTTTGGCCACCGCGTGGAAGATACGGCGATAATCCTCCTTGGAGGGCCCTCCGATTTCGATCTTGTAGGGAATGCGGCGCAGGAAAGCCGGGTCCATCAACTGGCTCGGCGCGAGGTTGGTGGAGAAGATAACGAGTTCATCGAAGGGCAGGGAGAAACTCTTGCCCGTATGTAGTTTCAGAAAATCGATCCGACTTTCCAGTGGCACGATCCACCGATTGAGAAGCGCCTCGGGTGACACGATCTGCCGGCCGAAATCGTCGATGACGAAGATGCCGCCCAGCGCTTTGATGTGTAGCGGCGCCTCGTAGAACTTGGCTTGCGCGTTAAAACTGAGATCGAGCATTTCGAGCGTGAGCTCGCCACCCGTCACGATGAACGGCCGACGGCAGGGCACCCAGCGTTTGTCCACATCTTCCCGGCGCAACGAGCCGGAGCGGGTGGGATTGGCCGCCGGTATTTGTTTGTGGGTGGCTGCATCGAACAGCTTGATGATCTGGCCTTCGACCTCGATGCAATAGGGGATGTAGACCACGTCGCGGAACATGTCGCCGATTTTCTCGGCGACCGTGGTCTTGCCATTGCCGGGAGGACCGTAAAGCAGGATGGAGCGGCCGGAATTGATCGCCGGACCGATCTCCTGCACGAAATCTTCGGAGATGATCATCTTCGAAAAGGCTGAATCGATCGATTTGCGATCGACGCGCTCATTGGCGATCGCCTGGCGGGCGACGCGATCGACATAGGCGGAAAGTGGCACGGGCGCGGGACCGATATACTGGTTCAGCGCCATCGCTTCCTGCGCCCATTGCTTGCCTCTTTCGGTCAGCGTGTAACGCAGTTCCGAAACGGCGCGCACGCCCGACGAGCCCAGCACATCGACTAGCTTTCGCTCCTTTGCCTGTTCGAGCAGCTGTTGCACCGCAAGCGGCGGCAGCTTGAGCTGTTCGATGACCATCGACGGTGTCTCAAGGCTGTTCGCATACATCGCCTTGGTGAGGAGGTTCAGCAGGTCGGCGAGGGCGATACCGGTTTCCTCAAGCGACGCCGGTGCGCGGGGCGTCGAATGAAGGATGGAATCCAGATCCTCCGCGCTGAGCTTGCCGAGTGCGACGAGATTTTCGCCGAGCCGTCCACCTTCCTGGCGCTGGCGTTCCAGCGCTTCGGCGAGATCGGACGGGCTGACCAGCCCCTGCGCGACAAGGATATCGCCCAATTGCATGACATGGCTCCCCTGTAATCTCTGAGATGTAATTCTCAAAAATCTGAAGGGCGAGTTTTTTAATATGGTAACTAAGAAATCACTCGCATTTGGCTTAACTGCGACTCCACCGCGTACTTAAATTTCGCAGAAAATTTATGCTAATTATTTCTGGCACGCTGGGCACCAGAAGGTGGAGCGGCCGCTCTGGACAATGCGTTTGATGGTGCCGCCGCAATCCTTGCGCGGGCAGGGCTTGCCCTCGCGGTCATAGACGGCGAAACGATGCTGGAATTCGCCAAGCGCGCCGTCAGTTTTGGCAAAATCGCGCAGGCTCGATCCGCCGGCCTTGATCGCGGCCTGCAGCACTTTCCGGATCGCTTTAACCAATGCAGCGGCGCGCATGCGATCGACGGATCGGGCGAGGCGCTTGGGCGAGATGCCTGCATAAAACAGAGCTTCGCACACATAGATGTTTCCAAGACCGGCAATTTTGCGCTGATCGAGCAGCGCGGATTTGATCGGCGTGCGACGGTCCTTCAGCGCGGCAAGGAGATAATCGGTAGTGAACGCATCGGACAAAGGCTCGGGGCCAAGCCCGTGAAACAAGGGGTGCTCGAAAAGCGCTGCGGTGTCGATTAGTAGCATCAGGCCGAAGCGCCGGTGATCGGTGAAAACGATTCCGGCGGGCGCATCGGTTTCCATGATGACATGATCATGCGGTCCACGTCCCGCACCTGCGGGTGGCGGTTCATAGACGTAATTTCCAAGCCGCCTTTCGTGTCCCTCCGCATAGACGGCAAGCCGCCCCGACATACCCAGATGAATGACCAGCGTCTCACCGCCGTCGAGTTCGGCGAGCAGATATTTGGCGCGCCGTTTGAGATGCTCCACTTTCCGGCCCGTAAGCCGCTCGGCGAAATGAGGCGGAAACGGCACGCGAAGATCGCCCCGGCGTGTTGCAACTCGGGTAAACCGGTGCTGCTCCAGGACCGGCGCCAGACCCATTCGTACAGTTTCGACTTCGGGTAATTCGGGCATTTGGGGGCGGCGGCCGGAAGCGACAGGCGGTCATAACATGCTTTTTCCGCAGCCTCATACCTGATACCTGATCGCGTATGAGCGTATCTTTCGGCTATCGCGACGTGTCCGCCTCGGAGAAAGAGGGGCTGGTGCGCGGCGTGTTTTCGTCGGTCGCGAAGCGCTACGACCTGATGAACGACCTGATGTCGGGCGGTGTCCACCGGCTATGGAAGGACGCGATGGTCGAATGGCTGAATCCGCGACCCGGGCAGCATATTCTCGATGTGGCCGGCGGCACGGGGGACATCGCGTTCCGCATCGCCGAGTTTGCACGCGGACGCGGCGGCGACGCCGATATCGTGGTTTGCGACATCAATCCCGACATGCTTGCCGAGGGCGTGCGCCGCGCGGACGAAGCGGGTGAACGGGATATCGGCTGGACGCTGGGCGACGCAGAGCATTTGCCATTCGCCGATGCCAGCATGGATGCCTGCACGATCGCGTTCGGTATCCGCAACGTCACACATATCGAAAACGCGCTCTGTGAAATGCGGCGGGTGCTGAAACCTGGCGGGCGTTTCCTCTGCCTGGAATTTTCGCGGGTGGAAGCGCCTGGGCTCGATGTCCTGTATGAAAATTATTCCTTCTCGGTGTTGCCGCGGCTGGGCGAATGGGTAGCGCAAGATGGCGAGTCCTATCGTTACCTTGCCGAAAGTATCCGCCGGTTTCCGGCACAAAATGCATTTGCAAAGATGATTACAAAAGCGGGACTTTCGCGCGTCAAGATACGCAACCTTGCCGGCGGGATCGCTGCGATGCATTCGGCGTGGCGGATATGACGGCGCAAGCGAACATGTGGAACCTGAGATAATGTTCAGGTCTTTCCGCGATTTCGGCCGTTTGTTACACGCGGCGCGCCTGCTGTCGCGACATGATGCGCTGATTCCGCGTGAATTTGCCCGCACCATGCCACCGCAACTGAAACTGGCACGCGCGCTTCTTAGACCGCGGCGCGCGACAGCTGGCAACCTCGCGCCGGGCGTACGTCTTGCAATTGCGCTCGAAAGTCTTGGCCCGGCGTATATCAAGCTCGGTCAGTTGCTCGCAACGCGTCCTGACATTATCGGCGATGAAACGGCAACCGCGTTGACCACGCTTCAGGATCGCCTGCCACCCTTCGCAATCGAAAGGGCAAGGGAAGAGGTGGAAGCCGCGCTCGGTGCGCCGCTCTCATCTTTATTTGAAACGTTCGGCGAGCCGATTGCGGCGGCATCAGTGGCGCAAGTGCATCGCGCAACAACCAATGATGAAGCGCCGCGCGCCGTGGCGGTCAAAATCCTGCGGCCCGGTGTCGAGGCCGAGTTCGCGCGCGATCTTTCCGCATTTGCATTTGCGGCGCGCTGGGCCGAACGGTTTTCGGCCGAGGCGCGGCGCCTCAGGCTGCGTGCTCTCGTCGACACATTGGCAGCGAGCGTCGCGCTCGAACTCGATTTGCGCATGGAAGCCGCCGCGGCCTCCGAACTTGCGGAGCGCACGACGCGCGATCCGCAGTTTCGTGTGCCGGCCGTCGATTGGACACGCACGGCTGCACGCGTTCTGACCACCGAATGGGTGAATGGAACGCCACTACGCAGTGCGGCGGAACTCGAGGCTGCGGGCCGCGATCCGAAGGCGGTAGCCATGATGGTGGTGAGCCAGTTTCTGACCCAGGCGCTGCGAGACGGTTTTTTCCATGCCGACATGCATCAGGGGAATTTATTTGTAGATACGGAAGGGCGGCTCGTCTGTGTCGATTTCGGCATTATGGGCCGGCTTGATCCCGCCATGCGCCGTTTCATGGCGGAAACGCTTTCAGGATTTCTAGCGCGCGATTACGAGCGCGTGGCGAATGTTCATTACCAGGCGGGATTTGTTCCGCGACGACATCCTGTGCCGCTTTTTGCCCAGGCCTTGCGTGCGATCGGCGAGCCCGTCTTCGGACAGCGCGCAAGCAATGTGTCCATGGCGCGATTGTTACAACAATTGTTCGACACCACGCGTCGCTTCGACATGGAGCTGCAGCCGCAACTCGTTCTCCTGCAGAAAACAATGGTGGTTGTGGAGGGCGTCGCGCGCGGCCTCGATCCTGACATCGATATCTGGGAAGCGGCGCGGCCGGCTGTCGAAGGCTGGATGATGGAACAGGTCGGACCCGAGGCGCGCCTGCGCGACGCTGCCGAGGGTCTCAATGCGCTGGGCCGGCTGGCACGCGAATTTCCGCATCTCTTGCAAAATGCAGAAACCGCCTCGGCCATGCTGGCGGAGGGCGGGTTACGGCTGCATCCGGATACCGCACAGCAAATTGCGCAGGCGCAGATTGCGCGCACGCGCCATGTGCGGATTGCGCTTTGGATTGCCGCAGGTGCGCTGGTCGTTCTGGCTGTCGGAATGCTCTGAGTTCCTTAAAAATTCATCTGAAGTGGACGGAACGCCGGCTCGTTTCGTTGCGTTGCAGCATGAGTCGAAGGCGCAAGGATTCATAGCAGGAGCAATTCATGGCGAGAGCAAAACGGCGGCATCGATATTCCGACGACGAAAATGAGATCGAGATGGCGGAACAGGATGCCGGCGAAGAGGTCGAACACGTTGCACGAGAAACGGCGGACACTGCGCGTCGGCAATTCCAGCGGTTTGAGCGGAGCGCGTTCTCATTGGATATTTTTGGCAGCCCGATGGCGCGTCTGATGGACCACAATTGGTCGATGTTTCAAAAAATAATGCATGCGATGCGCGAGGAGTCGTTCCAGTTTGTGAACAGGCGGCTCGATCAAACCACGCAGGCTATCGAAAGTAGTCGCGAGAGCGGCGGAATTTCCAACCTTTTGGCCATACAGCAGGAATGGATCGTCAATTTCGTGGAAGATTACGCCGAGCAGACGAAGCGTTTTGCCGAAATGGTGCGGGATCTGGCCGAAGAAGAAACATCAAATATTTCGCGAACCGCATCCGAAGTGACTGAGCGCGGCCGCGAAGCGGTCGAAACCGCAGAGCAGCGCCGCGCGGCATGACCAAGCGTCGTCTTCCAACGTGGCGGGCGACGGCACCTAACGTTAGTATGACTCACGCTGGCCGGGTTCGACCCGGCCAGCCAATGCCTATCTCCGATGAGTTGGAAAGCGCTGCTACGAAATCTTCACGTGGCCGGCGTCGCAATGCTCCGCCGTGGTGCTGCCGACGACGTACACATCAACGCCGACCGTATGATCTTCGAGCGTCGGCAATTGCGGTATGCGCACGCGAACAGCATCTTTGAGAAGTTGTTCGTCCGTCGCCAGAACCTTCTGATAGCCAGGCTCCGATTCGCCGGGAATGGCGGAGATGGTGAGCACCACCCGCACATCCGAATCGGCGGCGCGCTTTTCAACGGCCTCGCAGGCGATCTCGATATTGTCGCCAGGGATCAAATCCGGGGAAACGCCCGTATTGCTGTGCGCAGTGACGCGGTCGGCAGATGGCGGCAATTGGGCATTCGCCGCAGCTGCTGGAATCAGCACCAAGGCGGCCGTAGCCAGGAAACCAGCAATCTTTTGCATCCTCCGCTCCTCCCGCTGTGGTCGCGGATTGCTTGAGCACGAAGCATCTTACACTTTTCTTGCGAAAGACCCAATAGCGAGGATGGGTTTCTGCCCCGGACGGTTACCGCGCCCGGGACAGGTACCAGAATCGCGTGCACATCAGCACGGCAGCCGCGAAAAGGCCGGTAGCCAGGCCGATCCATATGCCGAGCCCTTTCATGTGCCACCCAAAGGCCAGCCATAGGCAGACCGGAAAGCCCACCAGCCAATAGCTCAGGCCAGCGATCCACATGGGCATATGCGCATCTTTCAGTCCCCGAAGGCACATGGCGCCTACCACCTGGAGCCCATCGACGATCTCGAAAGCGCCGGCTACGCGCAGGAGAATGACCGCAAGCGCGATCACATCTGCGTTTCCGGCATCGCTCGCGAAATAGAGGCCCGCGATTTGGGCGGGGAAGATCCAGAGGAGGAGGGCCGCAACGCACATGAACAGGATGCCCATGAGCATGGCAGTGTAGCCCGCGCGGCGCTGTGCTTCCCCGTCATCCGCGCCGGCCGCGAGCCCGACACGTACCGTTGCGGCCATGCCGATCCCCAGCGGCACCATGAATGTCACGGAAGCCACATTGAGCGCGATCTGATGCGCCGCTACGGACGTCGTGCCGAACGTACCCATGATGAGCGTCGCCGCGTTGAACAGCATAGCCTCGAACATCATCGTCAGCCCGATTGGCATACCCAATCGGAAGAGCTCACCGAGCTTGTCCCAATGCGGACGATGGAAGCGGCGGAAGATGCGGTATTTGTTCAATGGCCGCATCGACTTCACGACCGCGACCATCGCGAAGAACGCAAATGCGTAGGAGCATGCGCTCGAGATTCCGGCACCGACGAGGCCAAGCTTCGGCAGACCGAAATGTCCGAAGATCAGCCCGTAATCGCCTGCCGCGTTGAAGAAAATGCCGGTCGCCATGACGTAGAGCGAGGCACGCGGACGTGACAACGCGGTCGAGTAATTACGCAGCACCTGATAGCCGAGCGAGAAGGGCAGGCCCCAGCACAGGGCGCTTGTGAATTGGCCTGCACCCCTCGCGAGTTCCGGCGCCTGACCCAGGAGCAGGAGAATCGGCCGCGTGAACAGCAGAAGCGCTATCAACGGAACGGATAGAAGCAGTAACGACCAGAAACCCATGCGCACGGCGTTGCGTACGCCCGCGCGATCCTTGGGTTGCGCGCCAAGAATATGCGCAATGGTAGGCGCCACCGCGGCTGCCGGCCCGCAGCCGACCAACCAGGTAAAGAAGAAAATCGTATTGCCGAGTGCGGCCGCAGCCAGCGCTGTTTTACCGAGACGCCCCAACATGATCACGTCGGTCGTCATGATTGCCATCTGCGAAAGCTGGGTAAGTACGAGAGGCCCGGCGAGCTTGAGCAGTTCGCGGGCTTCTTCGAACCACGCGTCCAGCCCATGGCCTGCCACGCGCCTGCCGGCGTGGACGGTATCGAAATCGGCAATATCAGTCATGACACGGTCTTTTCTTCAAAGCCCGGGCCCGGAATGTGATTCGGAGTGAATAAGAAAACTCCGAGGCACCTTTCGGGCTCGGAGGTGAAACTTGCAGAACGGACGATAAAACTAGTCCTGATTCTCCCCGCGAGCCGATGAGACGGCAACTCCGTCCCCAAAGCGGGACGTCGGCGCCGTCATGCTGAGCTGGTAATTCTTGCAATCCATCGAATGGCTCGCGCGGATTGCCGCGAACGTCATGTTCGCGGCTTGTGGGTTGCTACGCCCCCGGCTGCATGTCTGTCAACACATGCGCCGGAATAGCACTGCATTATCCCCGCGCGTGGCGGCGCGGACACGGAGCAACTATTTGCGGAAGCTGATCGTCATGCGTCCGAAATCGAGGGTGACGGCGTAGTTATGAAAGAATCCGTGACTTACAACGCCGCCGACATGCACGCCGAGACCGTCCTCGAGGCCCGGCGGGAATATCCCGTAGATGCCTTCAAGATTACTTTCCGTGAGTGTTCCAAAGGAAAGTTTGGCAATCGGGAATTTGGCCGAGGGTGGCTCGCCGATAGGGCTTTTGGCAGGGACCTGAGTTGACGGCACTGCAATTCCCGCGTCGCGCAAGGTCGATTGCGGTGCGGAGAAGGAATAGGCGCCGACGCCGGTATCAGCGAGAATTAATTGCTTGGGCCCCTGATCCAGGCGGCCCATCGCAACGATGAAATGGTCGCCGATGAGCCAGAAAGGAACTTCCGCCAGGCTTCCGCCACCATGTGCGGGCGCGTCGTGCGGTTCGAGAATCAGACGGTCATGCGGGTAGTCCAACGTCGCGCGATAATGCGACAGGAACTCTGTTCCGATGATTCCGGCTACGCGCTTGTTCCGTGCGGAAGCGGTGAAACCGCGCGTGCTCAGCAACATGGCCGGAATGTCATCCGTCTCCACGCCGGGCAGTGTGAATTTTGCGATGCGGCCGAAATTGATTGGCGATGTCCGTGCGCCGGGCGCCGCGCCTTTGGTTTGGTCGTTGGAAGTTTGCACATGGGCAAAGCGAGCGAAGTCGGGATCGAGAATGATCTCTGGCGCACCGGTATCGATCAGAAACAATCCCTCGAAATCGTTTACCTTTGCTTTGACGACAGGAAGCGGATCGGTCCACTCCATTGGGATTGTCGCCGTGGCCTGATGCGCCGGAATACGGTAGGGCGTGACCTTGGAGAACATTTCAAATTCAACGGCGCGTTCCGGCCGGCCTACTTGGCGAAGCAGCTGCACCATATCCGCGTAGCGCCCTTCGCGTTCCATCGACTGTGCCATCAACCCTACCGTATGCAGATCGGCCGGATTGAGCTTGTGCGCGTTGGCCAGCAGCACATCGGCTTCGCCGAGGCGATTTTCGAACAAGGCAATCTCACCCAATCCGCGCTGGGCATCCGCATAGTGGGGACTGGATTTTGGAACTGCCGCATAACCGGCTTTCGCCTGATCGAATTCGCCCTGGTGGAAAGCCAGATCGGGACCCGTGGGGGCGGGCGCAGCCGGCTGGGAAGGCAGGGGAATGGGCTGACGGTTGGGGGCCGCCGCCTGGGCTGCAGTCGCCACCAGAAAAAAAGCCGCGAAAGCGGCGCCAGCCATGTACTTCATCATTCCCTCCGACAACCATCTGTGCAGAAAAGCGGCGGACCCTACCTTCGACGCTGCGGTATTCCAAGGAAAACAGCAGATCTATCGAGGATTTAGTCTTTAGCCGGTTACGCCGGTCTAGCGGGGATTTCGATGATGCCCCTCAACATTGCGCATCGTGGCGGCGCCGCGCTGAGACCCGAGAACACGCTTTGCGCCGTCCGGCATGCGATTGCGCTGGGCGCGGACGGCGCCGAACTGGATGTTCAGCTGACTCGCGATGGGCATGTCGTGGTGTTCCACGATTTGCGCCTCAGCCCCGATCTGTGCCGCGATGAAAACGGTGTCTGGGTCGCTTCGCAGGCACCGGCAATTGCACAACTCGCGCTTCAGGACGTTAAGCGTTTTGACGTCGGGCGGGCACGGCCCGAGAGCAGCTATGCACGCGAGCACCCGTACCTTACGCCGAGCGACGGAGAACGCATCCCGCTCCTGGCGGAGGTTGTCGAGATCGCACGGCGTGCGCCTAAATCATTTCGTCTGTTCATCGAGTTGAAGACGTCGCTCGCGGATCCGTCTCTATCTTCGACGGCCGAAGCGCTCGCAGAGGCTGTGATCGCGATCCTGAAACAGATGGATTATGTCGATCGCAGTGTTCTTATCGGCTTCGACTGGCGCGGTCTTCGACGGACGAAAGCGATCGAACCAACCTGCATCTGTTGGTACTCGACACGCCCGCAAAGCTGGTTTGATGGCATCGAGCCACCCGCAATCGACAATCCTCCGACGCAAGCCGCCTTGCTGGTACTTCGTCATTGGGCGAATACCGCCACTTCGCCCTGGGCTACCGGTTTCGATGCGGTGCAATACGGCGGCTCGGTTCTCGCCGCCGTTAAAGCTGCGGGTGGTGACGGATGGTTTCCGTGGTGGCGCGACGTAACGGCAGATGCGATCGCTCAAGCTCATGCCATGGGTCTGAAGGTCGGCGCATGGACCATCAATGACAGGGCGACAATGCACATGCTCGCCCGCGACGGCATTGACGCCATCTGCACGGACAGGCCTGATTTCATGATCTAGTTAGTCGTGTGCGGCTCAGTGGGGCTCGATACCGGTGTCCCGCTCGCATTCGAGAGCACGTTCATACCAATGGGCTGCCAGCAGAAGATAGTGCATACGCGCGTCAGGCGATCCTGCAAGCTCACTTCGCGCCAGCGTACTGACCGCCAATTCGCGGTAATGCTCTGCACAGACGGCGGGAGTTGTAACCTGCGTCACGCTGTGATGGAGCATGGCTTTGTTCCCAAAGTTCTCCTTCCAGCCTCTCAACGTTGCGCGTTATGGCAGGTTTCAGCAATAACAATTGAAAGTCATTTTATGTATAATTTTCAGTTAAAGTTCGCGGCAGGCGGATCATTGCTTCAGCCTTCAACTATGAAGTCCGGCTTGTTCCGTCCGTGGGATGGACGCCTGTCGAGCCGAATCCCCCTGTACCACGCACGCTTTGCGGGAGTTCCGTTTGTTCGACCAGTTCCACCTGCATGCAGGGCGCAATGACAAGTTGCGCGATCTTCATGCCGCGGGAGATGTGGAAAGCTTCGTTGCCAAGATTGACGAGGATGGCCTTGATCTCTCCACGATAGTCGCAATCAATCGTTCCCGGCGCGTTGAGCAGCGTGATGCCATGATTCAAG
>DASXXW010000150.1:0-4106 GCA_036502865.1 Rhizomicrobium sp.
CGCCGCAACTTCAGAGCCTCCACAGTCCTGTGGAGAATTCGCCCACAGTTTCACAAGCCGGCCGTCCACAGCGTGTGGAAAAGGCGAGGACAGACATCGAAACGCTTGTTCTGCATATGGATTCCTCTGTGCTCGTTCTCAACAAACCGAGCGGATTGGCGACCCAAGGCGGGAGCGGCATCACCGAGCATGTGGATGGGATGCTGGATTTGCTCACATTCGGCAAGAAACAACGGCCGCGCCTTGTCCACAGGCTCGATCGCGATACGTCGGGCGTCCTTGTTATTGCACGCACGGTGCCCGCAGCGGCCGCCCTCAGTGAATCTTTGCGCCGCCGTGACGCCTCCAAAGTCTATTGGGCCTTGACCAAGGGTGTTCCCCATCCGCCGCGCGGCACGATCAAATCGGCGCTGGCAAAGGAAGCTGTGGGCCGTGAGGAAAAAATGGCGATGGTCGAGCGCGACGCCGAGGGGGCGCGAAGTGCCGTCACGGATTATGTGGTGATGGGCACGGCTGGGCAGGAATTCGCCTGGGTTGCCGTCAAGCCGGTCACGGGACGCACGCACCAGATCCGCGTTCATCTGGCGTCGCTCGGCACGCCGATTGTCGGCGATTTCAAATATGGCGGCACGGCCGTGCGCGGTCGCGGAGAAATCGAGAATCGCCTGCATCTCCACGCCCGCTCCATCGACATCGCCCACCCGAATGGTGAGCGGTTGCGTGTCGCCGCACCCCTGCCGCCGCATATGCTGAATACATGGAAACTACTCGGCTTCGACGCCGACGCGGCAAACCCCTTCGAGCCTCGGCGCGCCCGCCGATGAAACAAATGAAGCGATTCTACAAAGAGGTTTCCGTCGCGGAGCAGGATGGCGGCCATGTTGTACTGCTCGACAATAAACCTCTGAAGACCCTGCAGGGCGCGATGCTTCGCGTTCCCTCGCGCGGGCTCGCAGAAGCGATTGCCGAAGAATGGCGCGGGCAGGGCGAGCATCTCGACCGCAACAGTATGATGCTGACGGGCATTGCAAATGGGGCAGTCGATCGCGCCGGCACCGAGCGCGGGCAGGTGATCGAACAAATACTGGGTTTCGGACGCAGCGATCTTATTTGCTATCGCGCGAGCGAGCCCGAAGCTCTCAAGGCGCGGCAGGCCGCGTTGTGGGATCCGCTGCTCGATTGGGCAAGGACGAAACATGGGCTGCGGCTGATGGCCGATGCCGGCATCAGTTACATAGAACAGCCGATCGACGCGATCGTCCGTATGCAGGAACTGGTTTCCGGGCTGGATGATTTCACGCTCGCGCCATTCGAGCTGGCGTCCGCACTCACGGGCTCATTTGTGATCGGACTGGCGCTGGTGGAAGGTCATATCCTGGCCGAACAGGCCTTTTCCGCGGCGCTCGCCGATGAAATCTTTCAGGCCGAAAAATGGGGCGATGATGCCGAGGCCGCTGCGCGACGGGCGCGGCTGCGGGCGGAGCTGGATGCGGTCGCGCGTTTCGTCCGTCTTCTTACGGTCTAGAGCGGCCCTTCTGGTAAAGGTCGCTAAATTCACCACAAAGAACACGAAGAGCACAAAGGTGAAGGGCATCCGCGCTGCTTGGTGGCTTCGTGCTCTTTGTGCTCTTTGTGGTAGATCATAACCCGATCATTGGAACGGGCGCGGTGTCGAGGGGAATTCGATGAAGCATATTCTGCAGGAGCTGGAAGAACGGCGGCAGCGGGCCCGGCTGGGCGGCGGCGAAGCCCGCATCAAGGCGCAGCACGCGCGCGGCAAGCTCACCGCCCGCGAACGGCTCGAACTTCTGCTGGACCCCAGCTCCTTCGAAGAATTCGACATGTTCATCGAGCACCGCAATACGGATTTCGGCGCCGACAAAAACCGCATTCCCGGCGACGGCGTGGTCACCGGCTGGGGCACGATTAATGGCCGGATGGTTTATGTCTTCGCGAAGGACTTCACCGTCTTCGGCGGCTCGCTGTCCGAAACGCATGCGCAGAAGATTTGCAAGATCCAGGACATGGCGATGCAGAATCAGGCGCCGATCATCGGGCTTCTGGATGCGGGCGGCGCACGTATACAGGAAGGCGTATCGAGCCTTGCGGGCTATGGCGAAGTGTTCAAACGCAATGTGCTCGCGAGCGGCGTCGTCCCGCAGATTTCCGTCATCATGGGGCCCTGCGCCGGCGGCGATGTCTATTCGCCGGCCCTGACCGATTTCATCTTCATGGTCCGCGACACGTCCTACATGTTCATCACGGGGCCGGACGTCGTGAAAACCGTGACGCAGGAAGACGTCACGCCGGAAGAACTTGGCGGCGCGCGCGTCCACACCACCAAATCCGCGGTCGCCGACGGCGCTTATGAAAACGACGTGATCGCACTCGAAGAGATGCGCCGCTTCTATGACTTCCTGCCGCTCAACAATCGCGCGCAGCCGCCCGCATGGCCGACCAGCGACGATCCCCATCGCGAAGAACCATCGCTCGACACGCTGGTGCCGGAGAATCCCAACAAGCCCTACGATATGAAGGAGCTGATCCTGAAGCTCGTGGACGAAGGCGATTTCTTCGAGATCCAGGAGAATTTCGCGCGGAATATGCTGACGGGGTTCGGGCGCCTCGAAGGCTCGACGGTCGGCTTCGTCGCCAATCAGCCCATGGTTCTGGCGGGCGTGCTCGATTCCGATGCAAGCCGCAAGGCCGCGCGTTTCGTGCGCTTCTGCGACTGTTTCAACATTCCCATTGTTACCTTCGTCGATGTGCCAGGCTTTCTTCCGGGCCTCGCGCAGGAGCATGGCGGCATCATCAAGCACGGCGCCAAATTACTGTTTGCCTTCACCGAGGCGACGACGCCGAAAGTCACCGTCATCACGCGCAAGGCCTATGGCGGCGCCTACGATGTAATGGCCTCCAAACATATGCGCGCCGATGTGAACTATGCCTGGCCGAGCGCGCAGATCGCGGTGATGGGCGCCAAGGGTGCGGTCGAGATCATCTTCCGCCAGGATATCGGCGACAAGGACAAGATCGCCGCGCGCACCAAGGAATATGAAGACCGTTTCCTCAATCCCTTCATCGCCGCAAGCCGCGGTTATATCGACGATGTGATCCGGCCGCATTCCACGCGCTGGCGCGTTATCCGTGCGCTGCGCATGCTGCGCAACAAACAGGTGCCGCAGATCTGGAAGAAACACGGGAACATTCCGCTGTAATTTCCAAGAACCGAACCGGGCCTATCGAAGCAGGGCCATTTGTGCTATGGCTGATGGGCCAATTGGGGGAACTGTGACATGACGACATCCAGGCTTCTGCAGATTTTGAGCACACAATCGGGCCTCGCCGGTCTGGCGGTTGCGGGCTTGATCGGTGTTGCCACTGCGGCGCGTGCCGATGTGACCATCTCGTCAGACGCTACGGCGAATATGAGATGTTCGGCGGGTATCTGCACGCCAACGGCGAGCGATGCGGTGCTGAACGTCGGCGATCTGGAAACTCTGCTGGCTTCGGGCAGCGTGACGGTGACAACTACCGGCTCGGGCGTGCAGGCCAACAACATCGATGTCACAGCGAAGCTCGGCTGGTCGGCCAATGTGCTGACGCTGGATTCCTGTCAATCGCTCTCCGTCACTGCGCCGGTCACGGCGGGTGGCAAAAGCGGCCTCTCCATTCTCACCGATGATGGCGGCACTGGCGGCGAGCTTGCCTTTTTTGGCAAGGGCCATGTGACGTTCAAGAACCTCACCGGCAAGCTCGCGATCAACGGCACGAACTACACACTGGTAAACTCCATCGCGTCGCTGGCCGCAGCGATTACGAAGAGCCCATCCGGAGATTATGCGCTGGCGTCGAACTATAACGCGAAAAACGATGGAGATTATCACGATTCACCGATCGCAACCGAATTCACGGGCAGTTTTGAAGGGCTTGGAAACAAGATTTCCAACGTCTCGATCGTAGTTATGACAGGAATAAAAACCGATTCACGTGGATTCTTTGCCAGTCTGGCGGGTACCGCCAGCATAAGTGACTTTGGGCTCGTCAGTATAAATTTCGATTTAAGGCATAGGCCTCTCGCGCTATTCTTGGGTGCTCTTGCCGGC
>DASXXW010000151.1:0-4089 GCA_036502865.1 Rhizomicrobium sp.
CATGGACGAGCCGAGAGCATCGGCCGCCTCAACGCCCAAAGCCAGCAGGACCGGCCGCGACCGGTAATAGCCGCAGATGGCATCGTCTGGCCGCGTCAGCTGAAGTCCCAGAAGGATTTGCGCCAGATCGTGTCCGCGCGCGGAGAACTGATAAAAAATCTTTCGCTCCGGCACCAACACGGTTTCTTCCAGCAAATCGAGCCCGCGCGAGACATGGATGAGATAGGCGACGCGGCGCCAATCGACCGCGCTGTCGGGGGCATTCGCCAAAGCTCTGTTTTCGACCGCTGCCGCCACGAGACCACTTTCGCTTGAATTGCCGGAACCGGTGAATTAACCGGACGGGCGGTCGGTTTTCAACGGGGACGGCGGCATGGCACGGACGCAGGCTTCCGATTACGAAGAGCGCCGGGCGGCAATCGTGGAACAGGCGGCACGGCTTTTTGCCGAACGCGGCTTTATGGGCGCCTCCATCGCCGATCTTGCGGATGCATGCGAGAGCTCGAAATCGCTCATCTACCATTACTACGCATCGAAAGAGGACATCCTGTTCGACGTCATGCACTCCCATGTGCGGGCGCTCCTCGATGCGGCCGAGAATGTCGCTCGCAGTAGCGGCAACCCTGCCGAAAAGCTGCGCGAACTGACGGCGAACCTTATGCGGCTTTATGTCGGTGCCGCCGCCCGGCACCGTGTGCTGCTAAATGAATTGAAACAATTGCCGGAAGAACAACGCGCAAAAGTCGTCGCCGCCCAACGCCGACTTGTCGAGATCGTCGAGACGATAGTGCGGGAGTTGGACCCCCATATTTCAGAACCTTTGGCCCGCCCGTCGGCGATGCTCTATTTCGGCATGATCAACTGGACGCACACATGGCTCGATCCGTGCGGTGCTGCGGACCCTCAGAATATTGCTCGATTGGCGGCGGATATCTTTCTGGACGGCATAACAAAAGGCCATTGATCTTTATGGCGCGATCTACGGCTTGAATTTCTTCGGAATCGCGGCTGCCTGCTCCGGAGTCAGCAAAGTCATTTGTTTGACGATGCAGGGAGACGGCATGGCCGCGGGTGGCCCCTCCGACACCGATAGATCCCAATCGACTGCCGAACAGATGAGATCGGAGCCGCGCGTCCTGGTAATAAGATGCGATGTCGGAAAGGTCAGCATGGGACATGAAGGCACGAGATCGAGTCGATAATATTGGTCCGCGCTGACACGAATGTAGAGCGTCTTGTTGTCGGCTGCTTTCCATGCCCGCATTTCGTTGAGCGGAAAGCACGTGTTCGGCGCCGGCGATTGTGCCCCGCCCTCAGTTATCCCGATCGCGAAGGCTGCAAGAACTAACATTGCCTTGAGCTGCATGGAAGTCTCCAGCGAAATATTAGGGGAGCTTAGAGCAGTCTCTTCATTTTCAGAACCGAGCGTTTCTCGTTTTTCCCGGCTTGCCGCGCGCCACGCACAGTCATAGGCTTATCGGCCAACATGGAATCCTTGGCGTGAAGCGTATTTTCCGGGCCCTTTCGGTCTTTGCGAGCATGGCGGCGTGTCTGGTTTCCGCAAATGCACAGGAGCGGAATGACCGCGAGTTCCAGGAATGCCGGGATTGCCCTGAAATGGTTGCAATTCCCGCCGGACGCTTCGTGATGGGCAGTCCCAGGACAGAGCCGGGCCGCTTCGAAAATGAAGGGCCCCAACATGTCGTGAGCATTCGCACTTTTGCGCTCGGCCGATATGACGTCACCAGCGAAGAATTCCTGACCTTCCTGCGCAGCACCGGCTATCAACCGAAACCCTGCAATCCTATCCTGCAGATGCAGTGGCACTCGCCGGGCAATGGCCTCGCCTATCCACCCTATGACGAAGAACCTCAACGCTGGCCCGCGGCCTGCCTCGATTGGAACGATGCCAATGCCTACATCGCGTGGCTGAATAACGAAGTCCGAAGCGAGCATCCTCAACTCGCCGGACATGCCGGGCCGTATCGTCTTCCGAGCGAAGCGGAATGGGAATATGCGGCTCGTGCCGGCACGGCAACATCGCGCTGGTGGGGCGGCGAAATTGGCGCCGGCAATGCCAATTGCAATGGGTGCGGCAGTCATTGGGATAATAGCGAACTCGCCGATGTCGACAGCTTTGCACCAAATCCGTTCGGACTGTCCGGTATGCTGGGCAATGTCTGGCAATGGACGGCGGATTGCTGGCACGATTCCTATATCGGCGCACCGCAGGATGGCAGCGCGTGGAGAGCGAAGAGCTGCGAGAAACACGTCATTCGCGGCGGCTCATGGGACAATCTGCCGGTTTTCATCCGCTCATCCGCGCGCAGTGCCAGCAGCGCCGATGGTGGCGAGTATGACTATTCCAGTCTGTCGGGATTTCGGATCGCGAGAGATCTGCCGTAAAATAATTTCAATCTGAAAAAAAGGGCGCCCGAAGGCGCCCTTTTCGCGTCGTCACTGAGTCTGATACTTCTTGAGTTTGCTGGTGAACTTGAATGCTGCCATCAGATCGCTAATGGCAGGCTGACCATTGACCGGAACATATGGATTGCTCTGGTTCGTGATCGGATTGGGCATGTTGTCGCGACTTCTGCCGGAGATCGTCGGCAGACCCCAATTCGCCTCGATGAACTTTGGCACGGAAGCATGATCGCTATAAACGTGCGAAATATGGCCGCCCGTGGTGTATGGCGAGACAATAAGCATCGGGATGCGCGTGCCATCGCCAAAGAAGTCGAGCTGCTGGACATAGCCCGAGTCATAGTAACCACCACCTTCGTCGAAAGTGATCAGGATGGCAGTGTTGTCGGCCAGCCTTCTGTTCTTCTGAACGGCAGTGACGATCTTCTGAACAAAGCCTTCAAGCTCCGATATCTGCGATGATTCCGGATGCCCGTCATTGACGCCGCTCGGCTTCACATAAGAGACGGCAGGGAGTTCGTTGTTCTTGATGGCATCATAGAGGTCGGTCGTATCGTGGAGATTTTGGATACGATAGGGAACGCCGGTAACCGGATCCGAACCCGTCATGATCTGAGTTTCATACAGGAACGGGTTACAGATGTTGCAATATTCCGAACCTTCTGCGTAGTAATTCGGCGCGTTGACATAGGCATTCCACGCTTCCCCGTAATAAGCCCAGGAAACGTTGTTCGCAATCAACACGTCCGCGATCGACGGCGTCGAGGAGGGCGGGATTGTGTATGGCCCAACGATCGGCTCCGCCACTTGGCCGTTACCGACATAACCCGGATTATAGTTATTCAGGAGATAGTAGTGTCCGGCATCGCAATTCGGACTTACACCGAGGCCAGAGAGATACGCGTTGACCGAAGCCACACCCTTCTGGTTTGAATCGGAGCACTCGCTGTAGGTGCCGCCCGAGTACCCGTCCTGGCTGTACCAGTTGTTGGTACCGGACATCGGATCGGGATTTTCAATCTGATTCGTCGGCGGCGTCTCGGCGTTGCCGTTTCCGTCGCTGTACCACAGGTCGTCTGCGTAGCCGAGATAAAGGCTATCGAGACCCGTGCCACCCTTCGCCGGCTGGTGATAATTGTCGAGCAGCGTGTATTGATCGGCAAGCGACTTGAAATAGGGCGCGTCGCCAGCCTGAACGTTATAGAATCCCATCGACGTCGCGCCTTCCAGCGTGGTTTCGTCGTTCAGATTCTTCGGCGGGGGATTTCCGTTGGCGCCCGCCCCGACCGTTACTTCGGTCCAGGGGAAGAGGTCCGCGCGGCAGCCGCTCGGGTTCGTCGCGGTGGCGTAGGATGTATTGCAGTCGAGCTGCTGAAACATCTGGTAGAAGCGATGTACCGGGCTGTCGGCATAGTCTTCCGAGCCCACGCCCGGCGAGAGTTGAAACGGACCGGACGGCAGATTGACGACATTGGCGATACGCGTGTCGATCGTCGTCTGGGGCAGACCGGAAGCGCCTTCTGTCGCAGCAATGATCTGCTTGGGCGCGATGCCGTAATCATATTCCTCGGCAACCCTTTTGCTGACCCATGGCGCTCCCGTGTAGCTCTTATATTCGGGCGTATAAGCCAGGTTGGGTGGAGGAAGCGTGCCGTAGGCGCCGGT
>DASXXW010000152.1:0-18874 GCA_036502865.1 Rhizomicrobium sp.
GCCATCCCGTGGCGATCCCGTCGCATGATATCGGCTTCGCCCGGATGGGTTCTTTGGATATAATTACTTTGGCAGAGAGCATTGCGCCCTTTGCTACACGTGCGGTGCGTATGCGTGAGATGCTGCCGCAACTTTCCTGGCCCGATCAGATCGAGATTCATGCGGGTAAAAACATCGTGCGCCCGCGATATGAAGTCGTCGCGCGGAGCGGGCGCTCACGCATCGCCCATCCCAATGTGGAACGCAGCGATCTCCAGAACGATGCCGGGCTCTCCCATCTCACGCCTTATATGGGCAAGGGACATATCCTGCCCGGCGCAGTGCTTCCGCCGGACGCATTCATCACGGAAGTTCTGCCCACACCCATGTCCACCGCGCAGCAACATCTGCCGGTCCAGGCGCTGATCTTCAATTCCGAGGGCGATTGCGTCGCTGAGCATCGCTTCGGAGCCCTGCCGCGCGACCATCGCGAAGCGCTGGATGTTTCTTCGCTGGCGCGCGGTGCCGGCCATGTCGAACTGATCTATGATTTCGACGCCGGAACGGATGTCGATGGCTGGCTGCATGCGCTGTTCCGTTATCGCCACCGCAAGAGCGGCCACGCTGCGGAGACGAGCTTCGGCTCACATATGTTCAACAGCGCGCTGACCTGGCGCGGCGAGCCCCAATCCTATTCCGGCCCGCCGCCCGGGCTTTCGACGCGATTGTTCCTGCGCGTCGCGCCCGCACCGCTGCGCACGTTTTGTCATCTCATCTATCCGGTCTCGCAGAGCTGGCATGCGCATTCGACGACGAGTCTACTGCTGCGCAATAGTGCAGGAGAAGAGATTGCCAAAACGGAGCTGATTATTCCGGCCTCCGGCTCGCGGCTGTGGCATGTGCAGGATGTCTTCGACGCATCAGTGCTGGCCAAAGCCGGGCCTTATCCTTACGTCATTGTACGCGACGAAACCTGCCGGTTGTTCGGCTATCATGGCGTCGAAACCGGCGAAGGCAGTTTCAGCCTGGACCACATGTTCGGTTTCTGAACGTGAGCACGCCTTTCTCGTCCTGCTGGACCGTCACGGACGGCAAATCGGGCATGGAAAGCCAATGCCTCGGCCTCGCTGAAGCGCTGGGCATCGATCCCATCATCAAACGGATCGCTCTGCGCAATCCGTGGCGGGATCTGTCGCCGCATTTGCGGGTTGGTCTGCAACACGCGTTTCATGACAATCCGCTTGTGCCGCCATGGCCGGATCTCCTGATCGCGACAGGCCGGCAGAGCGTTCCAGCTTCGCTCTACGTAAAACAAATGAGCTCGCGGACGCGGCGCGTGCAGATCCAGAACCCAGGTATATCGCCGCGCCATTTCGATCTGGTCGTCACGCCGATGCACGACAATCTCTGGGGCGCCAATGTCATCCAGACCATTGGCGCGCTGCATCGCGTCACGCCCGAGAAACTGGCGCAGGAAGCGGCGCTTCTGGAACCGCGCCTTGCAGGACTTCCAAGACCGTTCATCGGCGTATTGATCGGCGGGGCAAATGCCGTCTACCGGTTCGGTGTCGAGGAGGCGAAGCATCTCGGCACCGAAATCGCGCGACACGCGGCGACATCCGGTGGAAGCGTTCTCATCACCCCGTCGCGGCGCACGGGCGATGAAAACATTGCTGCACTGCGTGCGGCGCTTGGTACTACGCCGGGATTTGTATGGGACGAGACGGGCGCCAATCCCTATTTCGGTATTCTTGCATGCGCCGATGTTCTTCTCGTCACTGGCGATTCGGTGAACATGGTCACCGAAGCCTGCGCCAGCGATCATCCGGTATATATTTATGCGCTGCCGGGAGGTTCGACGAAATTCCAGCGTTTCCATGATGCGCTGGTGCTGCGGGGATATGCGCGCCGCTATGAAGGTTCTCTGGAAATCGCTCCGTCGAACCGGCTTTATGAGATGACCCGCGTTGCGCGCGCGGTCGCGCAACTCGGCAACCGGAATAGCTAATTATTTGCGTGGCAATCGAGATGGCGGTTGATGAACAGGCATATCGCCTGCTGTGCGCCCTCTTGTGACAGGACACGGATCTTCCAGCCAGGTCTCGCACGGGTGATCAACAAGAAGCCATAGCCCGGTAGCGAAAGGCCAGAAGTGATCTTGAGTGCGCCGATGCTGCGGCCGGAGAGATCGCGCGGCGCATGATCGAGAAGATCGCCACCCTCCCCCGCAATGATCTGCGGTGGCGAGTCCTTGTCGTAATCGATCGCTTCGAATGTATGGATATGGCCGGCCAACAGGAGCGACACGGCACTTGGAATGCCCTTTGGTTCCTGCGCCGCCATCAGCGTGGGATTGCCGCCGGTGACGATACCGAAGGGCAATTCGATAACGCCCCAGATGGGGATATGCATCGCCAGCCATACGGGCGGTGTCATCTGCCCGACCGCGGCGAAATCGCTTCTATATAACGTCACCAGATCGTCGGGCGACGTGATCATGGGCGCATGCGAATCATCCATCACCGCGAGCGTTACGTTGCCAAGCGAAAGCGGCCATGGCGTCACATGATCCACACAGGGCGTTTTGGGATCGACAGGCAGCGGACCGAGTAGCCGTAACCACCCCGCGCCCGAACGCGCGCATTCTTCATGATTGCCGCGCACGAATATCAGCGGCGCCGCCGCAAACAGCGGAGCTGCGGGCGCGAAAAAATCCGCAGACCAGGAGGCCCAATTGTCGCCCGAGGGACTGCCCGCGCAACCCGCATCGCCGATGGGACAGGCATTCTCGCGATACAGATAATCTCCCACATGGAGGATGAGATCCGGCTTCAACTTCGCCGCCACTTCAGCGACATGCGGAAACGGCCATTTGGACGGATCGTTACAATCCTGAACCGCAAGCCCTTTGATACGGCACCCCGTGTCGCCGATCACAAGAATGCTTTGCGGCGACACGACCGGCGGCGGGAGTTCGCGGCCGAGGACGGAAATTTTGTGGATTCCGGTCGCCAGCGTGGCCGCGCACAGCAGGTTTGGGAAAGCCGTATTCGCCGCTGCACGCAGCCGCATCGAATCCGTTTTGCCGTCGATCGTGATGACAGGACACGCAGTGCCGTCGACCACGGCGCGCGCCTCGGCGACATTTCCGGGCGCCAGCTGAACCCAGGCGGATATCAGCCGGGGCTGGGCGGCGATTGCGGGAAAGATGAGCGCAAGCGTCGCTGCAAGTACCAAACAGATCGAAAGCCGCAATTTCATGATTGCTCTTTCTTGCCGCCACGACCGCCCAGGCGCGCCCACAATTTGTCGAAAAATCCCGAGCGATAGCCCAGGCCCAACACCACCGCCAAAATCACGACGCCGGCGATCGAGAAGGCGATGGGGGCGCCATGGCGCAAGCCCACTGCACGGAAAATCTCGCGGATGCTGCCGCCCAGCAACAGAAGTGCCGGCGCCCAGATCAGTGCGGACCCGATATTCGCGATCCAGAATTTGGTCCATGACATCTCCATGATGCCGGCGACCAATGGTATGGCCGCGCGCACCGGCCCGAAGAAACGCCCGACGAATACGCTGGCGGTGCCGAACCGTTCGAAGAACTTGTAGCCTCTGGGGAGCAGATCGGGATGGCGCTGGAAGTACCAATGTTTCTCGACGACATGTCCGAAACGGCGGCCGGCCCAGAAGGATATGGCGTCCCCCAATACGGCTCCGAGAATACCACCCAATAGAAGAGGCCAGACCTCCAGGGGACCGTGCGGATTGAGCGGCCAGCGCACCAGCGTGCCTGCCACGACCATGATGGTGGTGCCTGGAAAGAAAAGGCTGAGGCCTACGAACGATTCGCCGAACGAAACCACGAACATGGCCGGTCCCGCCCAGGCGCCGTTCTCCCGGATGAAGGCGATAAAATTATGAACGAAATCGTGCATGATCCGGCTTAACACGCGATCCGGCGTCTAAGCCAACTCACCCTTTCCTGGGAAGATGACCGTGGAAATGTCATGAGGCGGCCGGCGCGATTCGCGCCGTAGCCGCCTCATGCTGCCCCCTTCAATGCGGACCCTACGCGCCGCGATTTCCTCATCCCCCTCGGCAATGAAATCGCAGCGGCGGGAAGTGTGCCGGGACCGGGGCTGTGTGCAATGGGTGTGCGGCACGTTCCTACAATTTCCGCTGCGGTGTGGATTCGCCGCAACAACGTATGTTCACCATGATGCGTGCAAGCGACACCTAGCGCGGCACATGAAGTCCGGTTTGCTGCACTGCAAGATGGCGGGGTCTGACTTTAGTACAAACGGCCACGGGGCGGCACATCACGCCAGGAAACTTCGAATGTCGGTCACCGTTTCTGCGAGCCCGCAGCGTTTGACGGGTGTTTCCGGCGGCAACGCGCCAAGCAACCGCGATGGCGTGGCGGGCTCGAGAATCACAAAACATCCTTTGTCGCCCTGGCTTCGAATGAGCCGTCCGAACGCCTGTTTCAGCCGAAGCCGCGTCAGAAGATCGTCATAACTCCGGCCGAAGCGCGCCCGGCGTGCCTTGTGCAGGATGGTCGGCCGCGGCCACGGCACCTTGTCGAAAACGACAAGACGCAACGAGCGCCCCGGCACGTCCACGCCATCGCGCAGGGCGTCCGTGCCAAGCACGCAGGCGTTTTCCTCCGCACGAAAGAGATCGACCAGGGTGCCGGTATCGAGCCGGTCCACATGCTGGGCATAGAGCGTAAGTCCCGCCTCGGCGAGCGGCGCTGCGATCCGCTCCTCGACGGCCCGCAACATGCGCACCGATGTGAAGAGCCCAAGCGCGCCACCGCCGGAAGCAAGAAACAATTCACGATAAGCACTTGCAAGCGCAGTCGGGTCGCGGCGTTCGATGTCGCGCACTACGAAGATGCGCGCCTGCTCGGCGTAGCGGAACGGCGAGCCGAAACTTGCACGCTTCGGCGGCTCCGCCAGATGATGCGCCCCGGTGCGCACTTCGGCCGATTGCCAATCATCCGCACCGCTTTCGGAATCGCGCAACGTCGCCGAAGTAATGAGCACGCCATGCGCGGGTGTGAGCACGTCGTTCGATAGTGGAATCGTGGGATCGACCCAATGCCGCCGAAGCGCGACATCAACGTCATGACCATCGTCGCGTTCGATCTCGAACCAGTCGACGAAATCTTCGCCGCGGACGCCACCCAATGAATCGAGCATGGAAATCCAGGCCGGCAGGATTTGTTTTCCACGCCGCTCAAGCCCGCGCGCCGCAGCGTCCAGTCGTGCGCGTTCACTTGATTCAATCGTCTTGGCATCGGCATCCATTTTCCGACGCAGACTCGCGGCAAGTGCAAGCAGGGGCTTGGCGATTGCGGCGAGACCTTCGCGCAATTCGCGCGCGGCCAATGCCAATTCTTCACCGAGCGGCTCCGTATCGGCCTCAAGTGAGTAGAGCGGATCGGCATCGGCGCTTCGCGCACGTACATGCTGATAGGCGGCAGCGAGAAACGCCTCACCCGCATTGCGCGCCCCGGCATTCGCGATGCGTGCCGTAGCGCCTTCGGCCGCCAGCACGCCAGCCGCTTCATTCACGCGATCAAGACGCGACTTCGCTTCCTCGTCGCCCGCTATCAGATCTTTCAGGCGGTCTTCGAGACCACGATTGCGTCCGCGCGTGCGAGTTTGAGCGCCTCTGATCCAGCGGCGCAGCTCCGCCATTTCGCGCCCGCTGAGATGCGCGGAGAAACCGGAATCGGCGGCGTCGAAGAGATGATGACCCTCGTCGAACACGTAGCGCACACGGCGTTCGGACGTTGTTTCGTCATTACTACCCGAATTCCAGTCTCGCGCCGCCTGCGCGATGACGAGCGCGTGATTGGCGATGACGATCGGCGCGCGCCGCGAGCGACGGACCGCCCGTTCGATGAAGCAGACGCGGTAATGCGGACAGGCCGAATAGATACATTCGCCGCGGCGGTCCGTGATCTCGCGGATCGGAAAAGACGACGCGAGAAAAGAGGGAAAGCCCGCGCCTGATACATCGCCATCGGCGCTTGCCGCGATCCATTGCGCAATGAGCCCAAGCGCCACAACGCGCTGACCGGGCGCCAGAACATTGCGCCGTGCCGCATCTTCGAAATTGAGCAGGCAGAGGTAATTTTCACGGCCCTTGCGGATGACGGCCTTGTCGTCGCGCTCGCCCGGATCGGGATAGAGCCGTGCGATTTCCTGGAGAATCTGACGTTGCAGATTGCGGGTGTAAGTGGAGAGCCAAAGACCCGGCCCATTCTTCTCCGCCCACAAGCTTGCCGGCGCGAGATATCCGAGCGTCTTGCCGACACCGGTGCCCGCTTCCAGCAATGCGACTTTGGGCACGCCATCCCGCTCGCGCGCATCGAACGCATGTATGGCGGCCTCCGCATAGGCCTTCTGTTCGAGACGAACCTCGCCTGTCTCGCCGATCAGACGGGCGAGGCGCGAATGCGCTTCGTCTCCACCTACGGGCAGAGACGACGGTTTGAGCAGAGGCGCCTCGTCTTCCCATTCCGGCAGAGTGTGCCAGGCGGCCAATGCCGAGAGCGGCGTGGATTTCTGTTCGGGTTCGCCAACCAGCTCCATGACATGCGGTCCCCACCGCCATCCGGCGTTGGACAACAGCGCGGTGATGGGGCGCAGTTGTATGCGCCGGGCCTCGGAAAGATCGCGCAGTTCGTCGAGCAATTTGCCGGCGGCCGCGCGCAACAGCGCTGGCGCGTCTGTGCCGGTACCCGCGGCCACGCCCGTCGCGCGTGCGACCCCGAGGGCGCTCGGCACGACGGGTACAGCCGGCCGCAGAAAGGCAAAGAGTTCAAGCACGTCGTAAAGAGGCTTCGCCGGCGCGGCCTTGAGACGCGCTGCCACGAAGGCGGTGTTCGCGACAAGCACATCACCCGAGCGAAAAAGCGCACGCGCTTCTTCCCAGCCGGCCTTGCGGCTCGTGCCATCGGCGAAGCCCAGCAGTGCGCCCCCTGGCGCCGGCACGAGTGCGGGCATGGCGAAATTTTCGCTCACTGTCGAAATCGCCCTATTTCGCCGACCGCGCAATATGGGTCATAAGTTGCACCTGCTTTTGTCTTACAATAAGGTAAGACAGTGTGGAGAACAGCATGTCTGCGTCGATAGTCAGTACAAAGGGCCAGATCGTGATCCCGGCTCGGATACGCGAGGAACTCGGCGTCGAAGCCGGAAGCCGCGTGGAATTCGTCAAGACCGATGACGGCTGGCTTATCAAGCCGGCGACGCTTCCTATAACTGCGCTCAAAGGTATTCTAAAGAAACCGCGCAAACCAGTTTCGGTAGAAGATATGAACAGGGCTATCCGTCGCAAGGCCAAACGGTGGTCGGCTTAGATACGAATATTCTCGTACGTTATTTCGCGCAGGATGATCCAAAACAGTCTCCGGCGGCCGCAGCACTTATGGAAAGTCTCACAACGGAATCTCCTGGCCTGATCACTGCCGTCGTCCTGGCCGAGACGGTTTGGGTGATGGAAGACGTCTACGGTGCGGATCGCGAACGAATTTCTACGATTGTGGAAACTTTGCTTCAAACACGAACACTCATAGTCCAGAACGCTGAAGCGGCATGGCGCGCGCTATCCCGTTACCGTGCCGAAAGGGGCGATTTTGCCGATGGCCTGATCGAGCGGACCTGCGCCGAATTCGGATGTCGCCGAACGTTCACTTTTGACAAACAAGCTGCACGCAATGCTGGGATGACGCTCGTGGGATGAATGGCGAGGCATCATGCCCTGCCACGGCGAAAGTCCGCCGGCGATACTTCCGCTTGGTCTATGCCCCATCGATCATTGACCGCCTCGCGCTCCAAAGCCTAGTTTTCGCGCCCATGAAACACCGAAAGTGCAAATCTCGTAATGACTTTGACAATCCCGCCTGACATCGCCCGCGCAGCCCATGCATGGCCGTTCGAAGAAGCGCGCAAACTCGTCACGCGAATCGAGCGCCGGGAGAAACGCGGGCTGCCCGCGCCGGAAACGATGATATTCGAGACCGGTTATGGACCATCCGGTCTTCCCCATATTGGGACCTTCGGCGAAGTTGCGCGCACAAGCTGGGTGCGGCGCGCATTTGCATTGATGAGCGATGTTCCCACGCGGCTTTTTTCTTTCTCCGACGACATGGATGGACTACGCAAGGTTCCGGGCAATGTCCCAAATCAGGAAATGCTGCGCGAGTATCTGGGACAACCTTTGACCTCGGTGCCGGATCCGTTCGGTACGCATTCGAGTTACGGCGCACACAACAATGCGCGTCTGCGATCCTTCCTTGACAGTTTCGGTTTCGAATATGAGTTCCTGAGCGCGACCGAGTGTTACAAGAGCGGGCGCTTCGATGCAGCCCTGCTTACCGTACTCTCCAGTTATGAAAAAGTGCGCGACATCGTACTGCCGACACTCGGCGCCGAACGCCGCGCGACCTACTCGCCCTTTCTGCCGCTCTGCCCCCATACCGGCCGTGTGCTTCAGGTACCTGTGGTCGAATGGAATGCCGAACGGGGCACGATCGTCTATGACGAGGATGGCCGACGTGAAGAGGTTGCCGTCACGGGCGGCCATTGCAAATTGCAATGGAAAGCGGACTGGGCCATGCGTTGGCTCGCGCTCGGCGTCGATTATGAAATGGCGGGCAAGGATCTGATCTCCTCTGTCGAACTTTCGTCGAAGATCATTCGGGCGCTGGGCGGCGAGGCGCCGGAGGGTTTCAATTACGAATTATTTCTCGACGAGAATGGCGAGCGTATTTCGAAATCGCGCGGTAACGGACTGTCTATCGAGGAGTGGCTGGCTTACGGCCCGCCGGAAAGCATTTCACTCTTCATGTTCCAGAAGCCGCGTGCGGCCAAGCGACTCTATTTCGATGTCATACCCCGGGCAGTGGACGATTACATCGATCTCCTGAAGCAATATCGCGATATTGAGGATGATGCGAAGCGGCTGGAGAGTCCTGTTTGGCATCTTCATGCCGGAAATGCGCCCCGCGAAACCTATCCGGTGAGTTTTGCGTTGTTGCTCAATCTCGTGAGCGCTTCCAATGCACATGAACGCGACGTGTTGTGGGGTTTTATCCGAGCCTATGCACCCGGTGCAGACCCTACAGCAAATCCGGGTCTTGACCGGCTTGTCGGCCACGCGCTCCGCTACTACGAAGATCGCGTGAAACCGCACAAACAATACCGCGCGCCGACCGAGCTGGAACGGGCCGCACTCGAAGATCTTGCTCGCGCGCTCGACGCCATGCCCGATGAGCGCGAGAGCGAAGCTGTACAGAACATGGTCTATGAGATCGGCAAGCGCCACGGCTTCGAACCGCTGCGTGACTGGTTCAAGGCCTTGTATGAAATCCTGTTTGGGCAGAGCCAGGGACCGCGTTTCGGTTCATTCGCCGCGTTGTTCGGTTGCGCGCCCACTGCGGCATTGATCCGCCGCGCGTTGTCCGGCGAATTTGCGGAAACCGCATGAAACTTTTGTGGACGGTGCTGACGGTTTCTCTTCTTGTTGCTCCGGCGGCATTCGCCGAAACACCTTTTCAATTGTATGAAGACGGAAAATTTGCCGAGGCTGAAAAAGCGGCACTCGCCGAAGACAATGCCGAAGGCTATGCGCTGGCCGCGCGTGCCGATCTTGCCGCCGAAATGATGCGGGCTGAACCCTGTGGTCCCTGTCTTCAACATGCCGAAGACCTTGCGCAGCGTTCCATCGATCTCGACCCTGAATTCGCGGAAGGCCGTATCGAATTCGTCATCGCGCTCGGTTATGAGGCCCGTCTGATGGGCGCATGGGCGGCACACTTCAAAGGATTCGCCGAGAAGGCGAAGACCAATATCGATGCGGCGATTGCCGCGGATCCGTCGAACGCCTGGGCATGGGCGGCACTTGGCGGCTGGAACATTGAGATTGCACATGTTGGCGGCGCGACTCTCGCGCGCTGGCTTTACGGTGCCAGTCTCAAGGCCGGACTGGACGATTTCTCCAAAGCCTTTGCGTCAGCGCCCGACAGTCTGGTGATCCGGTATCAATATGCGCTTTCGCTTGCCGGCTGCCATGAACCTATCTATCACGATGCGATACTCGATGCGCTTACCCGCGCTGCGACGGCGACGCCACACGGCGCCTATGAAGCCTATGCCCAAAGATGCGCGAAGGAATTACTTGCAGCGCTAAAAGCCGGCGACATGGACACGTTCAATCGCCTCGTGCTGCACAATCAGGGCTATCCGTAACAACGTGGGCGTGATCGATCTCGGCGCTGTTATGTTGCGCGGGTTTTCGCCCGAAACGGCGCATCGCGCGACGATTTCTCTTCTTCAAATTTGTACGCCGTTGCTGCCGTCCGTCGAACCGGACGATCCCCGTCTTGCAGTTTCGGCTCTGGGCCTGCGCTTTCCAAATCCTGTCGGCCTTGCAGCCGGATTCGACAAGGATGCGCGCGTTCCCAATGCAATGCTGCGTTTGGGTTTCGGTTTTGTCGAATGCGGATCGCTGACGCCGCGCGCGCAAATCGGCAATCCGCGCCCGCGGCTGTTCAGGCTGGCCGAAGACGCGGCCGTCATCAACAGGATGGGATTCAACAATGAAGGCGCGGCGCGCGGCGCCGCACGGCTGCGCACGCGCGTGCGCAATGGAATTGTCGGCGTCAATATCGGCGCGAACTCGGACAGTACCGATCGTATCGCGGATTATCGCATTGCGTTCGATGCGCTGGCGCCCTTCGCAGATTACATCGCGGTCAATGTTTCTTCGCCGAACACGCCGGGCCTGCGCGGACTGCAGAATCGTAATGAGCTGACGAGGCTGCTGAATACGCTCGTCCTCGAACGCACCGCGCGCAAATTGCAAATGCCGCTATTGCTGAAGATCGCGCCCGACATCACGCTGGATGCACTCGACGACATTGTCGCCGTGGCGCTCAGCGCAGGCATCGAAGGGCTAATCGTCAGCAACACGACGGTTGCGCGTCCAGCATCGCTCAAGAATATTGCGGCCAAGGAAAACGGCGGCCTCTCCGGCAAGCCGCTTTTCGAGCCATCGACGGCGCTTCTGAAAGAAACGCGTGCGCGGACGGGCGCGAAGCTCGTTCTTGTGGGTGTAGGCGGCGTATCTTCGGGCAACGAGGCTTATGCGAAGATTCGCGCCGGCGCCTCGCTGGTTCAGCTCTACACCGCACTCGCCCTCGAAGGGCCGGCTATTATCGCACGCATCAAGCGCGACTTGTTCGCCCTGCTCGCGCGCGACGGATTTTCCTGCATCGCCGACGCTGTCGGTGCGGATGTGACGTCCACTACCAAATAAACCCGCGCAGCCCGCTCGCGCCCTTCTACAATCTCCGGCGAATTACTACTGCGGGCGCAAACCGCCCACCTCGTTTTGCGTATCGACACCGCTGCGCGTATCGGGCCATGCGGCGAACAGCGATTTTCCGTTCCAGACATTGCCGGTGTAGGTGCCCATGAAATAGCCACTGAAACCGTCATTCAGTGGATTGGACGGCTCGCTCGCCAACTGAACGTTGGTGGCAAAGGTTTGTCCGCCATCGGTCGACACAGTGCCGAATGCTTCATACTCAACGTTGTTCGGATCGTTACGCCGGTCAAGCCAGGTAATTCCCAATACGCCTTTGGAATTCACATTGATCCACGGCATGAACTGGTCGTGCTTGTCGCTTTTCGGCGTCACGGGAATGGGCGGGTTCCAGGTATTTCCGCCATTTGTCGATGTGCCGAGAAGGAGCTGCATGAAGGATCCGGCCCAGTTATAGGCAGCGAAATACAATTCTCCGGCGTGGGGGCCTGAACTGTTGTCGATGGCAATGACCGGAATTTGACTCATCGGCTCCGACGAGTTGTTCAGGTTGCCGAAAAACGCGCAGGTGCAGCTATCGTAATCGAGCCCCGTTGTCGTCATGAGCACGGGCGTGGCCCAGGTGTTGCCGCCATCCTGCGATTTGGTGAAATAGAGCAATCCCGCAGTGTCGCCGCAATTGCCGGTTTTGCCAACGGCATTGCAAGACAGGTAGCTCAGATAGACCGTTCCATCGTTGCCGATCGCCAGATCGCTGAATTGATTGACTTGGGACCAGATGGCCTGTGGCGCGGCCGCGACGGAAGTCCAGGTTTGGCCGCCATCCGTGGAATGCGTCACATAGATCTGCGAGTTATTTTCAGAATCGAATTGGGTAGTTGAAATATAGAGCGCGTTCTTGTTCGGGCTGTTCGCGCCTGTATCGATCTGGAGCCACGGCTTGTCCGAGAGCAACTTCGGAATATTGACCGCGACGATCGGCTTGCTCCAGCTCCTGCCATTATCGCTTGAACTGGAAACGACGACTTCGGTTTGACCGTTGTGCAACTCGTCGATACCGCCGCGCCAGGCGGTTCCGTTCAAATCATAGCCGACAATAGGGTCGCCTGCACCGCCCGGAACGCCTTTCGGCAACGTTGCGCAACCGCCGCGCCATTTGCTGCCGCCATCCGACGATGTCCAAAAACTCTGCAGGCTCTTGGTGCAATTGTAGTCCATCGCGCCGGTGAGCAGATCTCTGGGATTCAGTGGGTTCACGGCAATCGGCGTTTCGCTGACCGGGCTGCCCCCCCCGGACGCCTGCACGTTGGGCAGTGCACAAGGCCCCGGTTTGCAGGTAAGCGCCGGAGCATGAGCCTGCCCCGCTACATGACTCGAGGGCCATGGCATTACGCCGCTGCGCAGCGCGCGCGCTATCAGCAAGTCGCCGGAATAGGGCAGCCTTTCAAGCTTCGCCGTACCTGACGGAGATGCAAGCGCCGCGTGCAACGGAATTGTCAGGGCAAAGACTGCTACAAATGGAAAAAGACGGCCGGAATGCATGGACTTGTCCTTGAGGGCACTGAGGGCGCCACTATACACCAGTTACTGAGAATGCAAATCACATGCAATTGGCGTCACGGCCCGGTGACGGGCACCAGATTGTCCTCCGAATTCCGGTCGATCCAGACATTGTAAGGATCGATGCCCGCAAATCGCGGCGGCTTGTCCACGACGAAATGCAGGGACTGTTTGCCGCTCGGGCACCTTGCGCGCGCGGTCCATTCCGGCGTTTGGGGATCGCCAACTAGCGGGTTTGCGGAACTACCCTTCCGGAAAGGGTTCGGTTTCGTGGAAATGCCGCAGATCGACGACCCTGCGGCCTGCGGGGCTGATCGCCAGGACATCTACGAAGCGCCTGTTCCAGAGAAGTTCGTCGGGCGTATAAGAATGGCGCGCATAGATAATGTCGGCCAGTGCGTCGTCCGTGCCGCTCATCAGAATGATGATTTCGACCTGCGCATCGAACAGCCCATCCAGCGTCACACCATAAAGCGGACTTGTTTCATCGATGGCGTGCATGACCGTCCACGACAGCCCGAACAGCGGCGTACGCGCGCGCAGGAGTTTCAACTCCTCGAAACGCCGCATGACGATGCCTTCCGTCGAAATCACCTGCCGCGCGAGCGAAACCGACACGGTGGCATCGAGGATCTGATTGCCGCGTTGGTTGGCGGCACGAAACATCAGGGTTGGAATCCCGTCGAACGGCGTGATCACCGCGACCTGGCTAAATACAATGCGCGCATAGGGCCGCGAGAACCGCGCAAAGGTCACGCCGGTGATCATTGCCAGATTGAGGATGCCGAAAAACGCCTCGATCGAGACAATGACATTGACGTAGATACTCTTCGGCAGAAGCACCGTGTAGTTTGCCGAGCCGATGGTCTGGACACTGAACAGGAAATAGTCCCAAAAGCTGTTCGCATTCGCTATGCCATGCGGGTCGGCCATATAGAGCAGCGCGAAAACCGTATTCACCAGCGCGAATACGCCGGCGATTCCGGCGAAGTAGGCCCACCAGGGCGCACGTGCGACGTAATGATAGATGTCCCGCCATTGGGAGCCGTCCTGCCCTTTTACGACTGCGCGGGCCGCCGGCCGCCCGCGGCTGATGATGCGTGGAAAACTGGCGTCGGGACGCGGTGGTGTTTGCGTGCTCATGAAAGGAAATTCGGCGCAAAAACGCTGCGCGTCAAATGTCGCGCTTCTGTCCCGTGCGGCGCAAATCGGACAGATACGACGCCCAGCGGGATGTCTGCTCGCGGCCGAGTTCGTGGAGATAATCCCAGCTGTAAAGCCCGGTATCGTGGCCGTCGTCGAAATGGATTCGTGTCGCGTAGTTCCCCACAGGCTCGAGCGATTCGATCTTCACTCGACGCTTACCGCCTATTGTCTGTTTCTGCGCGGCGCTATGCCCCTGCACTTCGGCGCTCGGCGATTCGACTCTCAGATATTCCGCCGGCAAAGAAAATTGTTCGCCCGTATCGAAAGCAATGGTGAGCGTGGTGCGCGCACGATCGACACGCAATTCCTCGGGCCACGGAGTTGCCGCGCTGCCTTTGCTGCTCATCTGGCGGCGCGTTCAGCTTCGGTCAGTTCTCTCGCCTCGGCGGGAAGCATGATCGGAATGCCGTTGCGGATAGGATAGGCGAGCCCGGCCGATTTACTGATCAGTTCGCTGCGCTCGCGATCATAGATCAGCGCGGTCTTGGTCAGGGGGCAGACGAGGATTTCCAGAAGTTTTGGATCGGGCTCGTTCATGGCGTGCCTCAGTTCACCGAGTGATTGCCAGACGCGGGAGACGAATCCATTTCCAGCAAAGCGACCAGCGTGTCGACGCGTTCGCGCCAGTTGCGCGCTTCGACAAGCGCCTGTTTCTCCGCCGGCTCGAACGGGCACAGCATGGCGAGTGCATTCACCAGCGTCTCCGGCGGCGCATTCGTCACCGCGCGCCAATCGGCCTTCAGATCGCGATGTGAAAGATAGGCTTTGAGCGCGTTCATCAGCCGGTCGCGGGGAAAATGATCGGTGGAATCCTCGATGAGATCTTCCAGAAATTGCGTGTAGTCCGGACGTAGCTGGCGATAGGGCGTATCGGCGATAAGTTCTTCGGCAACGCGGAAACGGCAGAGGCCCGTCAACGTGATGAGATAACGTTTGTCGTCGGTCTCGCGAAAGCTGGTGATGCGTCCCGCGCAACCAACCTTCGACAAACTCGGCGTCAAGACTGTTTCCTCATGTTCGACAGGCTGGATCATGCCGATGAAACGGTTGCCGGCGAGCGCTGCATCCACCATCGCCAGATAGCGCGGCTCGAAAACATTGAGCGGCAATTGCCCGCGCGGCAGGAGCACTGCACCCGTCAGCGGGAAGACCGGCAAAATCTCCGGCAGATCGTCGAGACTCGTATAGCTGCGCATTATTTCAGGCGAACAATATCGAAGAGAGCTGGCGCCGCGCGGCGATCGTGCGCGGGTCTGTCGGCCCCATTGCTTCGAACAATGTGACCAGATGTTTGCGCGCGCCTTCGTCATTCCATTTGCGGTCGCGGCGTACAAGTTCGAGCAATTCGCGGATAGCGCCGTCACGGTCGCCTTTCGCATCGAGAGCCAGCGCGAGATCGAAGCGGGCCTGATGATCGTTAGGATCGCTTTGGAGCCGCGCCAGCAAAGGCGCGCTTTCGCCTGCGCCTGCCGCCTGTTCGCGGAGTTTCAACTCCGCATCGACCGTGCGGATCGCCTCGTCGGACGCTCCATCGGGCCGTACCAGACCCAGCGTATTGCGCGCGCGCTCGATATCGCCGCTCTTGAGATAGCAACGGGCAAGCCCGGCAACGGCGCGCGGGTGGCCCGGCTCCTCCTGAAGAACATGACCATAGGCCTGGGCCGCGTTCGCCACATCGCCCGCAGCAAAGGCTTCGTCGGCGGCGGCGAGAATGTCGTCGGCCATATCCTGGCCTGCAGCACCGCCCGTCAGCGTCTGGATAAAAGACCTAAGCTGCGATTCCGGCACCCCACCCATGAACCCGTCCACCGGCTGGCCGTCGCGGAAGGCATAGACCGTGGGGATCGACTGGATCCGAAGCTGGCGAGCGATCTCCTGGTTCTCGTCGATATTGATTTTGACGAGGCGCACCGCGCCCTTGGCCTCGTTCACCAGCTTTTCGAGCATAGGCCCCAATTGCTTGCAGGGGCCGCACCAAGGCGCCCAAAAATCCACGATGACCGGCACCTGACGCGAGGCGTCAAGCACATCGGAGGCGAAACTCTCTATGGAACCGTCTTTGACATAGGCGCCGGACGGCGCCTCGCCGCCTTGCGCCGGCTTCGCGCCCGACGCCGTCAACGGCCTTCCACTTGGACCAATCAATGCCATTCGCAACTGCAACCTTTAGCGGATTCCGGCCCAACATGGGGACAAAGCGGCGGAAAGAAAAGGGCGCGGCTTTCCTTCCCCACGCCGGGGACGTGGCTGAACGCAAAGCGGCAATCCGGGGCCTCCGTTTGGACGCCTCCTCCAACGCTTCCGAGTCTCCCTCTCCCGGCAAACCCCGGGAGGAAAGAACGAGCTGCTGCTGTGACCCGCCGCTCTCGGCCTTCGCATCCTCCAGCTACTTATAAAGCTGACAGCTCGGAGGCGAGCTATTTCATTTTCATCCGGAACACGACGCCATAATTATCTGTCCCACCACCGCCTGCTGTTCCATACAAGCGCTTATGATACTCCGTTAGTCCCGCCTGAGGTCCCGCACCGTCATCGCCAGTGAAACTGTGAACGACTTTCTCGCCGCCTTTCACCGCATCCACTGCGTACACCACCCCATCCTGATCGGCGCCGCCCCCCGTTGTCGTGCCGTAGATTTTTCCGCCGCTTTGCAACACATCGCCCGCCGGGTACCCGCCATCCGCTCCGCCCGTGAAGACATACAGCGTGGTCACGCTTCCATCGGGCGCCAGCCTGAACACGGTTCCATTGGGATCCTGGCCATTGCCGGCGAGATTGGTCGCGCCATAGAGATTGCCGGCCTTGTCGCTCGCCAAACCGCCTGAAGGATAGCCGCCATCGGCGCCGCCGGTGAAACTGTAGAGCACCGAAAATCCCTTGCCGTTGGTGCCGAGCCGATACACCACGCCATAATCATCGGCACCGCCGGATTCGGTGACACCATAAAGCGTACCGGATTTGTCCAACAGCAAGCTACCCTGCGGCTGAAAGCCGTCCGAACCGCCAAAGCCATGCAGCACTTTGAGCCCGCCCTTGCCGGTATATTTGAACACCATGCCACCGCCATTGGGTCCGCCACTCGTAGCGAGGCCGTAGTAATTACCTTGACGGTCGCGCACGAGACTTCCGGCAGGATTCTCGCCGTCGCTGCCGCCCGTGAAGCTATGGATCACAGTGTAGGTGCCGTCCGCTGCCAGTTCATAAAAGACGCCGCAGCCATTGCGGCAACCTTCGCCGCCGCCGAATGTTGCCGTTCCGTAGATATTGCCGGTCTTCGGATCGAGCGTCACACCGGCATTGGGATCTGAACCGCCGGAACCTCCATCGAAGGAATGGAGCAGTGTTTCGGTGCCGTCCTTTGCGAGCTTGAAAATTATTCCCGAATTCGCGCTGCCGCCGAGATTGGTAGCTCCGTAGATCGTCCCGCCGGGGCCGATGGTCACCGGATTATAGGGAAAGGAACCGTCGCCTGGCGGCCCGGCGAAATCATGCAGCACGGTGAGAGCTTTGGCGTGTGCGCTGGCTGCCAGGGTACAGACGGAGGAACCCAGAATCGCGCTGCGAATAAATCGGCGGACAGAAAGCATGAAACGCATCTCCCTGATCTTGCTGAACATTTTCCACGATACGCTAAGCCGCCCGCCTCAATCACCGCAAGTGCGAAGTGACGCCATAATCTGGGCCATACCGCCTGTCAGTCACCTCAGGGCCTATCGCCGGCTTCGAGAAAAACGGCTCACGCGGAGACGCGGAGAACGCGGAGTTCTCAGAGCGTGCACGGAGCAGAACAATCTTTTGTTACTCCTCTGCGTCTCCGCGGCTCTGCGTGCCATTCTTTCCGGAACCGATGCGCGATTACCAACACAAGTGTACTTTGCCGCCCCCTCCACCGCTTCGCGGTCCCCCTCCCCCGACGGTGTCGGGGGAGGAAAGGATGGAACGTCCTACTACACTGCGGGCATCGGCTGTCGTGCAATTTGCGGCTCCACATCGGGATCGCTTTCGACCGCCTTGAGACGTTCGCGTGCCGCCGCGGCTTCCTTCTGCTTGTTCCACATAGCGGCATAATGGCCGTTCAGCGCGATCAGTTCGGAGTGACGGCCGCGTTCCACAATGGTGCCGTGATCGAGAACAAGGATTTCATCGGCATCTACCACAGTTGATAGACGGTGCGCGATGACGAGCGTGGTGCGGTTCTTCGTGACGGCCGCGAGCGCACTCTGAATCTCGCGTTCGGTATGCGTGTCGAGCGCGGAGGTCGCTTCGTCCAGCAGCAGGATCGGCGGATTCTTCAGGATGGTGCGCGCGATGGCCACGCGCTGTTTCTCGCCGCCGGAAAGCTTCAATCCGCGTTCGCCCACCATGGAATCATAACCGAGCGGAAGCTCGCGGATAAAAGGATCGATCTGCGCCATGCGCGCCGCGTCCTTGATCTGCGCTTCATTGGCGCCGATGCGTCCATAGGCGATGTTATAACGGATCGTATCGTTGAAAAGGACGGTATCCTGCGGGACGATGCCGATGACGGCACGCAGCGAGGCCTGCGTCACATCTCGGAGATCCTGCCCGTCGATCGTCACGCTGCCCGATGAAATATCGTAGAAGCGGTAGAGAATGCGCGAGATGGTGGATTTTCCAGCACCCGATGGGCCCACAATAGCGACGGTCTTTCCGGCCGGCACGCGGAAGCTCACACCTTTGAGAACAACACGCTCGGGTTCGTAGGAAAACACCACATCGTCGAACAGGATCTCGCCGCCCGTAACCACCAGATCCTTCGCATCCG
>DASXXW010000153.1:0-17100 GCA_036502865.1 Rhizomicrobium sp.
TCGTTTCGGGACGGAGCGCGGAGAATGCCGGTGCGTGCATTTCAATTCCTTGTGGTCGCCACCATCGCATTAACCCCCGCGGTGGCATGTGCTGATCCGGCGCAGCCATCGCCGCCTCCAACGCAACAAAACACAACTCCACCGGGCGAAACTGTGGTGGTGCAAAGCACCGCGCCGGTGCAAGAGACAGTGCAAGACAGTTTGAATGAAATTGTTTGCCGGACTGCGCCGCCCGCCATCGGCTCGCGCCTGGGCGGCGGCCGGGAATGCCATACACAGCGTCAATGGAACCAGCGTCAACGCGAAGATCAGCGGATGCTACAGCGCCTGCAAACCCTGGGTTGGAGACCATAAGACGCCGATCCGGCGCGTGACGTATTCCGGCTAGCCCTTCTTCTCGCGCAGCTTCGACCAATATTCGAGCCGTTTCCCGATTTCACGTTCGAAACCCGTGTCTTTGGGCTCGTAAAGAGTTTCGCGCGCCATTCCGTCCGGAAAGTAGTTCTGACCGGAAAACGCATCCTCGGCGGAATGATCGTATTCATATCCTTTGCCGTAACCGAGTGATTTCATCAGCTTTGTCGGCGCGTTGAGAATATGCGCGGGCGGCATCAATGACCCGTGCTCGGCCGCGGCGCGCATTGCTGCACCCTGCGCAACATAAACCGCATTCGATTTCGGCGCGCTCGCCAGATAGATCACGGCTTGTACCAGCGCGATCTCGCCCTCGGGGCTGCCGAGGAAATCATACACATCCTTCGCCGCCAGCGCCTGGACGACTGCCTGGGGATCGGCGAGACCGATATCCTCGACTGCCGCGCGCACCAGCCTGCGCGCGATATAAAGCGGCTGCTCCCCGCCGGTGAGCATGCGCGCCAGCCAGTACAATGCGGCATCCGGATCGGAACCGCGGATCGATTTATGCAGTGCGGAGATGATGTTATAATGTTCTTCGCGGCTCTTGTCGTAAAGCGGCGCACGCTTTTGCACGAGACCGACGAGAGCAGCCGAGTCCATCCGCTCGACCGTTTTGACGGCCGCAATTTCTTCGGTGAGATTTAGTATGTAACGCCCGTCGCCATCGGCCATGGCGCGCAGCGTTTCCCGCGCCTCATCCGTCAGGGGAAGCGGACTGCCGTAGTAAGCCTCGGCGCGTGTCAGCAATATTTCCAGTGCCGCATCATCGAGCCTGCGCAGTACAAGCACCTGTGCGCGCGACAGGAGCGCGCCGTTCAATTCGAAGGACGGATTCTCGGTCGTTGCGCCGACAAGTATGACCGTGCCGTCCTCGACCACCGGCAGGAAGCTGTCCTGCTGGCTGCGGTTGAAGCGGTGAATTTCATCGACAAACAGCAGCGTGCCCTGCCCCGTGCGCCGGCGCTGACGCGCGGCCTCGAATGCTTTCTTGAGGTCGGCGACGCCGGAGAACACAGCCGAAAGCTGCTCGAAATGCAGACGGAACGCGTGCGATAGCAGACGCGCGATCGTCGTCTTTCCTGTGCCGGGCGGCCCCCAAAGAATGATCGAATGCGGGCGGTTCTCTGCCACCATCCGGCCGAGCGGGCCCGTAGGCGCGAGCAAATGATCCTGCCCGACGACATCGGCGAGTGTTTTCGGCCTTAGCCGGTCGGCTAGCGGCCTCGGCGCATCGTCCTGCAATCCGCCTGCTTCAAAGAGATCCGACATCCAGGACGTATACAGCAATTCCGCCCGCGGAACGCCAGACGCATTCCTCCAGCGTCGCCAGGATTGTTAGTTATTTGCTGCTCAGCCGCCCACGGACAAAGTCAGCCGTTGATCGCCCCTGTCGACGACCATGTCCCAGTGACCGCCCGCATTGGCCAGCGCATGCTGGAGCTCGTTCACCGAGTGGATCTCCGTTCCATTGATAGCGCGCACAATGTCTCCCGCCTGGAATCCGTATGATCCCGAAAAGCTGTTCGCATTTGCCGACACGACGACGACGCCATGCGCCGAAAAATCGAGCTGGAGATCCGCGGCAACGGCCGGCGAAAGATTTTCTACTTTCGCGCCCGTGAGCGGATTACGCCCACTGATCGTTGTCAGCTGCCGCGGCGGATTCTCGGGTGGAAGTGCAACCGTGAGCGAGACTTCGTGTGTTTCCCGCCCCGAGGCTATGCGCGCCTTCACCACATCGCCGGGCCTGTGTGTGGCGATGCGATAGTTGAGGCCCTGCATATCCTCGACATCGACGCCGTCGATCTGAAGAATGACTTCGCCGGTCTTGAGACCGGCCTGCGCTGCCGGTCCTCCGGGATAAACGCTCTTCAGAAGCACGCCTGCCGGACGCCCCAAATCCATGGCCTGCGCGATCTGCGATGTGACAGGCTGACCATCGGCGCCGATCCAGGGCAGTTTCACGCCCCCGCCAAGCGCGCCTTCAACGACACGCCGCACGAGATTGGCCGGCGTCGCAAAACCGATACCGGCATATTCGCCGGTACGCGAATAGATCGCCGTGTTGATGCCGGCGAGCTTGCCGTCAGCCGTTACCAGTGCGCCACCCGAATTGCCCGGATTGATGGCGGCGTCCGTCTGGATGAAAAACTGATAGTCGCTCGCCCCGATCTGCGTGCGGGCAAGCGCCGAAACGATTCCCATCGTCACAGTCTGGCCGACGCCAAACGGGTCGCCGATCGCGAGCACGAGATCGCCGACCGAGAGCCTGTCGCTGTCGCTGAAATCGATGATCGGCAAATGCTCGCCCTTGGTATCGATCTTCAGCACCGCGAGATCGGTACGGCTGTCCGCGAGCAAAACGCGCGCCTTGAATTCGCGGTGATCGGAAAGCGCAACCACGATGCTCTGGCCGCCCTGCACGACGTGATTATTTGTTACGATCACGCCATCGGCGCGAACGATAACTCCGGAGCCCAATGATTGCTGGACGCGCTGGCGCAATTCGGGCGACGCGCCGAAGAAGCGTTGAAACATTGGATCGGCAAAGAGCGGATTGACCGACTGCTGCACGACGGACTGCGAATAAACATTTACCACGGCTGGTGCGACGCGCTTCACGACCGGCGCGAAAGTGAGTTGCACCTGCGGCATGGATTGCGGCTGCGCGGCGGCGCAATGCGCAGCACAGAGTTGAGAAAGGAACGCCGCAGCAAACAGCGATACTTTGAGTCTCATCGGAATGGCCCTTCGTTGTCCCCTCAAATGCAAAGGGGCGGTCCGTAAACCGCCCCTGATTACCTGCTGAGTCTGTCGCCAGAATTGCTATTCGCTTTCCGTTTCGTCATCCGCCGTGGTGGGACCGGAGTCCTGCCCCTTGGCGCTTTCGTCACGGTCCACAAACTCGATAACGGCCATCGCCGCGTTGTCGCCGAAGCGAAAACCGGCTTTGAGGACGCGCGTGTAACCGCCCGGACGTTCGGCATAACGCGGGCCGAGAACATCGAACAGCTTTCGCACCTGGGTAGCGTCTCCCACCTGCGCCAAAGCCTGGCGGCGGGCGTGAAGATCCGAAGGCCCCCGGCGCGAGAGCGTGACCAGCTTCTCCACGATAGGCCGCAGCTCCTTTGCCTTCGGCAAAGTCGTCTTGATCTGCTCGTGCTTGATCAGGGAGGCCGCCATATTGGCGAACATGGCCTCGCGATGCGAAGCGGTACGGTTCAGTTTCCGGCCCTGGTTGCGATGGCGCATGTCTTCCGATCCCCGGCTCTTTCAGCTCGTCAATACTGGTCTTCGTAACGCTTGGCCAGATCTTCGATATTCTCCGGCGGCCAGCCCGGCACTTCCATTCCAAGGTGGAGACCCATCTCGGCCAGAACGGCTTTGATTTCGTTCAGGGATTTGCGCCCGAAATTCGGTGTCCGTAGCATTTCGGCTTCGGTCTTCTGAATGAGATCGCCGATATAAACGATGTTGTCGTTCTTCAGGCAGTTAGCCGAGCGGACCGACAACTCCAGCTCGTCCACCTTCTTCAGGAGCACGGGGTTGAAAGCCAGATCCGGCTTTGCTTCCTCGGTGACGCGCTCGCGCGGCTCCTCGAAATTGATGAAGATCTGCAGCTGGTCCTGGAGAATGCGCGCCGCATAGGCGACCGCATTATCCGGCGTCACCGCACCGTTCGTTTCCACGGTGAGCGTAAGTTTGTCGTAATCGAGAATCTGGCCTTCGCGCGTATTCTCAACCTTGTAGCTCACTTTCTTCACGGGGCTGAACAGCGAGTCCACGGGGATCAACCCGATCGGCGCGTCCTCAGGCCGGTTGCGCTCGGCGGGCACATAACCCTTCCCGGTGGCAACCGTCAGCTCCATGCGAAACTCGACCTTGTCATCCAGCGTGCAGAGAACGAGATCGGGATTGAGGATCTCGATGTCGGATGTGGCTGTGATCTGGCCGGCCTTCACTTCGGCCGGGCCTGTCACGCGCAAAGAGAGACGCTTCGGCCCCTCGGCATGCATGCGCATGGCAATCTGCTTCACATTGAGTACGAGGTCGGTCACGTCCTCGCGCACGCCCGGAATGGACGAAAACTCGTGCAGCACGCCTTCGATATGAATCGACGTCACGGCTGCGCCCTGCAACGAGGACAGCAGCACGCGCCGGAGCGCATTGCCCAGCGTCAGTCCGAATCCGCGTTCGAGCGGCTCAGCGACCATTGTCGCCGAACGCCCGGCATCATGACCGGATTCGAGCTTCAACTTTTGTGGTTTGATCAATTCTTGCCAATTTTTCTGAAACACGTCTGTCCTCATCGTTTTCCGGACGCGGAACCCGCGCCCAATTCGTTCGACGGGTATGGAACGCGGTACGCTTAGACGCGGCGCCTTTTGGGCGGCCGGCAGCCATTATGTGGGATAGGTGTTACATCACGAATGGACGTGACCTGCAGACCAACAGCTTGCAAAGCCCGCAGCGCCGATTCGCGGCCCGAACCCGGACCGCTCACCTCGACTTCGAGGGTGCGCATGCCATGCTCGACGGCCTTTTTGCCCGCATCCTCTGCAGCCACCTGGGCGGCATAGGGCGTCGATTTGCGAGAGCCTTTGAAACCCTGCGAACCAGCCGACGACCAGGAAACCGTATTTCCCTGAGTGTCGCTGATCGTGATGATTGTGTTGTTGAAGCTCGCTGCGACATGGGCAATGCCCACGACGACGTTCTTCTTTTCCTTTTTGCGCGCTCGCGTAGCCGGCTTTGCCATCGTCTGATCCTGTTACTTCGTCACTTTTTTCTTGCCGGCGATTGCCTTGGCCGGGCCCTTCCGCGTCCGCGCATTGGTATGTGTGCGCTGTCCGCGTACTGGCAAGCCCTTGCGATGACGCAATCCGCGATAGCAGCCCAAATCCATGAGCCGCTTGATATTCATCGCCACTTCTCGCCGCAGATCGCCTTCCACGAGGAAATCGCGGTCGATCGCCTCACGAATCTGGATGATTTCCGCATCCGTCAGATCGTGGACGCGCCGATCCGAGGCGATTCCGACCTTCTCGCAGATTTCCTTCGACTTGGCCGGACCAATGCCGTGGATGTAACGGAGCCCGATTTCCACGCGCTTTTGGGTCGGTATATTGACGCCGGCTATACGCGCCACGGTTAATCTCCTTTGCCCTGTGCGGCTTCAAACGCCAGGTTGAGCTGAAACATAAGCGACCCGTCCCCACCAAAATGGGCCGAAACTGACATTTTTTGGAGGTCAGGTTGCCGCAAGGGCGCGGATTATAGGTATTAATCCAACACAGTCAACGCCCGTAGCACCGGAAAGTCCCGCCTTCACGGCCGCTTTTCACGATCCAGCGATGCATCGTTTGCGAGCTTCAGCGTCACGGCCGCAACGGCCTTGGACACGAACTCGAACACGAACTGGTCGTTGTTCGAGAGATTATCGCACCAGCGGTGGGGCGTGTCGACACAACCCTCATGCCAGCCCGGCACCACGCCTTCGAAATCGCCACGAAACCCACCCCAGAGGGCAACTTCCCACGGCCGCTTGCAGCAATCCTGCTGCGTATAGATTCCCGTGTTCGGGATTCCCACCAAGCTGAAGGAGTTGGAGTCCGTCCCGTCATTGTTGGCATTGCGCGCCACGGCGCCGACCGAGCGGAAATAATCGATGAAATCCTGGTTGCCGACGCGCGACTCGGGGATGACGTTTGGTGGAAACTTGTCAGCATTCCATGCATTTTTTGGGTCGGCGACGAGGAGAGCGAAGTTGGGAGTGGCCGTTACATCCGCATCGATGTCGAAGACGATCTTTCGATTCTCTTTCCTGGTCAGGTTCTCGGTATAGAATTTGGATCCGAGCAGCCCGATTTCTTCACCGCCGAACCAAATATACCGAAGCCGATGGCGCGTATGCGTATGCGCCATGTTCAGCGCGATCTCGAGCATCGTTGTCGAACCCGACGCATTGTCGAGCATGCCGGCGCCGTAAATGGAGTCGAGATGTCCTTCAAGAACGACAATGTGATCCGGGTCGCCAAAGCGGGAGTCGGCAATCACGTTGTAGTCGATGTCCGATTTGTGGCGGGTGTGCACATCCAGATGCGCGGAAAGCGGGCGCGCCGCCCTGCTCTGCTGCAACAGTTCGGCGCCGACGGCGTAACTAACAACACCGATGACCGGTATCTGCGCAGGCTGGGACAGGCGCGCCTCGAACGCTCGCCCATCCCGGTGCCCGCGGCCTACATCGTCTGCAGACGGAGCATTATTGTAAATGACGACAGCGGACGCGCCGGCCCGCTCCGCATTTTCCACCTGTGTGTCGTACTCACAACTCCCGCGCTTCAAGAGCGCTATGCGCCCCCGGCCGAAGCTGGCGAAATCGCTACGCGAGCAGCCGCTTGCGTCGTTTGCCGGCTGCACGAACGCGGTCAACGAACCGCTGCCGGAGAGCCGGGCAACAAACCAGTCATGCGACAGGTTGAAAGTCTGTCCGGCCGCTTCGAAAACCGGCAGGCCGTCGATACCGAAATGCCGCCACTGATAGGGCTGTATGGTAACGTCATATCCCGCTTCGCGCATCAGCTTTGCGACATAGTCGACAGACGATTTGTATCCGCGCGTCCCCGTATCGCGATTGCCGTGCCCGGCAGGATCGGGATGGTGATCGGCAATTCTTTGAAACACTTCCAAATGCGACCAGAGATTCTTCTCCGTGATGCATTCGAGAAGTTTGGATCGCGTATCGTTATTCCGCGTCGCGCATCCCGACGGTGTGGAGGCGGCATAGCCCCTCGGCGCAATACTCAAGCCCAAACAGACAGCCGTAACGAAAAGCAGTCCCGTCTTGTTCATCGGAAGCCTTCCCTCGTGATGCGAACGCGGCGGGCGCACGCCGGACGCCTGCAACCAAGGGCAGCATAGCGCAAGGTATCGAAGGATACAGTCTCTACAGTTTAGCGGCGTGTAAGGCGCTACCTGTATTCGCCGGCGCGGCCGGCTTATCGATCAGCGCGGCGATCTCCGCCGTCACATCGGGAATGGGCGCCATGCCATCAACGGCCGCAAGCTTTCCCTGACCCTCATAGTAAACAAGGAGCGGCGCCGTGCTTTTGTAATAAATGCCCAACCGGTGCCTGAGCGTATCGGGCGTATCATCGGCGCGCGATGGGCCGCCATCCCGGATTCGCTGCTCGACACGCGCGAGCAAAATCTCGTCTTTTACTTTCAATTCGATGACACGATCGATCTTGCGGCCGCGACCGGCAAGCATTGCATCGAGAGCTTCCGCCTGGGCGATCGTCCGCGGAAAGCCGTCGAACACCGCGCCATCTTTGCAATCCGGCTGATCGAGACGTTCGGCGATGATGCCGATCACGATCTCATCGCGAACGAGCTCGCCATTATCCATGAGATCCCGGCATTTTACGCCGAGCTCCGTGCCACGGCGGCAGGCATCCCTCAGCATTTCGCCAGTGGAAAGCTGCGGCCAGCCGCGGCGTTCTTGCAGAATTCTTGCTTGTGTACCCTTCCCCGCCCCAGGCGGTCCAAATAGGACCAGATTCAACGCCTCGCTCCCCGCAGTTTCGACTTGCGTATCAGCCCTTCATATTGCTGTGCGATAAGGTGGCTCTGGATTTGCGCCACGGTGTCCATTGTCACGCTGACGATAATCAGGATCGACGTGCCGCCGAAGGTCAAGATCGAATAGTTGGTGCGCAGGCCCTCGGGAAGTACACACACAAAGGCGAGATAAAGAGACCCAATGACGGTGATGCGCGTCAGCACGTAATCAATATATTCGGCCGTTTTCTTGCCGGGCCGGATGCCGGGAATGAACCCGCCATATTTCTTCAGATTCTCCGCGGTCTCTTCCGGATTGAAGATGATCGATGTGTAGAAGAACGAGAAGAAGATGATCATCGCCGCGTAAAGCAGCAGATAGACCGGACGTCCTGGGCCGATATACGTCAAAATGGTCTGCAACCATTCGGGCACATTCTGGCCGTTGAAATTGGCGACCGTCGTCGGCATCAGCAGGATTGAAGACGCGAAGATCGGCGGAATCACGCCCGAGACGTTCAGCTTCAATGGCAAATGCGAGGATTCGCCGCCGAACATGCGGTTGCCGACCTGGCGCTTGGGATATTGCACAAGCAGGCGCCGCTGCGCGCGCTCCATGAATACGATGCCCAGCACGAGCAAAATGGCGCCGATCATGATCAGCAGAATGACGGGGACGTCGATGGCACCGGTACGCGCCGATTCGAAAAGCTGCGTCAGTGATGTCGGGAAACGCGCGACGATCCCTGCCATGATGATCAGGGAGATGCCGTTGCCAACGCCGCGCGTGGTAATCTGTTCGCCAAGCCACATGAGCAGGATTGTTCCGCCGGTCAGCGTAATCACTGCCGATATGCGAAAGAACCAGCCGGGATCGACGACGACGTTACCCCAATGCTCAAGGCCGAGCGCGATGCCGTAGGCCTGCAATGCGGCCAGGCCGACCGTACCGTAGCGCGTATATTGATTGATGGTCTTTCGTCCGGCCTCGCCTTCCTTTTTCAAGGTGTCGAGTTCGGGAATGACCGTCGTCATCAACTGGATAATAATCGACGCAGAAATATAGGGCATGATGCCCAGCGCGAAGATGGCCATGCGCTGAACGGCACCGCCCGACAGCAGATTGAACATGTCGAGCACGCCGCCATGCTGCTGACTTAGCTGCCGTGCGAGCTCGCTTGGATCGATGCCGGGCATCGGAATAAAAGTCCCGAGCCGAGCAACGATGAGAAGCGCGAGCGTGAAAAAAATCCGCTCCCGCAGCTCTTTCGCCTTGCCGAAATTGCTGAAGTTGAAATTGGCTGCAAGTTGTTCGGCCGCAGAGGCCATGAGACGCTCCTGAACTTCACCCCCGCCCGCCGTATCAGGGATGCCATCCCGGAGATGTTACGCGGACGGACGGCGAACCGCCACGCGCCTCAATGTGTAGACTAGCCCTCGCGTGCGGTGCGCTTCTCGGCCGACTTCGCCCGGCGCTGCGCCTTCTTTCCCGGCTCGCCCTTCTTGTTCATATGAACGGGCTTGCGAAATGTCAGCGACACCGAACCGCCGGCCTTCTTGATCAGCTCGGCGGCGCCCGACGAGGCACCCGCAACTTCGATATCCAGCTTCGCGCTAAGACCGCTGCCGATCAGGCGAATGCCATGACGGCTCGAACGGGCCAGACCAGCCTTCCTCAAGACTTCTTCCGTGATCTTTTCCGAGGCATCGAGCTTTTTTTCATCGATCGCCTTCTGGATGCGCGCAAGCCCGACTTCCGCGAAGTCATTAGCGAAGATGTTTTTGAAGCCGCGCTTCGGCAGGCGCATGTAAAGCGGCATCTGGCCGCCTTCGAAACCATACACCTTCGTGCCTGTGCGCGCCTTGGCACCCTTCACGCCCCGACCGCAGGTCTTACCGAGCCCCGACGAGGAGCCACGACCTACCTTCAACTTGCGGCGATGGGCGCCCTCATTATTGGCGAGCTCGTTCAGCCTCATGACTTTTTCTCCTCGACGATCTCGACGAGGTTTGCTGCCGCGCGGATCATACCACGTACCGCCGGCGTATCCTCGAGGGTACGCGTTCGGCGAATCTTGCCGAGGCCAAGTCCACGCAACGTGGCAGCTTTATTCTCGGGTTTGCGGTTGGCGCTGCGGATCTGCCGCACCGTCACCGTCTTCTTGCCTTTTGCCGTCATCCTTAGCTCCCCGTCGTCGCCTGTTCGCCTTTGGGCGCACCTTCGCGACGCGCGATAATCTCGCTCACGCTACGGCCGCGGCGCTGCGCCACCATGCGCGGCGATTGCTGCAGTTTCAACGCGTCGAACGTCGCGCGCACCATGTTGTAGGGATTGGACGTCCCCAGCGATTTGGCGACAACATCGCCAACGCCCAGCGATTCAAAAACTGCGCGCATCGGACCGCCTGCGATGATGCCCGTACCTGCCGGCGCCGGACGCACCAGAACCTTGCCTGCACCGTGATGACCTCGGGTTTCGTGATGCAGCGTGCGACCATCTTTCAGTGGCACGCGGACCATCGCGCGCTTGGCCGCATCGGTCGCCTTGCGGATCGCCTCAGGCACTTCGCGCGCCTTGCCATGCCCGAAGCCGACGCGCCCGCGCTGATCGCCTACGACCACGAGTGCTGCGAAACCGAAGCGACGGCCGCCTTTGACCACTTTCGCCACGCGATTGATATGCACCAGTCGGTCGACGAATTCGCTATCGCGTTCTTCGCGCTGCCGGGGTTCACGCGCCATCTGCCGTTCCTTCGCTTAAAATTCCAGGCCGCTTTCGCGCGCGGCATCGGCCAGCGCTTTGACGCGTCCATGATAGATATAACCGCCACGATCGAACACAACCTGCTTGATGCCTTTGGCCATCGCGCGCTCGGCGAGCTTCTTGCCGACCGTTGACGCCGCTTCGACATTCCATGTCTTCGCCGGACGATCTTCTTTCTCGTTGGTCGAGGCCATCGCCAGCGTTGCGCCTTCGCGATCGTCGATGAGCTGGGCATAGATATGCCGGCCCGACCGGAAGATGGACAGACGCGGCCTTGATCCCGCCGCCTGCTGAATCCGGTACCGCGTGCGCCGCTTGCGTCGCTCGAACAAATTTGTTTCGTGCGTCATGGCTACTTCTTCTTGCCTTCCTTGCGGAGAATACGTTCCCCCGCATATTTCACGCCCTTGCCCTTGTAGGGTTCCGGCGGGCGGTAGGCGCGGATCTCCGCCGCCACCTGACCTACCAACTGCTTGTCGATACCGCTCACTGCGATCATCGTCGGCTTCTCACAAACAATGCCGATGCCGTCCGGAATCGGATAGGCGACGTCATGGCTGAAGCCGAGCTGCAGCTGCAGGTTTTTGCCCTGCACCGCCGCGCGATAACCGACACCGGAAATCTCAAGCTTCTGGGTAAAACCCTGCGTAACGCCGGTGACGAGATTGTTCACAAGCGTCCGGCTCAAACCCCACATCTGACGGCCACGCTCCGCGCCCTCGCGCGGCGCAACAGTGACACCATCCGCGCCTATGCTCGCCTCGACCTCGTCGACCAGCTTTACGCTCAACTCGCCCTTGGGGCCTTTTACCCGGACGGAACTGCCTTCCACAGTGGCGGAGACGCCCTTGGGCAGCGGAACCGGCCTCTTGCCGATACGAGACATTAGTTTCTACTCCGTAGCTCGCCGCCTAGAACACATGACAAAGAACTTCGCCACCGACATTATTCTCGCGGGCAGAGATATCAGTCATCACACCCTGCGGCGTGGAAACGATGGACACGCCTAGCCCGCTACGGTGCGGACGCAGGTCGCTCACCGACGCATAGACACGTCGGCCGGGTGTCGAAACGCGCTTCAATTCGCGAATAACTGGCCGGCCCTCGTGATATTTGAGCTCAATCTCTAGCTCGCGTTGGCCGCTTTTGAACTCCACTTCCGCATAGCCACGGATGAAACCCTCGGCCTGCAGCACATCGAGCAGGCGCACCCGCTGGCGCGAATTGGGTGACTTTACCTTCGCCATACCCCGCAACTGTCCATTACGGATTCGCGTCAGAAGATCGCCGATGGGATCTGTTATCGCCATTTGGAATCTCCTACCAGCTCGCCTTGGTCATACCTGGAACCTGTCCGAAATTCGAAAGTTCGCGCAGCGCGATGCGCGACAGCTTGAGCTTGCGATAATAGGCGCGCGCCCGTCCGCTTAGCTCGCAACGATGATGAATGCGCGTCTTCGATGAATTGCGCGGCAATTTCGCGAGCTTCAAATGCGCGGCGAACCGCTCTTCCGGCGGAACCGACATGTTTTCAGTTGTCGCTTTCAGCGCCGCACGCTTGGCTGCAAAACGCGCCACCATCTGTTCGCGCTTCTTGTTACGGTTGATCTGGCTCAGCTTTGCCATGCTAGTCCCGTCTTCAATTGATAAATGGAAATTGAAAGCCCTTGAGCAGTGCTTTCGCTTCCGCATCCGTCCTTGCGGACGTGTTGATGATGATATCCATTCCCCAGACGTTCTCGGTCTTGTCGTAATCGATTTCGACGAAGACGATTTGTTCCTTCAGTCCGAGCGCATAATTGCCGTTGCCGTCGAAACTCTTCCCGTTAAGGCCGCGGAAGTCGCGGACGCGCGGCAGAGCCATCGTCACGAGGCGATCCAGGAATTCGTACATGCGATCGCGGCGCAACGTCACCTTCACGCCGATCGGCAGGCCCTCTCGGATCTTGAAGGTCGCAATGGCCTTCTTTGCGCGCGTGACCACAACTTTCTGACCCGCGATGGCAGTAAGATCGTTCACCGCAGACTGGATCTTCTTCTGGTCGCCTGCCGCTTCGCCCGCGCCGATATTGAGCACGATTTTTTTGATTCGCGGCGCCTGCATGGCGTTCGTATAACCGAACTCCTCCTGCAACGCCGGACGAATGACCTCTTCGTAGCGCTTCTTCATGCGCGGCACGTAATCGGCATCGCGGGCTGCCTCTGGCGCGGCTTCCGCCTTCGCAGCTTCGCCCTTACCCTTACCCTCGCCTTTCGCGACTTTCTTTCCTTCAGCCTGGGTTTTGCCTTCGCCTTTGCCGCCCGGCTGGGGCTGCTTTTTTGCGCGCGGCTCTTTCGCGCTCTTATCAGACATCGATGACCTCACCGGATTTCTTTGCAAAGCGAACTTTGCGGCCGTCCTGCATCTTGAACCCGACTCGCGTCGCATCGCCGTTCCGGGGATCGACATGTGCGAGATTCGACAGATGAATCGGCGATTCTTTACTAATAATTCCAGCCTGCTGACGCTGCGTCTGCCGCTGATGCCGCCGGACAATATTCACGCCTGAAACCAGCGCGCGCTCATCCTTCGGATACAGCCTCAACACTTCGCCCTTTTTCCCCTTGTCGCGGCCGGTGGTAACAATCACGCGGTCGCCTTTGCGGATGCGCGCAGCCATCACAGCACCTCCGGCGCGAGCGAAATGATCTTCATGTGATTCTTCGAACGCAGCTCACGTGTGACCGGTCCAAAGATACGTGTACCGATCGGTTCGTTCTGATTGTTGACCAGCACTGCCGCATTGGAATCGAAACGGATCAGGCTACCGTCCGGACGACGCACGCCCTGTGCGGTGCGCACGATCACAGCCTTGAGCACTTCACCCTTCTTCACACGTCCGCGCGGAATGGCTTCTTTCACGCTCACAACGATCGTGTCGCCGACATCGGCATATCGGCGCTTCGAGCCGCCGAGCACCTTGATGCACATCACGCGACGCGCGCCCGAATTGTCGGCGACCTCGAGTTCCGTCGTCATCTGAATCATGAGTGGCCTCCCGTGCCGCGCTCCTGGGCGCCCACGCGACCGATCACTTCCCAGGATTTCAACTTGGAGAGCGGACGGCACTCACGGATGCGGACCACGTCGCCGACCTTGAACTCTTTGTTCTCGTCATGCGCGTGATATTTTTTCGACCGGCGCACGGTCTTTCCCATCACCGGATGCGTGAAGCGACGTTCGACGTTCACCACGACCGTCTTCGTGTTCTTGTCGCTGACCACGACGCCCTGAAGAATGCGCTTGGGCATTTTCGTTCCTTTGCCTCTACTGCGCCGCGCTACGGCTGCGTTCGCCGAGCACGGTTTGAATGCGCGCAATTTCGCGGCGAACCACACGCACGCGGCTTGTATTTTCGAGCTGGCCGTTCGCCCGCTGGAAGCGCAGGTTGAACTGCTCTTTTTTCAGCTTCGTCAGCGAATCGCCGAGTTCGTCTGCACTCTGCAAACGGAGATCGGCCGGATCTTTCTTTTTCTTCGCCATGTCTCAGACCTCGAGCCGCGCAATAAATTTAGTATCGATCGACAGCTTGGATGCACCCAACCGCAATGCTTCCTTCGCGGTCTCCGTATCCACACCGTCTATTTCGAACAAAATCCGGCCCGGTTTGATTTTAGCGACCCAATATTCCGGAGCGCCCTTACCGGAACCCATTCTCACTTCCGCCGGCTTCTTGGAGACCGGCACATCCGGAAACACGCGAATCCAAACACGCCCAGCGCGCTTCATGTGGCGCGTGATCGCACGGCGTGCGGCTTCGATCTCGCGCGCAGTAATGCGTTCCGGCTCAAGCGCCTTCAGGCCAAAGGCGCCGAAATTAAGCGCCGTGCCGGCCTTGGCCGCGCCGTGAATGCGTCCTTTGTGCTGCTTGCGGAATTTGGTGCGAGAGGGCTGTAGCATGATTTCAATCCATCAATGTCCAGGCGCCTGCTGCGCACGGCCGGAGCCTGCAGCACGATTGGGATCCGAAGCCTCGGCCTGGCGACGCTCGGTCGCCATGGGATCGTGCTCCATGATCTCGCCTTTGAAGATCCAGACTTTCACGCCGCATGTGCCATAGGTCGTCTTAGCGGTCGCGACGCCGTAATCCACATCCGCGCGCAGCGTATGCAGCGGCACGCGCCCTTCGCGGTACCATTCCATGCGCGCGATTTCCGCACCGCCGAGCCGTCCACCGCAATTGATGCGGATGCCCTGCGCGCCAAGGCGCATGGCCGACTGCACGGCGCGCTTCATCACGCGGCGAAAGGCTACGCGGCGCTCGAGTTGCTGCGCGATGTTCTCCGCGACCAGCTTCGCATCGATTTCCGGTTTGCGGATCTCGACGATGTTCAGATGAACTTCGTCGCTCGTGAAGCGCTGCACGTCATTCTTGAGCTTCTCGATGTCGGCACCCTTCTTCCCGATGACGACACCGGGGCGGGCCGAATGAATCGTGATCCGGCACTTCTTGTGCGGGCGTTCGATGACGATGCGCGACACGCCCGCCTGCTTCAGCCGCTCGCTGAGATGGTTGCGGATCTTGATGTCTTCCTGCAGCAGCCGGCCGTAATCTTTCTTGCCCGCGTACCAGCGCGAGTCCCAGGTGCGATTAATGCCGAGCCGCAGGCCCGTCGGATTTACTTTTTGGCCCATCAGGCCGTCTCCCTTGCCGACGCGGAGTCGCCGCGGCTGCGTTTTGAAGTTGTTTCTTTTTCCTCGCGCTTCTGCTGCACGGTGATCGTCACCTGAGCAAAAGGCTTTTCGACGCGGGCGCCACGACCGCGAGCACGTGCATGAAAGCGCTTCAACACCATGTTCTTGCCGACACTCGCCTCGCTGACGACCAGATCGTCGACATCGAGATCGTGATTGTTTTCAGCATTCGCGATTGCAGACTGCAGAACTTTCTTCACATCCCGCGCCACGCGCTTGGGTGAAAAGGTGAGCTCATTCAGAGCCTGCTCAGCCGACTTGCCGCGGATCGATTGCGCGACGAGATTGAGCTTGCGCGGGCTCGTTCGGATCGAACGGCCGATAGCCTGAGCTTTGTCTGCAGGAAGGACGCGCGCGCGCGTTTTCTTGCCCATCTAAGCCGTCCTCTTTGCCTTCTTGTCAGCGGAATGACCATGAAACGTGCGCGTCGGCGAAAACTCGCCGAGCTTGTGTCCCACCATGTCTTCCGTCACGAGCACCGGAATATGTTTGCGGCCGTTGTACACGCCGAAAGTAAGTCCAACGAATTGCGGCAGAATGGTCGAACGCCGAGACCAGGTCTTGATCACGTCCTTGCGGCCGGAACCACGCGCGCCTTCCGCCTTCTTGAGCAAATAACCGTCGACAAACGGACCTTTCCAGACTGAACGAGTCATTCTTGTTACCCTTGCGTCTTCTTGGCGTGCCGCGAACGCACAATGAATTTCGTGGTACGCTTATTCTTGCGCGTACGAGCGCCCTTTGTCGGCTTGCCCCACGGCGTCACCGGATGACGTCCGCCTTTGGTACGGCCCTCACCACCACCATGCGGATGATCGATGGGATTCATCGCCGTACCGCGCACATTCGGACGCTTGCCTTTCCAGACATTGCGACCGGCTTTGCCGATGATTTCATTCATATGGTCCGGATTCGAAACCGCACCGATCGTCGCCATGCATTCGAGCGGAACGCGGCGCACCTCGCCCGAATTGAGGCGCAGCATGGCATAACCGCCGTCGCGGCCGAGATATTGCACATAGGTGCCGGCAGAGCGCGCGATCTGGCCGCCCTTCGCGGGCTTCATTTCAACGTTATGAACGATCGTACCGACCGGGATCGATGCAAGCCGCATCGCGTTGCCCGGTTTCACGTCGACCTTCTCACCCGAGATCACCGTGTCGCCAACCGCAAGACGTTGCGGCGCCAGGATGTAAGCGAGCTCGCCATCTTTGTACTTCAGAAGAGCGATGAACGACGTCCGGTTCGGATCATATTCGAGCCGTTCCACGCGCGCCGGCATATCGAATTTGCGGCGCTTGAAATCGATCAGACGATAGCGTTGCTTGTGACCGCCGCCTTGCCAGCGAACCGTCACACGGCCCGTATTGTTGCGGCCGCCATTACGCGTCTGGCCTTCGGTGAGATTCTTGATCGGGCCGCCCTTATGCAACTGGGAACGGTCGACCAACACCAATTGGCGCTGACCCGGCGTCGTCGGTTTGTATTGCTTGAGCGCCATATCAGAGCCCCGTTGTAATATCGATCTGGTAACCCTCTTGGAGGGTTACGACCGCTTTCTTGACATCGCTGCGCTCATAGGGACGGCCGCGGAAGAGCTTCTTCTTGCCCTTCTGCTTGATCG
>DASXXW010000154.1:0-9103 GCA_036502865.1 Rhizomicrobium sp.
CCCGATAACCGTTCGAAGTCAGGTAGCGCTGCAGCAATGCGCGCAAGCGTACGTCGTCATCGACGACGAGGAGATGGGCATCCTGGTTTGTGCTCACGTTGCCCGCTTCACTTCACACACCCGAAGATATAGACGGAGCCGGGAAAGGGTCCACCCGTTTCCTTTCGGGCATAGAACGGCCCATCCGTAATCCTCCCGGCAATGTGGCCCGGGTCTGCAAGGTGGTTTCATGGCACTCATTCCCTTCGACGATCGCGATGGCTCAATCTGGTATGATGGCCGATTGGTACCTTGGCGCGAAGCTCAGACCCATGTGCTGACGCACGGGCTTCACTACGCCTCGTCGATATTCGAAGGCCAGCGCCTCTATAATGGCCGGGTCTACAAGCTGGCCGAGCACACCAGCCGGCTCTTCGAATCCGCCAGGATTCTCGGAATGAAAATTCCGTACACGGAGGAAGAGATCAATCGCGCCTGCGAGGAAGTAGCCAAGGCGCAGGGGATGGATAATGCCTATATGCGGCCCGTCGTTTTCCGCGGTAGCGAGACGATGTCTGTCGCTGCGCCGAATTCAAAGATACATGTGGCCATCGCGGTCTGGCCCTGGCCGTCTTATTTTTCCCCTGAAGAAAAACGCAAAGGCATCCGCCTGACGATTTCGAACTGGCGCCGCCCTGCGCCCGACACCGCCCCGACCAAGGCGAAGGCAGCCGGTCTTTATATGATCTGCACGATATCCAAGCACGCTGCGGAGGAACAGGGTTTTGCCGATGCGCTGATGTATGATTATCGCGGCTTCATCGCGGAAGCCACCGGCGCGAATGTTTTCTTTGTCAAAGACGGTGCGCTGCATACGCCCATTCCGGACTGTTTCCTCGACGGCATTACACGTCAATCAATCATCGAGCTGGCGCGCGCGCGGCAAATTCCGGTTTTCGAGCGCCATATCGAACCGGCCGAAATGGCTGGCTTTACCGAATGTTTCCTCACCGGCACGGCAGCCGAAGTCACGCCGGTTTCGCAGGTCGGGCCATATAGCTTCACGCCGGCGCAGATCACCGAGGCAATGATGGACGACTACGCCAATGATGTGCGTGCGGACGCGGCGCTCGGCCGGAAATAGTCAACGCACGCATTTCGGCCGTCTCCGGACTTGTCGCGCCGAAGCCGCCCGACCCTCTCTAGGCAACTCCTATGCGTCATTAACAAAATGTCGTAATCTAGGGTTATGGCAAGAGCCGGGAGTTTGGCTGGCACCAACACTTGAAGGAAAAAAGGGGGAGGTTCGGATGAATAGAATTTCAAGCGTAATCATCGCGTGCGCGCTGGGGTGCATCACCCAGAGCATGCTTGCACAGGCTGCAACAGAGTCGGTGCTTTATTCCTTTTGCAATGGGGAATGTAACGACGGTGCAAATCCCCAGGCCGGTCTGATACGGATCAAGAACCAGCTCTATGGCACGACGACCAGTGGCGGTATTTACGACGATGGTACGGTGTTCTCGTATAACCTGAAGACCGGCGCCGAGACGGCGTTGTATTCCTTCGGTAATGGCACAGATGGCCAATACCCAATCGGCAACATGATTAATGTCGCGGGCACGCTATATGGCACGACCTATTATGGCGGCACCGCGGGCGATGGCACGGTATTTTCGCTGAATCTCGCGACCGGGGTTGAGACGGTGCTGTACTCCTTTTGCAGTCAGCAAAATTGCACGGATGGCGAATCACCACGCGCCAAGCTGGTTGACGTAAACGGCATTCTCTATGGAACGACCGAAGCCGGTGGCGCCAACGGCAACGGCATCGTGTTTTCCGTCGATCCGACGTCCGGAGCCGAGACGGTCCTTCATTCCTTCGGCGGCGGTACGGATGGTATCGAACCCCATTCTGGACTGCTCCTCGACGCGGGCCAGCTTTATGGGACGACGGTCGGCGGCGGCGCGTCTGGCAACGGCACGGTGTATTCGATCAATCCGCTGACAGGTGCGGAGTCCGTTTTTTATTCCTTCGCTGGCGGCACGGATGGCGCGGCGCCCCAGGCCGGCCTGATCAAGATCGGGCAAACCTTGTATGGGACGACCTCCTCCGGCGGCGCGTCCAATTTCGGCACCGTATTCTCCCTCGGGCGAAAGACCGGGGTCGAAACAATTCTGCACTCCTTTGGACTCGTGCCGGATGGCGGGTACCCTTTGGCGGATCTGATCAATGTCGATGGTACGCTTTACGGGACCACCTATCTCGACGGTGACAAGAACAGCCATGGGACGGTGTTTGCAGTCGACTCCCAGACAGGTGCCGAAACGATCCTGCATAATTTTTGCGATACAAAATTCTGCGAAGACGGAGAACAACCCCCCTCGGGCGTAGTCAATGTAAAGGGTACGCTTTACGGGACGACGATTTATGGCGGCGTAAACAGCGAAGGTATTCTGTACTCGATTACTCCCTGAGCCCTGTCTCAGATTTTCTGATTGGTTTCGCCGCTGCCGGCAATTTAAGTGCCAGCAGCGGCCCAATGCTTAAGTGTAGCGGGACTTTATTCTGTTTGCCATTTGTGAGCCGCTCCGGTGTCGCTCTCACGCGCCTCCACCCAGACAATTTCCGTTCCTCGTTCTTCCTGTTTCCAGAATGGTGCGCGGGTCTTGAGATAATCCATGAGGAATTCTGCGGCGCGGAATGATGCTTCGCGATGCGCGCTGGCGACGGCGATGAGTACAATCCGCTCGCCCGGATGAAGCCGGCCGATGCGATGGAGAACGACCGTGCCTAGGATCGGCCAGCGCCTTTCCGCTTCCATAACATGCGTCGCGATCTCCCGCTCGGTCATTCCGGGATAATGTTCAATCGTTAGTGCGGTAAGATCGCGATCGCCGCGCACGTGGCCAGTGAAGGTCACCACCGCACCGGTGTCGGATCGGCTTCGCACGAGTGCATCGCATTCGGTGTCGGGATCGAAATCGTCCGCCTGAATACGAATTATCCTCATCCGCCCGTCACCGGAGGAAAGAAAGCAATCTCATCCTCGTCGCAAATCTCCGAAGCAGGAGATGCATGTTCCTGATTAACGGCGGATCGCAATCGTTTTGTATCTCCGAACGCGTCTGCGTAGCCGGCACCACGCTGGCGCAGATATTCCATGAGTTCGAAAATCGTCTTCACATCGGCCGGAAGAGTCATTTGCTCTTCGCCGGTTCCGATTTTCTGGCGGACCCAGGCGAAATAGAGAAGTCTCAAGCCAATTTACCCCGTTGGGGTTGTGCGCTGCGAATATGAGCCAAGCCGGCGCGGAAATAGGCAATGCCGGTGTAGACGGTCAGCGCAGCGGCGGTCCAAAGCAATGCGTAGGCCAGATTGATCGAACTCGGCCAGATCTTCTCCGCCGATGGTCCGAGGATCATCGCGCCGATGGAGATCATCTGCAGCACGGTTTTGAATTTGGCGACACGCGTCACCGGTACGCTCACCGATGTCGTCGCCAGAAATTCCCGCAAGCCTGAGACAAGTATTTCGCGGGCCAGGATGACGAGCGCCGGTACGAGCTGGAAGCCTGTCAGAATGTGACGTGCGACAAGCATCATCAATGCAATGCTGACGAGGATCTTGTCCGCGATCGGATCGAGCATGCGGCCGAATTCCGAACTCGCCTGTAGCTTCCGCGCGGCGAATCCGTCCAGCACATCGCTGATACCGGCAAGGCAGAAAATGGCGAAGGCCGTGAGCCGTCCGGTCTCACCCGGCAGGACAATGAAGGCGAGGGCGAAAACCGGCACAAGCAGGATGCGCAGGACCGTCAGCGTGTTGGGAAGGCGAAGCATGGCGTCAGTCTAGACCCTTTCGTGCCCGACGCGACACCCGGCAAGCTAATTCTCGGCGGCACGCGGATGAAAGAAATCATGGATTTTTTGCGCCAGTGCCGCGCTGACGCCGTTCACGGCTTCGAGATCGGAGCGGCTCGCGCCCGCAACGGCTTTGGCGGACCCGAAATGCTGGAGCAACACGCGCTTGCGGGACGCACCCACGCCGGCGATCTCGTCGAGCGGATTGGCGCCAAGTGCTTTTGCCCTCTTCTTCCGGTGCGACCCGATGGCAAAGCGGTGTGCCTCGTCGCGCAGGCGCTGGAGGTAGTAGAGCACCGGGCTTTTGGGATCGAGCCGGAACGGTTCACGATCTTTGATGTGGAAATGTTCGCGGCCGGCATCACGCGCGGGTCCCTTGGCAACGCCCACGAGCAGCACGTCTTCGACCCCCAGATCCTCCAGCACGCTCTGCGCAACTGCCAGTTGTCCAGGTCCGCCATCGATTAACGCCACGTCCGGCCATTTGGCCTTGGCGTCCTCGGCCTCGCGCACAAGCCGGGAGAATCTACGCGTCAGCACCTCCCGCATCATCCCATAGTCATCGCCCGGGGTGAGATCGGTCGATTTGATATTGAACTTTCTGTACTCGCCTTTTTCGAAGCCATCACATCCGGCCACGATCATTGCACCAACCGCATTCGAGCCCTGGATGTGGGAGTTGTCATAGACTTCGATCCGGCGCGGTGGCGTTTCCAATCCAAAAATTTCGGCCACGCCTTCGAGCAATTCGCGCTGGGCGCTGTTTTCCGCAAGACGCCGCGCTAGCTGTTCGCGCGCATTCTGCAATGCCATGTCAAGTATTTCCCGCTTCTCGCCACGCTGTGGAACAACAATCTCGACTTTGCGCCCAGCCTTGAGCGATAGCGCCTCGGCAAGAAGATGCTTTTGCGGCATCGCTTCGGAAGCAATCAACAATGGCGGCGCGGTGCGTTCGTCATAAAATTGGCCGACGAAAGATTCGAGCACTTCCGCAGTTGTGAGATCGCGGTCGGCGCGCGGGAAATAGGGCTTGTTTCCCCAGTTCTGTCCGGCCCGAAAGAAAAAAACCTGTATGCAGATCTGTCCGCCCTGGGCATAGGCTGCAAACAGATCGGCGTCCGCGAAGGTCGCCGGATTGATTCCCTGATGCGATTGAATGTGGCTCATGGCGCGAAGGCGGTCGCGCAGCCGCGCGGCACGTTCGAAATCGAGTACATCCGATGCAGCGTTCATGTCTTCGACTAGGGCTGCCTGAACCGCGCGGTTCTTGCCTGTGAGGAATGACTCCGTTTCATCCACAAGCTTGCGATAGTCCTCGGGAGTAATGCGTGCCGTGCAGGGCGCGCTGCAGCGTTTGATCTGGAACAGGAGGCAAGGCCGCGTACGCGACTCGAACACGCTGTCGGAGCACGAGCGCAAAAGAAAGGCGCGTTGCAACGCGCTCAGAGTACGATTTACCGCGCCCGCGGAAGCAAACGGACCGAAATAGACACCCTTCACCGTCTTGGCGCCGCGATGCTTCAGGATCTGCGGGAATGCGTGGTCCTCGCGCAGCAGGATGTTGGGGAAGGATTTATCGTCGCGAAACGAAACATTGTAACGCGGTTTGAGACGCTTGATGAGATTGGATTCGAGGAGCAGCGCTTCGATTTCCGATGCGGTCGTGACGAACAGCATCTCGGCCGTATCGGCGATCATGCGCGCGATACGGTCTATATGGCCGCCTGTCTTCACATAGGAGGCAACGCGCTTTCTCAGGCTCTTGGCTTTGCCGACGTAGAGAACGTTCCCTTTCGCATCCAGCATGCGATAGACGCCGGGCGCGTCGGGTAACGTCTTCAGATAGGCCTGGATGCGTGCCGGCCCCGTCAATGCAGAAGGGGAGGCGTTTTCAGCCGGCTCGGGAACGTCGCTCATGATGCATATATAGCATCGCGCTCAAGCGTGCGGCGCGCAACGCTCGATTTCGATGCCGGCAGCTTCTGCGCCCGGAACGGCGTGGAGTTTCTCTACGCGGACACGAACAGATTTCACGCGTACGTCTTCCAGACAGGTGCCGGCGATTTGCTCCGCCAGCGTTTCCGCGAGATTGACATGCCCCTTTGCGATCAGGGCGCGAATGCGCAGGGTAATCGCTTCGTAATCGACGACATTTTCCAGTTGATCCTCGAGCGGAACCGTATCTTCGACGGCAAGATCCACGTTGATACGAACGGGCTGCTGTTTTGTTATCTCGTGTCCGTGGATGCCGACATGCGCCAGTACTTCGAGATTGCGGATGAAAACATGCCGCAGAGATTTCTTGGCGTCGGCGTAGTGGAGCGATTGCGGCGTCATTCTGCGTCCTTCATTCGACGACGGTCACATCCGGCGTCTGCCATATCAGATGCTGCCCGCCATCGACCGCGATCATCTGTCCGGTTACGGCGGAAGCAGTGAGAAGATAGCGTACCGCGTCACAAATATCCTGCGGCTCGGCACCCGTTCCCAAGATCGTTGCTTCGCGCTGCCGGCGAAAATGATCCTCACTTTGGCGGGCATTGATCATGGTTGGTCCTGGCGCCACGGCGTTTACCCGGACGCGAGGCGCAAGCGCCTGGGCAAGCGTCGTATTGAGCCAATAGAGGCCCGCTTTGCTCAGGCTGTAAGAAATGAATTGAGGTGTCGGCTTGAGGACGCGCTGATCGACAATATTGACGATGGCACCGTGTTCGGATTCGGGAAGCGCACGGGCAAGTTCCTGCGCGAGCACAAACGGCGCCCGAAGATTTACGGTAAGATGTTTGTTCCAGGAATCCTGCGTCACCGTTGCCCATTCGTCGGCCTCGAAAATCGATGCGCTGTTGACGAGTCCCGCGACCGGCCCGAGCGTTTCGGTGGCGCGCCGTATAAGACCCGCTACGTGTTCTTCATTCTGGAGATCGGCACGCAGGAGCACGACATCACGGTTCATGTCGCGGATGGCCGCGGCCGCGCTCTGCGCGTCAGATTCCGAATGATTGTAATGCAGCGCGATATTCCAGCCGTTCTTCGCAAGATCGAGTGCAATTGCCCGGCCGAGCCGCTTGGCTGCGCCTGTGACAAGGACGGCTTTTGCGCCCGTCATGGATCGATGAACGCCATCTCTCCCGTGCAGAAGGAGAGGGAAGGGCGTTTTGTTCTCACGAAACGAATCCTACGATCTGTTTGACCTCTTTCATGATCGGTGCTGCCAGCGCGTGAGCTTTTTCGGCGCCGCGACGCAGCAGATTGTCGATCTCGGCGGGATCGCCCAAAAGGCGGCGCATTTCCCCGGCGATTGGTACGAGCTTCGTTACAGCAAGCTCCGCCAACTCGTTCTTGAAGCCCGAGAATTGCTGCCCGGCGAAACGCGTTATGATGGTGTCGCGGGATTCGTCGGCCAGTGCGGCGAAGATATTGACGAGGTTTTCCGCCTCCGGCCGTCCCTCGAAACCCTTTTCGGAATCCGGAAGCGGCTCGGGATCCGTGCGGGCTTTGCGGATTTTCTGCGCAATCGTATCGGCGTCGTCGGTCAGATTGATGCGCGAATAATCCGACTCGTCGGACTTCGACATTTTCTTTGTGCCGTCGCGCAGCGACATCACACGTGTCGCGGGGCCGACGATCACGGGTTCGGGCTGAGGAAAGAAACCGGGCACGCCGAAATCATTGTTGAACTTCTGCGCAATGTCGCGGGCGAGTTCGAGATGCTGTTTCTGATCTTCGCCAACCGGCACATGCGTAGCTTTGTAAGCCAGAATGTCCGCCGCCATCAGATTGGGATAGATGAACAGCCCGACGCTCGCATTTTCGCGATGCTTGCCGGCTTTCTCCTTGAACTGCGTCATTCGCCCGAGCCATCCCATTCGGGCAACGCAATTGAACACCCAGGCCAGTTCTGCGTGCTCATGAACTTGGCTCTGATTGAACAGGATGGATCGCGCCGGATCGACGCCGCTCGCAACATAGGCCGCGGCCACTTCACGCGTTGCCGCCGAAAGTGCTTTTGGATCCTGCTCGACCGTGATCGCATGCAGATCTACGACGCAATAGAGACAATCCATCGTCTCCTGCAGTTTTATCCAGTTCTTCAATGCACCAAGATAATTGCCCAGATGCAGCGTGTTGGTCGGCTGCATGCCGGAGAATACGAGCGGGCGGTGTGCGGACGTGGTCATGACACGGTTCCAAGGGGTAGGGGGTTATGGCCGGGCGAGACAGGCGCTTCAAGAGGCTGGCGTAAGCGCCCCCATCAACCGGGCTTCGACCCGGGCAAGATGGTCGGGGCCTGTCAGCTTGTTTCCGGAAAAGTCCCGGACATAGAACACGTCCACTGCCCGTTCCCCATAGGTCGCCACGATTGCCGATGAAATGGATAGCTGCAACTCGAACAGGCCGCGCGCGATATCGAAAAGAAGCCCCTGACGGTCCGCGCCCTGAAGTTCGATGACTGTAGCGGAAGCAGAGGCTTCATTGTCGAAACTCACGCGCGAACGAACCTCGAATGCCGCGGCCCGCATTGCCTCAGGCCGCCTGATAATTGCAGCACGCCTTGGAAGCTGACCGCTCAGTGCGCGGGCGATGGCCTTATGCAGTCGCGCGATCTGTGCATCGTCGCCGAATGGCCGACCTTCAAAGTCCTGCACCGCGAACACATCGAGCGCGAGGCCGTCTTCAGCCGTGAAAGCTTTTGCCTCCACGATGGAACCACCCGATGCAGCGATAGCGCCCGCAAGTTTGAAGAATAGACCCGGCTGATCCGGGGTGCAGATCGCAATTTCACTAATCGAACGGAACTCGCTGGTATCGAATGCCAGTGCGAAAGACTCTTTCCGATCCGCCATGCGAGCGCGCAGGCGCGCATTGCGTTCGAGTTCGCGCGTATCAAAGGAGAGCCAGTAATTTTCTCCGAAATGAGACGTGGCATCTTCGCGCGCCGCCTCGCTCCAATCCCTAAGCCGTTCTATCAAACCATTCTTTGCTTCTGCTACGCGTTCGCCGCGCGCGGGTGCCGATGCACCCGACATCACGGAATCGGATTCGTGATAAAGCTCGCGCAGCAACTGACCTTTCCAACCGTTCCATGCACCCGGGCCGACTGCACGAATATCCGCCACCGTCAACACCAGCAACATGCGCAGCAATTCCGGAGATTGTACTTCGCCAACAAATTTTCGAATGGTGAGGGGATCCGAAATATCCCGTCGCTGCGCGGTGTCGCTCATCAGGAGATGGTGGCGCACAAGCCATATTGCGGCCGC
>DASXXW010000155.1:0-29798 GCA_036502865.1 Rhizomicrobium sp.
GCATCCTCGCCTTCACTCTCGTCACTGGCTTCGGCGCCGGTTCGGTAGCCTATGGTGATCTGATTGACGGTCGTTACTTCCGGGGTTTGGACCGTTTCGATCGGCCAGGGCAAATGATAGTTGATGCCGGGCGGCGTTCGCGCGACGAACTTTCCAAAGCGAAGGACGACGCCCTGCTCGCGAGCCGTAACGAAGTAGATTCCGCTCAGCAGCCAGACCGCAAGAAGTCCGAAAAGCACGATGGCGATACCGCCCGCCGTCATTGCACCGCCCGGCAGAACGCGCCGCAATCGGTCTCGCCCGCGGCCAAAAATATTGTTGAAGTCGGGCGGCTTGATCAGGCCGCCCCCAGAGGGACCTTTAGACCAGGGACCACGCGGGGTCTGGCCGTTGCCGCCACCGGATTGCGAACTCCAAGGCATGTGCGCTTCCTTAAGTCCCGAACCTACGCCGTTTCTTGGTTTTCCGGGGCGGAGCGGTTATATGGGCATCCCTTTTCCCGCGCAATAAATGTGCCTGTTGAGCAATTGCCGTCGGGCCACGGCACGGAGCTGTTTCGAATGTCGCCAGCAACTCGAGAAGATGTACTAAACGCTCTTGCAGGAATCCCCGATCCGGCAACAGGCAAGACGCTCGTCTCTGCGGGTCTTATCCAGGGTCTCATCCTGAAAGACGGCCACGTCAGTTTCGCCATCGAGGTGCCTGCGGAACGTGGTGCCGCAGCCGAGCCGTTGCGCAAACAGGCCGAGGCGGCAGTTAACGCGCTCCCCGGCGTGTTGTCGGTGACAGCGGTTCTGACCGCGCATCAGCCAACGTCCCGCCATGCAGCTCACGCGCGCGATCCGGCCCCAAACCCAAATGGCATTCCCGGTGTGGGAGCCATTATCGCCGTTGCCAGTGGGAAAGGCGGTGTCGGCAAATCGACAGTCGCCACGAATCTCGCACTGGCGCTCTCGAAGCTCGGACTGAAAACCGGTCTCCTTGACGCCGATATCTACGGGCCGTCCTTGCCGCGCCTGTTCGATATCTACCAGAAGCCTCGCTCGGAAGACGGCAAGAAACTTCAGCCGATCGAAAAATTCGGCATCAAGACGATGTCGATCGGCTTCCTCATCAAAGAGGACGAACCGATGGTCTGGCGCGGGCCAATGGTGACGAGCGCGCTTTCACAACTGCTGTTCGATGTGACATGGGCGCCGCTCGACGTGCTCGTCGTGGATATGCCGCCGGGAACGGGAGATGCACAGCTTACGATGGCACAGCGCGTACCGCTCAAAGGTGCCGTCATTGTTTCGACGCCGCAGGATCTTGCCCTAATCGATGCCCGCAAGGGGCTTTTCATGTTCCAGAAAACGAGGGTGCCGATCCTCGGCATTGTCGAAAACATGAGCGTGTTCGTCTGTCCGAATTGCGGGACGAAGAGTCATATCTTCAGTCATGGCGGGGCACGAAAGACAGCGGAAACGCTAAACGTACCATTCCTCGGAGAAATTCCGCTCGTGTCTGCCATTCGCGAAACTTCCGACGCAGGAACGCCCATCGTCGCCCAGTCACCGCAAAGCGCGGAGGCACAAGCCTTCATGGAGATTGCGGAAAATATCGCCAGATCACTCACGGCCCCCATTCGACAGCCGCCACGGATCGTGATGGAGTGAATCGCTAACCTCCCGCAGTTGGCTTGTGGCTTTTGTCCGATTATCAGCCGTGCTAAGATACGCAGATGACCATACTTGAAGAAATCGAGAGAGCCGTCGAACAACTGCCGCCGGAGAAACTTGCCGAGTTTCGCGCGTGGTTTGAGCAGTTCGACTCCGCAGTATTCGACTCAAAAATTGAGTCCGATATCCATGCCGGAAAACTCGACCATTATGCTGCTGAAGCTCTTCGTGCCTTGAGTGAAGGGCGTACCAAAGAAATGTAATTTATCGGATCAGGTCATCATATTCGGCGTGAGATCCGATCCAGAACCATACAATTACCTCGCCGTCCCGAACTGCTATCGCCCGATGGCGTAAGCCAACCCGTACAGTCCAATAATTCCCCACCTCTTTGAAATGAAGCGATGGATGTCTGGGATTGTCCTTCAGAAGGGCAAAACTTTTGTCTGCAAGGCCGCGCAGGCGGGCAGGCAGCTTGGCATAGCGTTCCCAAAATGAAGGCGACGCATGGTGTCTCAAATTATGATCGCCCTTCGATTCGAAAGTCTAAGTGCCGTAGGCCAGCTTGAGGCCCGGCTCGGGCCAGTCGGTTATAAGGAGCTTCCCGGTTCCCGATGCGGTAATATAAGCCGTTGTCATCGCCTCGCCGCCCCAGCAAATATTCGTCACAAGAGGATCAGCGACCTTTGTGCGGCGGATATTGTTTGTTCCCGGCAAGAACGTCGTGATTTCCCCCGCGAGCAGGGTAGCAACGCAAATACCACCGTCTCCCTGTACGCCGAGCGAATCGAAATAGGCATATCCTGGATAGGCGCCGACAAATAGGCCCGGTGCAGAGCCCGGAAGTTTATTTCGTTGGCCCGGACCAATCAGAGGCAGGCTCCACAGTCGGGCAGTAAATGTCTCGGCGAAATAGACGGTCATCCCGTCCGGCGAGAGCCCAACGCCGTTCGGCGAAATCAACTCGCGCAGAACGCGTTTAATCTCGGAGCCGTCCGACTTCGCGTAGTAAAGCGCGCCATGACTGCGGCCTTCCGCCGTCACTACACCATAATCTGTGAACCAGAACCCACCGGAAGAGTCGAAAACAAGATCATTGGGAGCAATGAGGTGCCGGCCATCACATTTCTCGTATAAGGGCTCTGCGATCCCGGTCGAAAGATCGACCCGCTCGATACGCCCTCCGCGATGGGATTCCGGCGCATGTCCCGGCACCAATAACCCACCGCGTTCGTGAAATTCAAAACTGCCGCCATTGTTGCAGACATAGAGCGCGCCATCCGGCCCAATTGCGAGGCCGTTTGGTCCTCCGCCCGGCGTGGCGATTGTCAAAGTCCTTCCATCCGGTTTCACACAAGTGATTTTGCCGGACGCCACCTCCGCGACCAAAACGGAGCCATCACGCATTGCCACCGGCCCTTCCGGAAATGCAAGCCCGGACGCGAATTCGCGCATCGCGGATTCCGTATGCTCCTCAATCACATCGCTTTCCTCTGCGCTGGAAAGTGACGAAGGCATATCCGATGCCTTCCGGAGATCGCTGCTCTTCCCGCGAGACTTCCTCCCATTCATCCCGCGTGATTTCGGGAAAATAGGTGTCGCCTTCGAACTGGGCGTGCACCTCCGTAAGATAGATGAGATCAGCACAGCGAAACGCCATGCTATAAATTTCCGCGCCGCCGATGACTGCTATTTCTTCGGAGTGTTCGCTTTCGGCCCGTACCAACGCAGCATCGAAAGAATCTTCTACCGAGGCTCCCGGCGCATGATATTCGGGATCGCGGCTCACAACGATGTTGCTCCGGCCAGGCAATGGTTTTTTCGGCAGGCTCTCCCACGTCCGCCGGCCCATGATGCAAGGCTTCCCCATCGTGACATTACGGAAATGGCGCATGTCTCCGGGGATGTGCCAAGGAATACTGCCAGCCGCGCCGATGACGCGATTGGCGGCCATAGCCACGACCAACGCAATCCGGCTCATGCGCCGGCCATATCCGCGAGCGCCTTCCCGACGAGCCGATAGACATGCCAGTCATCGACGCGCTGCGCATGTACGCTTTCATAAAAATCCATCGCAGGCCGGTTCCATTTGAGCACGGCCCATTCGATGCGCGTGGCGCCGCTTTCCTGCGCGTGCTTTGCGAGGCGGCCCAACAGCGCCCGGCCAATACCGCGGCGGCGCATATCCGGGCGCACGTAGAAATCTTCGAGATAGATGCCTCGTGTTCCCGCGAAGCTCGCATAGGTCGGATACCACGTCATGATTCCCACCGGCTGCTGAGCGAGTATCGCCAGCTCGCAACGGATGGCAGGAGGCTCGCAAAAGAAATCGTGCGCGACGGTCTCCGGCGAGAGATGAAAACGACTATCCAGTTTTTCATAGATAGCCAATTCGCGCAGTAACGTGATAATTGCGTCCTCGTCGCCGGCAAGAATCGATCTAACGGTCACGTCGCTCAAATTGCTACGTCCGCCTTGATGTGGGGGTGCGCCGAGTAATTCTCCAATCGAAAATCCTCGTAGCGAAACCCGAAGATATCCGTGACGGCCGGATTGATTTGCATGCGCGGCAATTGATGAGGCGTGCGCTTCAATTGCTCACGTGCCTGTTCAAGATGATTCAAATAGAGATGCGCATCACCCAGTGTATGGACAAACTCTCCCGCCGCGAGACCGCTTACCTGCGCCATCATCAGGGTCAGCAGTGCATAGGACGCGATATTGAACGGGACGCCCAGAAAGATATCGGCCGAACGCTGATAGAGCTGACACGAGAGCCTGCCGTTCGCGACATAAAATTGGAACAGACAGTGGCATGGCGGCAACGCCATCCGGGAAATATCCGCGGGGTTCCAGGCCGTAACGATCAGGCGCCGCGAATCCGGGTTGCGCTTTATGTCGGCAAGCACGGACGCGATCTGGTCGATCGCAGCGCCATGCGGATTTGGCCAGGAACGCCATTGCGAGCCATAGACGGGCCCGAGGTCGCCGTTCGCGTCGGCCCATTCGTCCCAGATGGTGACGCCATGTTCGCGCAGCCACCCGACATTTGTGTCGCCGCGCAGGAACCATAACAGCTCATAAATGATGGATTTGACGTGCAGCTTTTTCGTGGTGACCAGCGGGAAACCGCCCGTCAAATCGAAGCGCATCTGATGACCAAAGATGGAAATCGTGCCGGTTCCTGTGCGGTCGCGTTTCTCAACGCCCCGTGCGAGCACCGTCTGCATCAGGTCCAGATATTGCCGCACCGCTGGGCCGCCCCTTCACGAATCCGAATTGCGCCGGCCATTTGAGACCGATTTTGGATGGGACCGCCATAGGTTTCGCGCCGGATTTCCGGTGAGATCGTCTCCGAAATCGCGCCTTCAACTTCCGGCGGGGAATGTCTATATTGGGACTGTCCGGGTTCGCCCGGACTATGGCGATAAACGGCTGCGTAATAAGCGGACCGGACCCGGGGGCGGTACCCGGCGCCTCCACCAGGGAGCTTTCCGAAGCTTCGCGGCGGGGGCGAAATAGGATCGACGGACGTGTAAAGGCTGACCTTTTGCTCGGTATGGTATCCGCCGTTATCGGGCTGATCGTACAGGTGCCAACGATAATGAAATGGCCCTCGCTGCCTAATTAGGCAAGCGCGGTTTCGGGGAGCACCGGGCAACAGAAGCTCCCCACTTTCTCCGCATCCGTACACCATAAGGTAAATCAATCGTGCGAACATCTGCGCAGTTTCGCGAGCCAATGCGGTTGAACATCAACATAGGAGACCACCTGCAAGTGGAGTGCGTTCCGGGACCGAAAATTGCGCGACGCCGCGGATTGACTCGCAAACGCGCCCGCTTAGTCTCAGGCACATAACGGCCAGCAGGTTCCATGACGAAGGATTATATCGGCTACAAGGCATTGACGGATGCGGCGCTTCGCGGCGTGGTTCGAGGCGCACTGAAACATGTGGAGAAACACGGCCTCGTCGCTTCGCATCATTTCAGGCTGTCATTTCGTACGCATTTCCCCGGCGTAGAGATTCCCGATTTTCTGGTCGAGCAATATCCCGAAGAAATGACTATCATACTTCAGCATCAGTTCTGGGGTCTGAAGGTCAAAGAAAATCATTTCGAAGTGACGCTGTCGTTCCGCAAGGTTCCGGCCACGCTGACTATTCCGTTCGAGGCGATGACAGCATTCGTCGACCCCGGCGTTCAGTTCGGACTGAACTTCCAGACCGAATTCGAGGACGCGCCCGCCACAAAACACCCAACGCTGGCCCCGGTCGGGCACGAAGAAACAGAGATCGACAAACCTGCCCCGCCCGGCGAGGTTGTCAATCTCGATTCTTTCCGCAAGAAATGAACATCCTCCAGCACATCGAGTAGGACATGACAGAAACGAGACGTGAAACCGATTCCTTCGGTTCCATTGACGTTCCCGCAGACCGTTATTGGGGCGCACAAACAGAACGCTCCCGGCGCAATTTCCGTATCGGCACCGAACGCATGCCGGAGCCGGTGATCCGCGCCTTGGCGATCGTCAAATGTGCGGCCGCGCGTACGAATTTTGCCTTGGGCGAGCTCGACGGCGAGCGCAGCGAAGCCATCGCGCGCGCGGCCCAGGAAATCATCGACGGCAAGCTCGCAGATAACTTCCCGCTGGTAGTTTGGCAGACAGGTTCCGGCACGCAGACCAACATGAACGTCAATGAGGTCATCGCCAATCGCGCCATCGAAATGATGGGCGGCGAGATGGGCTCCAAGGCGCCGGTCCATCCCAACGATCACGTCAACAAAAGCCAGTCTTCCAACGATTCCTTTCCGACGGCCATGCATATCGCCGCGGTGACGGAGATTCACGACAGGCTTCTGCCCGCACTGCGCCGTCTCGAAAGCGGGCTCGAGGAGAAAACAAAACACTTTGCCGACATCATCAAGATCGGGCGCACGCATCTGCAGGACGCAACGCCGGTAACGCTGGGTCAGGAGTTCTCTGGCTACGCAACGCAGATCCGGTATGGTATCGCGCGTATCGAGGCGGCCTCACCGGCTCTTCATCAACTCGCACAGGGCGGAACAGCGGTCGGCACCGGTCTCAATTCTCCGCCGCAATTTGCGGGCCGCTTCGCTGAAGAAGTGGCCAAGATGACGGGCATGCCTTTTGTCACGGCGCCCAACAAGTTCGAAGCGCTCGCCGCCCATGATGCTGTCGTCCACATGTCGGGGGCGCTCAATACCGTCGCGGCATCGCTTTACAAGATCGCGCAGGATGTACGCCTGATGGGTTCAGGGCCGCGTTCCGGCATTGGCGAATTGCATCTGCCGGAAAACGAGCCCGGCTCGTCGATCATGCCGGGCAAAGTGAATCCCACCCAGTGCGAAGCGCTGACGATGGTCTGTGCACAGGTGATGGGCAATCATGTCGCGATCACAGTTGCCGGCAGTCAGGGCAATTTCGAACTGAACGTCTTCAAACCTGTGCTGATATATAATCTGCTGCAATCCATCCGTCTCCTGGGTGATGCTTCGGTCAGCTTCCTTGAACATTGTGTGGAAGGTATCGAACCCGACAGAGCACGGATCGGAGACCTGCTTCAGCGCTCGCTGATGCTTGTGACCGCGCTAGCACCCACCATCGGCTACGACAACGCCGCCAAGGTCGCGAAGACCGCACACAAGAACGGCACTACCCTTCGGGAGGAAGCGGTCAAACTCGGATTTGTGACCGAGCAGGAATTCGACCGCATCGTACGCGCCGAAGAAATGATCCATCCCAAGGCGGGTGTCGGCGGTGGCGGCTGAAACAACCAGCTCGCGTTTCCTGAAAAAGCGATCGTTCAGCATCGCTGGGCATCGCACGAGCGTGGCGCTCGAACAGGAATTCTGGACGGCGCTGGAACATCAGGCGCATCGTTCGCACCAGAGTCTGTCCGCGCTGGTGGCAACCATCGACGCGGCACGCGCGACACGTCCCCTCGCCAGCGCCTTGCGCGTTGCCGCACTCTCTACTGTTCCCAGCGCCAGATAATGTAAGGTTCCGGGTCGGAACGACGGCGGTTTGAATGGCTGAAATTGTCAATCTGCGTCGCATGCGAAAGATGAATGAGCGCGATAACGCGCAGAAAGTCGCCGCAGCGAACCGCGCCAAGTACGGCACACCCAAGGCTCAGCGCGACGCTTCAAAGGCCGAGAAATCGCGCAAAGAGCGCATCGTTGACCCGCACAAAATAGAAAAAGAATAACTACGCCGGTAATCCCGCGATCTCGGCCGAGATTTCCCACAATCGTTTCGCGTCAGCGTCGTTTTGTGCTTCGCGCGTCGGCGTTGAGGGGCGGCATTTGTAAAAATATCCACCCGTCACATTCTCTACTTCTGGCGAAGACGCGAGATAGATGATGGTTTCCGCGCCCTGTTCCGGCGTCAGTGCGAAATTCTTGGCTGCCCGCACGGCGAACGACATCATACCGCCCGACTGGTCTCCGAACCGGGTAGCAACGAAACCCGGATGAAGGCAATTGGCCGTGATACCGCTGCCATCGATCTTGCGAGCGAGTTCACGCGTGAAGAGAATATTGCAGAGCTTGGAACGTCCATAGACTCCGAATCCACTGTAACTGCGTGACGATTGCAGGTCGGAGAAATCGAGCCGGGCGCCTTTATGAGCATCCGACGCTGTGGATACGATGCGCGCACCGGCTTTCAACCTGGAGCGCAACAGGTTGGTGAGTACGAAATACGACATGTGATTGAGCGCGAATGTCGCTTCGAGCCCATCTTCCGTCACTTTTCTGCTGCTGAACAAGGCGCCGGCATTGTTGACGAGAACATCTATCTCCGGCTCTGCGTCCGCAATTTCCGCCGCAACACGCTTCATTTCGGAGAGGCGGGACAGATCGGCGTAAAATGCCTTGTGCTCCGCCCCGCCCGCAATCGCGTGCAGATGTTTCAGCGTCTCTTCGCCGCGCGCACGATCGCGCGCGATGAAAACGATCCGGGCACCTTTGGCCGCAAGGCGGTCGGCGGCAACCTCTCCAATTCCGGAGGTGGCACCGGTGATGACAACAACCTTGTCGGCCATGATCGAGCCCTTCCGCCCGATGGTTCAACCTACGATATCGAGCTCGCAGAAGAAGAAACGGATTTCATGAAGCGCCGTTTCCGCGGCATCCGATCCATGCACCGAATTCGCTTCGATGGATTCCGCGAAGTCCTTGCGGATCGTGCCGGCATCTGCCTTCGCCGGATCCGTCGCACCCATCACCTCGCGGTTTCGCGCGACGGCATTTTCGCCTTCCAGAACCTGCACGACGACCGGCCCGGAGGTCATGAATTCTACAAGGCTGCGGAAGAACGGACGTTCCTTGTGCACATTGTAGAAAGCTTCCGCCACTTCGGTGCTCCATCGCATCCGCCTTTGGGCGACGACGCGCAAGCCGGCCTTTTCAAACCGGGCAATGATTTCGCCCGTGAGGTTACGCCTGGTGGCGTCCGGCTTGATGATTGACAGCGTGCGTTCGACCGCCATTCTCCTGCTCCATTCGATTTTGCGATGCGGGCGCCTTATAGAAGCCGCCCTTCCACGCCGCAAGCTGTGCTAGAGAGCCCGGCCGAACAGATACCCCAGCCATGCTGTCGATCGAAAACATCACCTACAGGATAGCGGGTCGCGAGATTCTTGGCGGGGCGAGCGCTCATCTGCCGGCAGGACGCCGAACGGGACTGGTGGGCCGGAATGGCGCCGGCAAATCGACACTGCTGAAACTCATCCTGGGAGACGCAGCGCCCGACGCGGGCGACATCGCTCTACCCCAAGCCTGGCGTGTGGGTGCGGTGGCACAGGAAGCACCGGGCGGAAGCGAAACGCTGATCGACACTGTTCTCTCCACCGACAAAGAGCGTTTGGATCTACTTGCGGAATCCGAAAGCCAGATCGACCCCGCGCGTCTGGGTGAAATCCACGCGCGACTGGAATTGATCGACGCATGGTCCGCGCCGGCACGCGCTGCATCAATCCTTGCCGGCCTCGGATTTACGGCCACCGAACAACAACGACCGTGTCGCGAATTTTCCGGCGGCTGGCGCATGCGCGTAGCCCTCGCCGGTGTCCTATTCTCGGCGCCCGATCTGCTACTTCTCGACGAGCCCACCAACTACCTCGATCTCGAAGGTGTCCTCTGGCTCGAAGACTATCTGCGGCGTTATCGCGGAACAGTAATCATCGTCAGCCATGACCGCGATCTGCTCGATGCGACGGCGGAATTCATTCTCCATCTGGAGCGCGGCAAGCTCACGCTTTACAGCGGAAATTACGAGGCATTTGTCGAAGCGCGTGAGATGCGCCGCAACCTCGACGCGGCGGCGGCGAAGAAACAGGAAGCCGCGCGCGCCCATATGCAGGCCTTCGTCGACCGGTTCCGTTACAAACAGACCAAGGCGCGGCAGGCCCAAAGCCGTCTCAAAATGTTGGCGCGGCTCAAGCCGGTTGAAATCATGATCGACGAGACCGTGGCGCCGATCCGCCTGCCACAGGCTGCTCCCGCCAGTCCGCCGCTTCTTTCTCTTGAACGGGTTGCAACCGGCTATGAGCCGAACAGACCGATATTGAGCAATATGTCGCTACGGATAGATCCCGACGAGCGGATCGCCCTGCTCGGCAAGAACGGCAACGGAAAATCGACTTTCGCAAAGCTTCTCGCCGGCCGGCTCGATCCCTTCTCCGGAAATGTGGTGCGCGCGCCGAAACTGGTGTGCGGATATTTTGCGCAGCATCAGCTCGACGAACTCGACGGATCACTGACCTCGCTTAATGTACTCGGGCACATGCGGCCTCGCCTGTCCGAGCGCGAATTGCGGACACAGCTCGGCGGCTTTGGTCTCTCTGGCGACAAAGCCCTGACACGCATCGGCGAATTGTCGGGCGGTGAACGCGCACGTCTCATGCTCGCGCTTGCGACGCTCGACGCACCCAATCTGCTCATTCTCGATGAACCCACCAATCATCTCGACATCGACGCGCGGGAGCAATTGCTGTCGGCGCTCAATGAATTCAACGGCGCAGTGGTTCTGGTGAGCCATGATCGCCGCCTTCTGGAAGCAACCGTCGACAGGTTGATTGTGGTGGCCGACGGCGAGGTGAGAGGTTTCGACGGAGATCTCGAAGATTACCGCAAACAGGTTCTCTCGCCTGAGACAGAACAAACCGAAAGCGCGCGAACAGATAGCCGACGCGGTCAACGCCGGGAATCCGCCACACGGCGCCGTGAGTTGAAGCCGCTCAAAGACAAAGCGCTGATCGCCGAGCGCCAGATCTCGGAGTTGACCAAAGACATTGCTGACATCGACGCGGCGCTTTCAAAGGCTGATACCTTCTCTCGCGATCCTGCGAAGGCAGCCGAACTTGGCCGCCAGCGTGTCAATGCCGTGCGCGTACTGGCCGATGCAGAAACAAGCTGGCTTGAGGCTTCGCAGGCCTATGAAGACGCGCTCGCAGAAGAATGAGACCAGAGCGCCCGCTTCCTATTCATTTCTCATCAAGTGCCGTGTGCCGGGGCGCGAGCCCGAACAGCCGCCTTGCGATCAACCGCAGCGCCTTTGAGCATCATGGGAAACGACGCCGCCCTCTGCCTGTTATAAACCTCCCGGATATTGCCGATTGAAGTCACGGGCGCCGCGCCTGTCATAAGCTGCGCGCGTTTCAGGGCGGGCGTTTGCTCTGCTACCAACGCCGGGCAAATCTGCTCCGTAAGTTTTTTATCGGTTCCCTGCGTTTTTCCCTGCACCAGGGAAGACGGTGCCGCTTCGTTTCGCCCGCGCGTGGTAGCGGCTCGCGCCGCCTCGCCCACTTGTTCCTTGCGGACGCTGCTATCCGGCTGCTCCGGTTCCTCGTGCGCGTCCGGCCTCAGAATATCCTCCAGCCATCGCTCTTCGTTTCCCTGGTTTTTTCCCTGCAGCAGGGAAAGAACCTCTGCGCCGGTGAAGAGTTGTTCGGCCGCGTCAGCTCCCCTGCCCGCCGATTTCTTGCTCTCTGCGTCAAGCAGCGACAAGATCAGCTTGACTGCCGATATGCGCCCGGCCGAGGCGTCGAGCGCCATTCGCCTGGCGATCCCGGCGATGACATTATCCGGCTTCGACTGCTCAAGCTCCGCTTCGCTTCCTTCCAGCGCCGCATAAAGCGCGCGCTCGAACCGCTGCTTTGCGAGTTTTGCCGGCCCCGGTTTGCCGCTCGGATTGCCGGACTGGCCTTTCTGGAACCGCGTATGCAGCGGCGGCCGCCCGCGCCCGACGGAATAGGTGGAAGGGGTTGCGGTCATGACGGCCTCGCTCGAACGGATTCGGATTCCGTATTTATCCCCTTACGCCAAGTGTGGTTGTGGGCCGTAGATGGGGCACCCAATCCGATTTTCCGATGCCAATTTCCCCGAGCGGCTTGAGTTCCGGGCGTCAAGGTTCGAAGGTCTGGGCCCTCGATGGACACCATTTGGTATGCCGCGTCTAAACGACATCTTTTTTTCGACGGTGTTTTTTCTGTTCGGGACAAATCCGAAAACGGGTGATTTGCGCGGACCGATGGGCACTGGGGTAATCGTGAGCCGCCCCCGGTCAGATGCGCCACCTCATATCGGTGCTCCGCCCATGCACATTTATGCCGTAACCGCGCAACATGTCGCGCCGTCTTGGGCCTCAATCATCCGATTGAACACCGAAGATGGGAATAGTCGCTTTATTCACTTGGAGCCAGATGAGTGGGAATTTATTGCGGGCGGCGATGATTTGGCAGTAGCAGATATTACAGAGAGACTTCAGCAAGGCGACATAGTTTTCTGTGTGCCGGAAGACCTTTTCGCGACACCCGATTTTATAAACGATTATGGCGTCAATATTGGCGAAGATTGCTTTATGCTGGGTCTGTTTGCGGAACACCCCGGGAAGCGCAAGAATCTAGTAGCGGCCCGTTTTGGAAATCTAAGTCTCGCGGCGAATGAAGATGCTCCGATAGAGCAACCAAACGATTCCGTTCGCCCGTCACATATAATTGACATGCATTCTCGTCCGGGGTTCTCTGGTTCACCAGCCTTTGTTTATCGAACGCCATCCGGCGATCTTCGGCATGCTTCTCAGGGACCGCGCGTTCGATTGCCAAAAGTACGCAATGTTATTACGACATATGGCGGTAAAGGAACCTTGCAACCGGACATCGAAGATTGGCATGAATATGTTCACGAAAGGGAAAATACATTCCTTCGTTTGCTTGGAATACATGTGGGACAATACCCAGAAACTGTTGTGGCGAGAAAGGTTACAAAGAAGCAAGAAAATATAGAAGACGTGATCCGCGACCGAGACAAGATACAAATTCCTAGCAGCATGACTATTGTAGTTCCTGCATGGCAGATTAGCAGAGTTCTAAATCTGCCCAAGTTTCGTGAGAAGGCGATGCAACGGGAGAAAGAAATGGATGAGCGGGACGATAAGCGTAACAAGCCTATCCCGGAGTCTGCAGTGGTAGCTCAAGCTGAACCGGCGGACGCCAACCCTGCCCATAAAGAGGATTTCATGGCTCTACTAAACGAGGCAGGGCAAGACCAGCCAAAAGGCGGTTGAACATCGTCCAATGACAGCCACGAAGATTGCGGCGGTATGCGAACTCGCTGGCGTATTTCCACAGATGCTTTTTTGAAACGTGGACGTTTGTGCCTTTGATGGCGCGGCGGAACAATCCCCAATGCCCCTCAATCGAGTTCGTGTGAATGTCACCGCGAACCCACTCATAGGCGCTGTGGTTCACAGATTGATGGTCATACCCCATGCCACTCAGGTTGAGATAATGGCGTCCATCATCGGTGCTAATCTTTGATCCCTTTTCGACGTTAAGAGCGATTGTGGGTTTGATCGTGCCCATTTGGGTGTTTTCCACGACGCCAACGCGAATGTCACCGCCACGCTCTACAGCACCGAACAGAACTGCTTTGCTCTTCTTGCTGTGCTTCTTGTCGGTCTTGGGGCCGTGATACATCTCGTCCACTTCAATGTGGCCCGACAGCTTACCCTTGCGATCTGCGGCGGCCATCAGCTTGCGAAGTTCGTGCGCCATACGCCACGCGGTTTTGTAGGTGCATCCAATCTGTCGCTGCAATTCTTTCGCCGCCACTCCATGCCGCGTGCTGGTCATCAGATACATGGCGAAAAACCAGTTTGTTAGCTTCGTGCTGGACTTGTGAAAGATCGTGCCAGCGCACGGATAAATGTGATGGCCGCAGTCTTGGCAGGCATATGCCTTGCGCGTGCCCATTGCGTGGAATTGAGCGTCCACCGTACCGCAACCGGGGCATGTCAGCTTTGTGCCGCCAAACTTGATGGTCATCAGCCGCTCTAGGCATGCCGCGTCATCGGGGAATTCGGCTTGGAACTGCTTAAAGGTGAATTTCATCGCTCAACCCTCACTTGTGATGCCTATATAGCGGAGGGCTTACTTGCTGTCAAGGGATAAATACGTTCGGATTCCTATATAACCATTATGGGTGTTTCGTCAACTGAATTGGTCCGATAGCGTTTCGTTTGCATGCGCTACACGCCGCACGTTTTCAGACTTTGTTGGACGCTTCGCATCGTCCGGCGCGCGACGAAGGTTTCTGCGGTAAAACGGGTGCTTACCCGAAAGCGTGTGAGCGCGCTAATGCAGAGTGAAAGAACGGCGAGTACCGGCGCAAAGGACCGGCCTCACGGGTTGGATACTGACGCCACTTTAGCTTTTACGGGTGAGCCCCCGACGGTCGCAAGCTCAAATAGTGCAGCCACATTGCTCGTTGTACTGCTTCTGCACGGGCATGCTGTTCCGACCCGTCACCAAATTGCGCCTTGGCTTCTTGCGTCGCATCGCTCGTCTTCTGCCACGCAGCGTATAGAAGATCGCCAGCTACTTCTTGTTCTCGCGTAAGTGTAGTCATGGGTGAACCATAGCAGTAAGCGGCGGAAAGTGAAAACGCGCGGAGGTGGGCACTTATCCACACCCACCGGCGCCAAACTAGGCCTCATGGTGCGCATCCGAGCTTGAATTTGATCTCTAGACCAAGTGCTGGCCAAGTCGATAACGCCGGTCATCTGCGGTGCTCATGGGCGCGATGCCGCCGGTATTCCTTCTTGAAATGAATTAGGTCCTTGTACTTGAAACTTGCTTTTTTCGGATTAGATATGTGAGATCGTGCTGCGGTCGCGGCCAACTTTGGTGTGCCGCGCGTCTCATCATTTTCTTAATAGTGTTTCAGCGGCTCAACGTGCGCGTTGCGCTCTTGAACAGAAACACCCCCACTGCATTCATAGGATTTGGCGCAAGTGTGATGGAGACAATATGACGGCACAGCCGACAACGCGCGAGCGTTGTAAACTTCGGATGCTCCCTTTTCGGCGATCGCGGGTCCCCCAATGACAACACGCAACAGTCAGAAGAGTGACTTTTGAAAATACTTTCGCGTTGGATGGTTCCGAGCGCCATATAAAAGCGCTGCTTGCAACCGAGATCGCCTAGGGATGACTTTAGGAGAGGCCTTCCGGCTAAACCGCATTGAGGCGGAGGGCTGGAACATGGCGCGAGGCGTGCCACTCACCACGCTCTCGCAGATGGACAGTGAAAAGATCAATGCGCTCAACCCCTATACGAGCGGTCCCGAACTGACGCGCAGGAATGCCGGATTCGCAAACCTGCTCGCGTCATGGAGCCGATAAAGGCGAATGTAAGTAGCAGCGCTTTACCTGACGCCTAGAACGCCCGGCCACAGAGGAGCGGGATAACAAAATGTCTGGTGAACATCACCGAGTCGTATTCGGCACCGGTTCCGATATGAGGTACAGGTTGTGCAATAGCGAGAAAGAAGCTAGGGGCCTTGCTGCCGATAAAATTCATCGCGGTTATGTCAGCCAGGTTGCCGTCGAGGAACACAGGCTCGGGCAATGGGTGCCGACAAAGACGCACGACGTGCGTGGTTAGAAAGCAAAAATATAAGGAGAACGACGATCTATGGTCTCGCGAAAGACACCCCGCCGGAAAGTTACAGATCCCGCAGTGACCGTGGAACTTCCCGAACATATGCTTCGGTTGGTTGATCGTCTGGCGCATCGGGGCAGAATCACAAGATCGGAGGTCATCCGTCGCCTTGTCGAGAAAGGGCTGAAGGACGAAGCGCCTTAATTCCCATGTGCAGCACAGGATGCAGCGATAAAGTAGTAGCGACGGGATGGTGCGCCGGATAGTGGATTGTCCCACCTCAATTACGTTGATATTGATATCGGTTGCATATGAACCTTGCGCAATGCTCGGAAACATCAAGAAGATCGGGGTCAGAGTTGCAATTCCTGCGACGTTTGACACTATCATAGCCGAGTCTTCGGCAAAACACCCATGGCGCGCCGCAAGCGGTTTTTTCTGGACGGCCAGCCGCTACATGTGATCCAGCGCGGAAACAATCGGCAGGCAATCTTCTTTGCCGATACGGATTACGCGCAGTATATCGCCTGGCTTGCCGAGGCCGCCCGCGAATACGGCGTTGCCGTTTACGCCTATGTGTTGATGACGAACCATGTCCATTTGCTCGCAGCGCCGATGGAAGCCGACAGCCTGTCGCGCACCATGCAATCGCTTGGCCGCCGCTATGTGCGCCATGTGAACGCCTGCTACGGCCGCAGCGGCACGCTGTGGGAAGGGCGCTATCGCGCCGCGCCGGTGGACAGCGATGCGTATTTCTTCGATTGCTGCCGTTATATCGAGCTCAATCCGGTGCGGGCGCGGATGGTGGCGCGCGCTCGCGACTGGCGCTGGTCGAGCTATCGCGCGCATGCTCTTGGCAGGCCCGATGCGTTGCTGAGCGAACATCCGCTCTATCGCGCGCTCGGCCGGTCCGCCGCGCAACGGCAGGAGGAATACCGTCTTCGTTTCAAGACGCCGGCCGACGAAGAATTCGTTTCCGCTCTGCGCCATGGAACGAATGGCGGCTGGCCGGTTGGCGGGGACCGCTTCAAGCACGAAATCGCCAAGGCTCTCAAATGCCGGGTCGCGCCGCTTCCGCCTGGTCCGAAGCCAAAAACACCGCTGGACAAACGTCAGATGAAGCTGCTGTGACGGGAGTTACAACTCTGACCCTGATCTTAACGGGATGATAGGAAATGAAGCTCGCGGCCCGGAATTTACTCGCCAGCGGAAAAGCCTCGCCGGGATTTGCTGGCCCGGCAGCGAATTTTTGGTGAATACTGGTCCAGGAACTCTGTTTCTACCGCGCAGAGAGCTTTTCGATCTGCATGCACGGATCGTGACGGAACTGCCGACGCTTCCTGAAGCTGATCGCGACACCACACTCGCCAACCTCCATCGCGTCCTCGCGCATCCCGGCCTTGCGCCCCTGTAAATGGCCCTTCGGCCAACTGGTGGCTAGAATATTGCTTTGAAATCAATGGCTTAAATGTCGTGCGCAATTTTTGCTTGAAATTCCTGCCTTACAACATTATTGTTGTAAACATGATTCCCGGGTTCATAGATCTGACTGGCGCGCCGTGGCGGGTTTTGCCGCAGGGCATTCATCCCGCGACGCTCCCGGAGGTCGAAACCACTTTGGCGATAAACCCGCGACGGCGGGAGCTGTTCGCCGGATTTGTCGTCGGCGCAAACGCGCTCGCGGCGGCAGGCTGTCAGCTTCTTTATCTCGACGGAAGCTATGTCACCGAAAACCCCGCTCCCGGAGATTTTGACGTGTGTTGGGAGCCGGCCGGCGTGAACCCGGCGAAGCTCGATCCAGTCTTTTTTGACATGAGCAACAAACGAGCGGCGCAGAAAGCAAAATTCAACGGGGAATTTCTTCCCGTATACCGCGATTCGAACGGTCACTCGTTCATTGATTTTTTCCAGATCGAGAAATTTAGCGGAGGGAAAAAGGGAATTTTGTCGGTTCAGCTATCCATCGCCCACATGCACAAAGGGATCACTCCATGATTTTCAGCGACCGGCAATTCGGTGTCACTCAAGCGGAGATAACGAAATTAAAGCAAAGCTTGGAAAGCACAGGCAAGGAAACCGCACTAGCTGAGGCCTGGGTCGTGGAGCTCCAGAGAGACGCCCTGCGTTCGCAAATCTCCGAAATGGAAGCGGACCTAACGGAGTACCAACTTCTCAAATCCGGGAAGCTTTCCCTGACCAAGAATTCCTCTCTTGCGGAGCTGCCAAAGGTTCTCATCCAAGCACGGATCGCGCAGGGTCTTAGCCAGACTGATCTTGCGGAAAGGATGAAACTTAAGCCGCAGCAAATCCAGCGTTACGAAGCCACGAACTACATGGGAGCGAGCCTCGCACGCTTGATCGAGCTGGCGGAAGTGCTTGGTGTGAAGATTTCCGAAGCATACGAGTCTGATAAGCCGGCGGCCAGCGGAGCAATCTTTTCTTGGGCCGGCGCAACTGAGGTTATGTGGTCGCGGTTTCCCGCGAAGGAAATGGTGCGTCGAGGATGGCTTAATATTGGTGCGCACCAGTCCACGGTCGAAGCCGTGCGAGAATATTTCTTGTCGCGGGCCGGCCCTCAGTTTGCCTCCGCATTGCACAAGAAAAAAGTGCGCGCTGGAAGCGTACCAAACGAGTTTGCGCTTCTTGCGTGGCAAGCGCGGGTATTGTCGTGCGCGAAGGAGGCATATGATGCCTGTCTCCTAACGCCCTTTGAGTTAAACGACTCTTGGCTGGCAGAGTTGGCGCAGCTTACTGCTAGGAAGGACGGGCCGTCGCTAGTGCGAGGCCTGCTGGCGCAAAAAGGGATTGCGCTTGTTATTGAGCCTCATCTTTCAGGTACGCACCTTGACGGTGCGGCAATGATGGCAGAAGCGGGATATCCTGTGGTCGCTCTCACGCTAAGACACGATCGATTAGATAATTTTTGGTTCGCCTTATTCCATGAAATCGCTCATGTTTATTTGCATCTCTTCAACTCAACGCGATTCGATTTCTTCGATGAAGAAGACGGTGTCGAGCTAGATCCGATCGAGAAGGAAGCGGACGATTTTGCAGTGAGTAGGCTTATTCCCGACGATAAATGGCAATTTTGCCTTTCGCGCTTTTCCTTATCGGCTGAATCGGTCCGTCTGGACGCAAAAAATTTAGGAATTGGCGCAAGCATTGTCGCCGGACGAATACGGAAAGAGCGGAATAACTACATGATTCTGAATGAGCTCGTTGGCCAAAAGGCTGTCCGATCGCAGTTTGAGGAGATTGATCATGGCAAGTAAGGGGCTTTATTCACCAGCGGTGAAATGGCGAATGGGAGAGTACCAGGCGATGTTTCGGCTTCCCGAGCTGGCGAAAGCTCGCATCCATCCGTTAATCATCCTGCCCTCCATTGAGTACGACTTTGAAACTGGAGAGCCCGAAACCTCTGTTCACGATCACGCGACAAAATTCGTGAAGCGCCTTACTGGAAAGTGGAAACAGCGCCCTGCTTGGATTGATGCTGACGTATCCCTGCATGGCGCAAAGATCGGAAAAAAAAGCTTTACCAACTTTCTCTATGAGGGGCTCATCGCGAACAGGGGCAACGTCATTCCCGTAGTCTCTCCGGATTACGATGTTCCCGTAATCGGAGACCTTGCCGATGCGGCATCCAACGTCGGTCGGGGAATATGCGTTCGGCTGCGTCTTGAGAATCTCATGACGGCGCAATCGAATTTGAAACTGCAGAAGCTCGTGAACGTAATCGGCGCCGCAGTGGGCGACGTGGACCTTCTGATCGATCTCGGAAGCCCCAATTATGAGCCCTACAAAGAGTTTGCTATGGCTCTTGTCTCCGCACTTTCGAAGATTACAGACCTCGACAAGTTTCGGAGCTTCACAATGCTTGGCACCGCGTTTCCAGAGTCAATGGCTGGACAGATTCCGAATGGCGCGATCGTTCGACATGATTGGCTCTTCTATAAGGCGTTCGTGAAATCGCTGCCCCATGGATTCCCAAAGCCCGCTTTTGGCGATTACACAACCGTCAATCCGGCATTCAAGGCGGATTTTGACTATCGCAAAATCAAGCCGGCTGGAAAGATTGTCTATACGACCCCGGATAAGTGGCTCGTCGAAAAAGGAGGGGCGTTCAGAGATAATCCCGCTCAGATGCACACTCACTGTAAGGCGATCGTGGACTCGGGGAAGTTTCGGGGAGCCGCTTACTCGGGCGGCGACGAATACATTGCACGATGCGCGAAACACGAGCCCGGCGCGGGGCCAAGTACACTAACAAGATGGAAGGAAGTGGGGATAAGCCATCACATTATGCATGCTTTGGAGGACGTCTCCACGTTTCACGGCTGATGAAACAAGAACGTACATAATCTGTTATCTGCGCAGCAGAGAGCCGATCGGCTACGAAGTCGTACATGTCAACCCGTGACTTTTTTAACAAGACGCTTGGAGCACCAAGCTGTGTGAGCAGTTCGATTACTTCCGGTCGCCACAAAAGATGCGCCAGTTTTATCTTGTCGAGCCCTGGATTTCGATTAGGCCTTCGAACGGTGATAAAATCGAGACCCGATCGCGGTCCCTTTGTAACCAAAAGAATTCCGCACCATTTCGGGGTAAGAGAATACAATTCCGTGAGATGCTTTTCTGCGCATACAACGGTTAGCTTTTCAAGGCAGGTTGAATAGATCGCGAGTTGGCGGTCGAATCGCTTTAGCGTATCGGCTTCGCTTTTTATTTCGTAACCGTGCACGCATCCGTTTATGACTGCCACGTCGACACGGGCGCGCGCATGCATGAGACCCAACTCATCCACCACGAGCGTTTTTTGAGATTGAGCAGCGCGTGCGAACTTTTTTTTGTGCAACGCTTCCCGAATCTGTGTGTCAGTGATCTTCGTCATCGTCGCCGCGAATCGCCTGCCGAACCAAGGTAGCCAGAATGGTTTACCAAGGATGGGAATTCGCCGACACTATGCATATTACCGCGATGCTTCGCGCGCGCCCCGTTAGTTTCAGGTATCGTGTAGCAGTATTCCTGGTGGCCGGCTTTCACGCCGCCCACAGGCGCAGGCGCAGCGGCCTCCATTCGCCGCGGCGGACGGCGACAATGAGCAGCGCTGCGGTGGCCAGGCCGTTGATGGTCACAGTTACGACCGAGGCCTCGGGCCCGAAGGCGCCACCGCTCAGGAGCTGAGGGCCGTGGAGCGAAACCGGCCAGATGCCGCCATGCGACTGGACGCCTGAGAGCGTGGCGCCAAAGATGCCGCTCTCGGCGAAATTGAAGCCGAAATGAATGCCGATCGGGAGCCACAGGCTCCGTGTCGCCATATAGGCTGCGGCCAGGAGCAATCCCGCCAGGACGGCGATGGAGGCGGCGGAAACCAGGGTCGCGCCCGGATTTGCGAGGTGCATACAGCCGAACAGCAAGGCGGAAAGGACGAGCGCTGCAAGCGAGCCCAGGCCCTCTTCGAGGATGCGGAACACGCCGCCGCGTATGGCGAGCTCCTCGGCAAAGGCGGCCAGGACGGCCATCAGGGCCATGACCACGATCCGAGAGCTGTCGCCGCCGCCGGCCAGGCGGGCCACGCCCAGCGCGAAGAACGCCGCCAGCACCAGGCTGAACAGCACAACGCCGCCGGCCATGCCCGCAACCGCCAGCCCCGCACCGGGGTCGAGCGCCAGCTCGGAGGGTTTGCGCCGCTCGAGGACGCGCACCAGGCCCGCATAAAGCAGAAGCAGCAGGACGCAGGCGGGCAAAACGACCGACGCGGTCACCAGGCCGGGGTCGAGGCGAGGCAGCCGGCGGCTCGCGAGGGCCAAGGCGAACTGAGCGCCGATGTCGAGGGCGATGAGCGACACCGAGAAGATCAAGAATCGCACAGGCGTGGAGCTGAAGAAGCCTCTCACCGTGATTGAAGTCCGTCTCGACACCGCCCTATTCCTCTGCACTCTCGCTTGCCGGTCTAGCCAGAGGGACTGGGGAGCGTCTTGAACTGAATTCACCCGTGAAATTCGCCTCTCCTCGCTGTCCTGTGTGTCCACGGGTCTCGCCTTCGTGGCGGACACGGCATTCGCCGTGGGACTATCTGCCCCGACATCACCACGAGCACGGCTTTGTCGCGCTCCTGCTGCACGGCGCCTATGTCGAGGCCGGCGACACCGGGCGGCACCGGGTGGAGATCGGCGATGTCGTCGTCCACCGCGCCTTTGAGAGTCACCTCGACCGTTGCGACATGCGGGGCGCCGAGGTGCTCGTGTTGCCGCTGCCGTCCCGATGGGAAGGACCCGTTCGAGGCCGCGCCGCTGATCCCGACGCCGTCGCTCGCGCCACCGAACGCGATCCGCTCGAAGCGGCGTCTTTGTTGCTCGACCGTCTGACGCCATCACCGTCCGACTCTGGCGACTGGCCCGACGCCTTGGCCTCCGCGCTACAGGCCGACCCCTCGTTGACGCTGGCCGACTGGGCGGACGCGGCCGGCCTGCATCTCGGCAGCCTGAGCCGCGGGTTCCGCCAGGTGTTCGCCGTCACACCGGCCGCCTTCCGCTTAGCTCAGCGTGCGCATCGCGCGGTGGAGGCGATTACCGAGGGCCCAACGACACTGGCGGCCATCGCCCACGACTGCGGTTTCGCCGACCAGGCGCACATGACCCGCGCGATTGTGCGGCTGACGGGCCTGACGCCGTCCAGCCTGCGCCGGGCCTCCGGAAGCGCGGGCGAAGCAAATTAGGTTTAGTGGGAGTTACAACTCTGACCCCGATCTTTCGCTCGTGAAGAAACGGGTAGCGCCGGCAGCATCCGCCGTAACGATCCTCGGAATAACGGTGGGGCGGCCAACTGACTCGAGCCCGGTCATCGGCTCACGCCTGTCAAGGCCGCAGCACTCAGGCGTACCTCAGGCAGCACGCGCGGGCTGTCCGGGATGTTCTCCCGCCCGCTGCGGCAGGACAAATATGCAGATCACGATGATGACCGCTATGATGGCCGAAGCGAGCGGGCGACTGACATTCAGACCGCCTTTTGCGATAGGTTTGTCGAAGAAATCTCCGATCGTAGCACCCAGGGGCCGCGTCAGAATGAACGCCGTCCAGAACAGAAACACGCGTGAAACATTGGTCGCAAAATAAAGGCCAGCGACAACAACCAGCGCGGCCAGGAAAAACACCACGCCGCCGCCATAGCCGAGCCCGGAATCGGCGGCCCAATCGCCGAGCGCGGTTCCCAGAGTCTGTGAGAACGTGATCGTCGCCCAATAAAACGCTTCGACTCTCGGCGTGCTGACGGTTTGTACAGATACCGAACCCAGAGCCAGATACCAGATCCCCAGTGTTGCCAGCACACAACCAAAAAGCAGCAGGCTGCCACCGGGATAGCCAATGCCCAGCGAACGGTCGGCAAAATCCGCCATGGTCGTGCCGGCCGTGGTCGAAGCGATAATCGTGGCCCAATACAGAAACGGATGAAATTTCTTCGCTGCGATCTGAAAGGCCACCAGCAATAGCAGGGGACCGATGAAAATCAGCGAGCCTATGAGATAACCCAGATTCCAGGTCATCGTGACGGTATCGCCACCTGTCTCGCCGAGAGTCGTCGCCAGGATCTTGATGATCCAGAATGTGAGCGTCACGGCAGGAACCTTCGTTACCGCCGGCAGGCTCTCATGTCTGCTTTGCAAAACCATCTCATCCATACCTCCGCTTTTGAAGGCTCTCCCACACTTCAGGATTGGCGCGGCCCGATAAATCGTTCAAACAGAGCGATGGGAGTGTTCTTGTAGGTCGACCGCGCGAACTCGTTGTAGCCGCACTTTTCCGCAACGCGGATCGAAGCCGCATTTTCCGGTTGTATGATGCAGACGGTCCGACGCGGTTTGAAATGCTCGTCAAGCCAGCTATGCGCGGCGAAAGCAGCTTCCGTTGCAAATCCCTGCTGCTGACCTGACGGCGCCAGTACCCAGCCCGCCTCGGGAGCATCTTCATAGGTCGGCTCGATATCGCGCCGGAAATAGGCCAGCCCAACATCTCCAACATATTGGCCGCTTCGCCGGTCCCGCATCACCCAGAAGCCAAATCCGAATAACTGCCAATGTCCGACATGGCGCATCAGACGCGCCCAGCCCTCTTCGCGCGTAAACGGCCGGCCGCCCAGATATCGAGTCACATTCTCGTCGCCATACACCGCTGTCATCTCTTCGAAATCAGCAAGCACCGGCGGACGCAGAATAAGCCTCTCGGTTCTTATGACAAACTGCTCGCCCATGTTCGTTATGAAAGACCTATGATATGGCCGTTGCCATCGACAAAGATCGATTCCGCAGAGGGCTGGCTTGGCAGGCCGGGCATCGTCATGATGTCACCGCAGATCGCAACAATGAATTCCGCGCCGGCACACAAACGAACCTCACGTAGCGGAAGCTGATGGCCGGTCGGCGCACCATAGGCATTCGGATCCGCCGAATTGGAATATTGGGTTTTGGCGATACAAACCGGCAGATGGCTGAAGCCTAGCTTGTCGAGCTCTGCGAGCCTGTCGGCAGCCTGTTTGGATGGAACGACTTCGCCGGCGTGATAGATTTGAAAGGCGATGGTTTCGATCTTCTGCAGCGGCTTCATCGAATCCGGATAGAGCGTGTGGAAATTCGCACTGCCCTCTTCTATCGCCGCGATCACGGCATCTGCCAGGTCCAGCGCACCGGCACCACCCTCGGCCCAATGCCGGCAGATCACCGCACGCACGCCGAGCTTCCTTGCCCCTTCGACAATCGCGTCGAGTTCGGCCTGGGTATCGGACGAGAAATAATTGATTGCGACCACGGGAGGGACGCCGAATTTGCGGATGTTCTCGATATGCCGTTCGAGATTGACGAGACCCCGGACGACAGCTTCAACATTCTCCGTCGAGACCTCTTTACGCGGCACGCCGCCGTGAAATTTCAATGCACGCGCCGTCGCCACCACTACGGCGAGAGCGGGCGAAAGCCCAGCTTTGCGGCATTTGATATCGAAGAATTTTTCCGCGCCCAGATCGGCTCCAAAACCCGCCTCGGTCACCACATAATCCGCGAGCTTGAGGCCCAGCTTGGTCGCCAGCACGGAGTTGCAGCCATGCGCAATATTGGCGAAGGGGCCACCATGCACAAAGACCGGGTTGTTCTCGAGAGTCTGAACCAGATTGGGTTTGATCGCGTCTCTCAAGACCGCCGTCATGGCACCTTGCGCCTTCAATTCGCTCGCGCGTACCGGCGCACGCGCCCGGCTTGACGCTACGATAATATTCGAGAGACGCCGTTCCAGATCCTGCAAAGATGTCGACAGACACAGGATTGCCATCACTTCGGACGCGACTGTAATGTCGAACCCATCTTCGCGCGGAAATCCATTTGCAACACCGCCGAGCGATGAAACAATCGATCGCAGAGCGCGATCATTCATGTCGAGACAACGGCGCCAGGTGATGCGTCGCTCGTCAATGTCGAGCTTGTTGCCCCAGTAGATGTGATTGTCCAACATCGCCGCGAGGAGATTGTTTGCAACTCCGATGGCGTGAAAATCGCCGGTGAAGTGCAGATTGAGTTCGTCCATCGGAACGACCTGCGCGTACCCGCCGCCTGCGGCTCCGCCCTTCATCCCGAAGCACGGCCCCAGGCTGGGTTCACGAAGACAGATCGCCGTTTTCTTTCCCCGGCGATTGAGCGCGTCACCCAAACCTACCGTCGTCGTCGTCTTGCCCTCGCCTGCCGGTGTCGGATTGATAGCCGTGACAAGGATCAGTTTTCCGTCGGGCCGATCGGCGAAACTGCGCTCGATGAAATCCATTCCGATCTTGGCCTTGTAATGGCCGAAGGGCTCGAGGCTTTGCGAAGGAATTCCGAGCTTTGCGGCCACTTCCTGGATGGGAAGCAGCTTGGCTTCCTGCGCGATTTCCCAGTCTGTTTTCGCGCGCGCACTATCGTTCATCGTCGATCCCCTTCTGGCCCGGAAACCCTATGCGATGCGGCGCCTCACGCGCCAGTCGTTACAGCAATTTCACGCACGCCCTGGTCCGTAACGATCACATCCATCGGAAGGTCGTGCGACTGCGGGTAGATGGTAGGAAGGCATGAAAATTCGAAGCCAATGCCCACGGCGAGCGGCCGTTCGGAATGGGCGGCGAGCGTCATGTCATAATAACCCGCGCCGTAACCCAGGCGGAAACCCGCGGCATCAAAACCGACAAGGGGAATCACCAACACTGCGGGCATGACCGCCGGTCCTTGTGCGGGATGTGGAATGTTCCAGACGCCCTGCTCCATCTCGGCATTTTCCGTCCAACAGCGGAATTCAAGCGGCTTGCCGCGCCCCAGGACAACGGGGAGCGCCACCCGGCCGCCACAACGCAGCACGTCACGCATATAAGGAACGCAATTGAACTCGCGCCGGAAAGGCCAGTAACAACCGACCATGTCTTGACTGTCCGGAGGCAGTCTTTTCAGGAGCGACCGGTGGAGAACGTCGCTAGCGGCGCGGTGCTCGTCGGGCGACATCGCTTTTCTTTCATCGATCAGCCGGGCGCGTTCACGCTTGCGCCATTCGCGAACATCGATGGGCGGCTCACTATTCATTGGCTGAGATCGCCCCATGAACGGACGTCAAGGACGCGGATTGCAATGACAGCAGACAATTGCATGGCCTGGTATTGTGCGTAACGCGTCCGGAGCAACCCGATGGCGTCGTCGCGCTCAGGTCCCTCCGCGAGCAATTCTGCGTGGCCATCCAGGCGGAGCCATGCAAGCCGCGACCAGTTCTCATCATAATGATCGGCCAGAAAAGCGACCCTGGGATTTTCCAGAATGTTTTTCACCCGTTTCAGGATGAGACCACTCTTTGGCTTTTCATCGATCGCGGAATAAAGCGCCGCATCCGCCGCCGCGAAACATATGGGCACGAGATGAGGGGCACCGGAGAAATCCGCAGTCGAAAGATAACCGACACGGCGGCGCGACAGGAACAAACGCTCCGCTTCGGACAGCATCTCACAGATTTCGCTTGGCAATATTGACCCATTCGCGCTGACGCCGGCGATAATAACTCGGCGCATCGCGCATCGCATCGACGATTTCGCGAAAGAGCTTTTCCGCGCCCGCGTTGTCGCCCATGCCCTGCAGAAGTTGCGCGTAGCGGCAACGCGCCTCCTCGCCCGGAAATATCGGCAGGAGCGCCAGGAATTCTGCTCTGGCTGCATCGTTCTTGCCCTGCATGGCAAGCGACCGCGCGTAATATAGCCTCGCGTCGACCGTGAAATCGGCCGGCGAAGACTCTTTCAAAGCCTCGAAAGCGGTCTGGGCGCCGGCGGCATCGCCGGACAGCAATCGTGCGCGAGCCACGCCGTACAGAAGCGCAGGATCTTCCGCATGTGCCCCCCCGATCGCGCTTTCATAAAGATCGACGGCTTCCCTATAATCACCACGCCGAATGCATTCTTCCGCGAAAACCCGTTTCGACTGCGCCGAACCGATCGTCTCGACGTCGCGCTTTTTTCGGCTGTAGCTCGTTCCAGTATCCGCGATGCCGCCTGCATCGTCCGTAATGCGTGCAGGTATACGACCGCGTATGGCATCCGGCAGCACCGCAAACAACAAATAAGCTGCGCAGCCAAGCCAGGGCAGAAGTACAATTGGTATTATCCAGAGCCATGACCGGTCGGTGCGCACCACGTGCGCGGCGCAACCCAGCTGAACAAGTAAAGTGACAAGGCCGAGCCCGTAATACGGCATTCTGTCAGTCCGGTTTCATGGCATTCTCAGGCCTGCTTTTCCCATCGCCCGCCGGCGGACTGCTTCCAATAGGTCGCGTCGTGACCGCTCTGCCGTGCAGCGATCCAGGCATTACGCGCACCGGAAAGCGCGGCATCGTCGCGGCCATCGAATAAAACAACGATGCGGGTAAAATCGACAGCCTCGCCCTGCCATGATGGAAGCATTGCACCACCGATCAGAAAGAGAACATCGGCACGGTTGGGATTGCCTTCATCGACGGCGATCAGGACCGGCTGCTTCGCCGGATCGCCGTCACCCGATTGGGCATGCGGCAGGAAGCTCTCGTCGCTCCAGGTCCATAGAAGATTGTCCATGGCCTGCGCCCGTTCGGCAGACTCCGCCCGGATCAGCGCACGCCAACCTCTGGCAAGCGTACGATCAATAAGCGTCGGCAGAGTGTCGTCGAGCGATTGCTTTTCGAGATGGTAGAACAACACCTCGCTCATCGTACAAAAACTGCCGATACCCGACGTCTCATCCGCGCCTTACTTCTCGTAATTATCAGCGATGAAGCGGTTAAGCACGCGAACGCCCCAACCCGTTCCCCAGCTCGGCGCCAATTCCTTATGTTCGCCGTCCTGCCAGGCAACGCCTGCGATGTCGAGATGCGCCCATGGCGTCTTGTTCACGAAACGCTGGAGGAATTGTGCCGCCGTGATGGAGCCCGCCTGCGGGCCGCCGATATTCTTCATGTCGGCAATCTTCGATTTGATTGCCTTGTCATAACCATCGCCCAGCGGAAGACGCCAGACCGGTTCGCCAACGGCACGCGATGCCTTGGTGATTTGCTCCGCAAGCGAATCATCGTTGGAAAACAATCCGGCATGTTCGTTACCAAGTGCGATCAGAATGGCGCCCGTCAGCGTCGCCAGATCGATCATGCATTTTGGCTTGAATTGTGATTGTACATACCAGAGCACGTCGGCGAGCACGAGGCGCCCCTCCGCGTCGGTATTCAGGACTTCGATTGTCTGGCCCGACATGGATTTGACCACGTCATCCGGACGCTGCGCATTGCCGTCAGGCATGTTCTCGACAAGGCCGACTGCTCCCACCACATTCACGCGCGCCTTGCGCAGCGCGAGTGCACGCATCGCCCCGGCGACTGCTGCAGCGCCCCCCATGTCGCCCTTCATGCCCATCATGCCGGCGCCCGTCTTGAGTGACAGGCCGCCCGAATCGAAACACACACCCTTTCCAACGAGCGCCACCGGCACAGCGTCACTTTTCTTTGCCCCATTCCACTGCATCACGACGCATTTGCTCTCGCGGACGCTGCCCTGTCCCACGCCGAGGAGTGCACCCATGCCGAGTTTTTTCATCTCGGTCTCGCCGAGAACGCGTACCTCTACGCCAAGCTTCGAAAGAGCCTGGGCCCGTTTCGCGAATTCCTCCGGCGAAAGAATATTCGGCGGCTCGTTCACGAGATCGCGCGCGAAGAACACGCCTTCGGCCACCGAATCCATCGCAGCAAATTCGCGTTTCGCAGCCTGCGAATCGGTCGTCGCGACAGCGACGTCCTTCAAGGTCGGCTCGTGATCCTCGCGGTCCTTCGTGCGATAATTGTTGAACGTATAGCTTCGCAGGCGCGCGCCCATAGCAAGATGGGCGGCCAAGGATGCGTCCTCGGCGGCGGCTCCATTCGGCGCATCGATGAGGAATGTGACCGAGGTTTCGCCGCTTGCGAAAAGTTTTCCTACCACACCGGCTGCCAGCCGCTCGGCTGCCAGCACGTCGAACTTCTCGGGCTTTCCCAACCCCACAAGAATGAGCCGCGAGGCCTTGAGTCCTGGCGGCGCCAGAATCTCCAGTGACTGGCCGGACTTTCCGGAAAACCGGCTCACAGACATCGCACGTTTGATCACACCGTCCGCCTGACGATCGGCATCGAGCGCGTGGCCGGAGAGCTTCCCGCCCTCAGGGATACCCAGTACGAACGCACCGGCGCCGTTCAGGGATGGCGAGACGAACTTTATTTGCATGAATGACCTCGTGGATGATCTAAGGTAAAGATTGCAGCCGGATGGCGGGACGGTGCTAGTTTAGAGCCAATTGCAAACCGGGCGAAAGAGCGGCTTTTTCCGCCTGCGCCAGAGCTTCGGCAGACACAGAGGGTCGGTGACCTGCCACTGCTTTAGCGAAGAAGGCCTCCGCGCCGCTCAAAGGTCAGCTTATGCCGCGTCTGTCTTTTTATGTGCTTCGCCAGCTGATCGGTCCCGTAACCCTTTTCATTTTTCTCCTGACCTGCGTGATCTGGCTTTCGCAGTCATTGCGCCTGCTCGACCTCGTCATCAATCGCGGCCAGTCTGCTCCGACATTTTTCTACCTGACGCTCCTGATGCTGCCCAGCCTCATGGTTGTCATCCTGCCGGTCGCCTATTTCGCCGGGACG
>DASXXW010000156.1:0-20594 GCA_036502865.1 Rhizomicrobium sp.
AAGCCAGGTTCTCGCGGCTGAACATCATTTTCAATCGATGCATTGACCCGGAATTGTCATCCTCGTCGGAAGACTCTTCGGGTGCGGAGTCTTGTGGTTTTTTCTCGGTGTTTTTCTTGATGGCCCAATGCTCGCGCGCACCATCTTCATACGCAGCAAAACTCGCGGCAAAATTCCCGGCGCGTTCCAATGTCTGTCCCAGCGCATAGAATATGGCCATCCGGCTTTCGGACGGCAGCGCGTGCTCCTCAAGCTGTGCACGCATCTCGGCGATATCGTCCGCGGTAAGTACCTTGTCCTTCAATTCGGCGAGCCCCCACCAGGCTTCGCCTTGCTCGGGTTGGACTTCCAGGCATTTTCGATAGGCCTGCACGGCTTCCTCGCGGCGGCCCGTCACGCGCAGCGCGTTCGCATAGAGCAGCCAGTATTGGACATTGTTGGGGTTTCCCTGGAGGAGCCTGCCAAGCAGGTTCGTTGCCTTGTCCGCTTTGCCGTCGGACATCAGCGAGTCTGCGTGGAGAAACACGTAACGCGGATCGTCGGGCGCGCAGGCCAACAAACGTTCCGTCTCCGCGGCGGCGGCGTGGTCGCGCAGATCGACCAACAATTGGCAGTATTCCAACCGCGCACCGATGTAACCGGGGCAGATGTCGAGCGCGCGTTCGGAAAGCGCACGTGCGGTAACCCGGTCGCCGGCACGCATTTCCAGGCGCGCCAGAAAACGCATCGCGACTGCGTCCAACGGGTTTGCGATCAGGTGCTCCCGCAGCGCCATCGCAACCTCGTCCTCCGGTGTAGTCTTGAACGGCTCGACCAGTTTGCGCTCGGCCTTCTCCAGACGCGCAATATTGCGATCGTCCAATCCCTTCTTCCATGAGACGCCGGCAGACGCCCGCGCCGCAGCATCGGCAGCATCGGCCTGCTCGTCTTCTTTGGCTAGTCGAAGAAGTCCGGCGAGCTTGCGCCATGCAGGTGCATGGTCGGGTGCGAGCGCGACGCATTCGCGTAGCGCCTGGATTGCCGCGGTATGATAAAACATGGCCTCGGCGGTCAATCCGAGTTCATACAGATGGGGCGGTGATGCCTTCCGTGCAGGTTGTGCCGCTTGCGTCTCCGGCACAGACCCCGGAACGAATGCCGGGACGCCAGAGATGGTAAAGGGCAAGCCATCCTTCTGCGGATCCGGTTGATTGCCCATGGCAAGCGGCCCCCGAGCTGCCCTCTCTATGGGTAGTCGCACTTCGCATCCTCCTGAAACGCCATTACGCGCATTCGCGGACATAGCCTGCGGCCATCATATTGGCAAAGCCAACGCGGCGTCATGATAAATCGAAAAAAAGGCCAGCGACGTCGTCGCTGGCCTTTCTTTTTCCATCGAAGCGCGATGTGCGTTTCGAGCGGTAACGATGCTTAGTGATTGATTGTTATATGAGCAAAAATGTTGATCTCGTCGGTGAACTTGAACTTGTTGTGCTTGTGTTTCGTGCCGGTGGTCGTGGTCGTCACCGTGTCTTTGGCAGTGTCCGTGAAGCCTTCGTTGTCGCTTGTCGCGGTCTTGCTCTTCAGCTCATAGGCCGGCCCGTAATAGGTGAGCGTGCCAGTGCAGGTGCCCGGAATGGAAGCGAACACTTTCGTGCTGTACACGGAGCCTTTGCCATTCGTGGGCTTGCCCGTGATCTTCGCCTTCTGGTCGGGCGCGTCGGCGCAATGACCACCAGCGGTTACCGTGTAGAAAATCACGGCGCCGGTCAGAGCTGCGGTCTGCTTGTAAAGGGCGGTTTCATTTCCGGCATCCTGCCAGGTCTTGCCACCACCTTGCGAGCCAAAGCCACCACGCGTCGTGTAAGTAAACACGGACGTGATTTTGGTCGTTCCAGGTGTCTTCACGACGGTCTTGGAATGGACCGTGCCTTTCAAAGCCACGACACCATGGTTGGTTAACATAGCAAGCCGCGGGCCATGAGCCTGTCCGGCCACTGCCGGCGCGACTGCAAATGCACTTACCGCTGCGCCCGTGAGCAGCGTTTTCGTCAAACTATCCATTTCTTTCTTCCCCTTTGAAGCGAGGCACCGTTCGCCTCGGCCGGAATGGCCCAATAGGTCACCACTCGATGCCCCGAAATGGCAACCTTACTAAATCCTTTACATAATTTTTTGACGCCGGGCAACTCAGAAAGTATCAAAACCGAAAACGCAAGAATATTACTTGAGTGCTATAATCTGCCCTAAACATCAGCATTTCCGCGCGATTTTAAGCCAAGTAATCACTATAGATTTTGTAGAGATATCATAGGTTGCTTTGTCTCCACCGGAATCACATTTGGGCAATTGATTAACAGCCGGGGCATGCCTACAGCTTGGGTGTTTTCGAAAGTTATTTTATTGGCTGGTTCTGGCGAAAATACGATGGTTGAACCCCCTGCTGCGTCGGAGTGGGGAGACCTGCTGAGTGAATTCCGGGCGCGTGGTGGTGTAGCCGACAATGTCGAGCAAGCCGGCGTGCGCGGATTGCGTGCATGCGAGCCTGGAAAGCCGTTTCTGCTCCGGGTGCCCGCGAATCTCCGCTTTCCCCTCGGCGACATCGAGTTCGTTGCGGACGCGATTCGCATCAGGGCCGGGGCGGGTGCGGGCGACGCCGAGCGGCAATTTTTTGAGCGATACCAGGATCTGATTTCATGGGGCGGTGGCGGCCGTCTCGAATCTGCTGCTCTCGTCTCCCTGTACGACGCGTTGCCTCCCGAATTGAGGACGAGCCTGGCCGGCGTCTTCGGAATGCGGGAATTGGTCGAAGACGGCAACGCGGAGAGTATACGAAGGCAGTTCCTCCGTAACCGGATGATCTATTGGAACAACAAACAAATCTTTGCTCCCATTGTGGAACTGGCACGGCGCGGCGAGAATGGCATTCCTATCAGCTCGGATCAGCACGGCAGCCTGGTACTGGAAGGCCGGACTGACGGAGAAATTTTCCTCACCTATGGCCCGCACGATTCGCTGGGAATCTTTCGTCGGCACGGAGTTGCTGTTGCGCGCCCGCACGCGTTCAGTTTGCCGTTCACGACAAAGATCGGAAGTATGGGCCTTTCGATCGGGCGAAATGTGACTGCCAGGAGAGAGCGGGATGGCGTTGCCATGCCCCTACTCAGCTCCCAGTCCGGCGATCATTATCTGTCGCATCTGATGGTCGGCAATGCGAAATTTCCCCGTTTGTCACGTGGGATATTTGAGGCGTTGATGCGAGAGGCCGGTATTGCCGATTCGGCGCAATTATTCGACCGTGTGATGCATTTCAACCGGGGCAGATTTCTTCAACTGCTCGGAGCACTCGAGCCGCTGAGAGGTGACATGGTCGCAAGACTGCGGAGCATGGTGCTTTTTCAACTCGAAGCGCTCTCCCATTGCGTCGGAACGTGCGAGTTGTGATGGAACAGGGAACGCCGTCGCAGCCGTGGCACTGGAACGAGATGCTGGAAGAGTTCTGCGCGCTCGGCGGCGCGGCGAAGAACATCGTGCCGGGAAGCGGACGATCGGGAGCCGGGTTGTTCGCGAACAAACCGTTGGACGAAGTACTTCTGCGCGTTCCGCGAAATCTGCTGTTGCGCCTTGACGACATTGAATTCATCGACGGCCAGAGCCGCGTCCGTGAAACCGCTCGCATATCGGAATCGGAGCGCCGATTTTTTGAAAGGTATCAAGCGGCATTCTCCTGGGGCGCGGAAGGGCGGGCCAAAACCGTCGCATTTATCACGGCACTGGAAGCACTGCCCGCGGAAATACGCGAATTGCTGATCGCAGACTTCGCGATGGGTTATTTGCTGGAAGGCGACCAGACCCGCAGAATCCAGATTCAATTTTTGGCGAGTCGTGCGGTCCGGTGGCAGGACGGACGCGTCATCGCGCCTGTGCTCGAACTGGCCAATTTTGGAGTCGATGGCCTTCGTTGCGAGCGGGGTTTGCATCTTCAGATACAGGGATACGCTCACGAAGAAGTTACCATCCGGCACGTGGCGGAAGATGCCTGTGCAACCTTTAGCCGGATCGGTGCCGCCTATCGCCAGCCCGTAGCCTTCAGTTTCCCGATAACGGTGCGTATCGAGGACCGCGAGATCGTCATTGGCCGAAATACGGGCGAGGGCGTCATGCGCGGACGTGATCGGGTTCCCGCGATGACCGTCGATGATCATCGGATCACGCTCTCGCACCTGATGCTCGGCCATGGCAAGAATCCGCGTTTGCCGCGCGGCACATTTCGCACGCTGTTGCGCGAAGTCGGGTTGAGTAATGCCGACGGAGCTTTCGACAGAATCGTACGCTTCAACGCCCTAAAGCTCATTGGGCTGCTCAAGGCGCTGGAACCGCACGAGGGCCCATTGATCGCGGCGCTGAGAGCGATGGCGCGCTATCAGCTTGAGGCCATGAACGATTGCGTCGGGAGCCGCGATCTTGCTCCGGCTGCGCTTTCAACCGGCGAATTGTAGAGCTACCGAGGGTCGTAAATCTCCGGCATCAAAGGCGCGAGGCGTATTTCCAGTTCAGGCCTCGACCGGTTCGGCCAGAGCGTCTTTCAGCGGACCAAGCCAGGGTTCGAAATTACGCCATTGCTGCAGGGAGTCGCGATAGATGGGGCGCCGTACCTGTCCGGCGCTCGGCGTGGCGACGACGCGATCGGTTTCCCAGAAGCGCAGGCAACCTTCCTCGAAAGGCAATCCTCAATAATCCAGCATGCGACGGATCTCGGATTCCGTATCCTCGACAAGTCTTTCATATTGCACAAAATGGACCCACCCCGGCAGCACGGACTCCCAATGCTGCATCAGCCCGGCATATCTGTTATAATAACGTCCGAGGCTGCCGAGATCGTGAGAGAAATCCGTGATGAGCTGTTTGTAGATACCGAAGCACGCAGCCATCGGCTCCCGGCGGATGTCGATGATCTTTGCGTTTGGAAGGATCAGATGGATCAAGCCGATCTCGAGCCAGTTCCAAGGCCGCTTGTCGATGAAATAGGGGCGGTCGGTCTTACGAAAGTCGCGCGAGCGCGCGAGGTAACGGGCGCCCAGCGCGGCGAGTTCCGAAGATGTCAACTCCAGGATACGTTCGGGGTACGCATTCGGAACAACAAGCAGCCGGCTGAGCGCGAGGTCGCGTGCGATGTCGCCGATAAGGGGCAATTCGCGCGTCCCCTCGACCTTGCTGTGGCTCGCAAGAATTTGTTCCGTAAGCGTCGAGCCGGCGCGCGGCAAACCGACAATAAAGATCGGCGTTTCCTGCGTTTCCGCCGCCGGAGCCCGCGCCAGTTTTGTGTCGAGGTTATCGCGGCTGAAAACGTCCTTCATCTTCCGGATGCGGATCGAATGGTCGAAACGGTCGACATCATTGTTCGCCGCTCCCGGGTGGTCGCGGGCCATGCGTTGTTCGGATAGTTTGCCTGCCAGCCGGGATCCCTCGTCATAGGCGGCAAAACTGGCAGCAAAATCGCCGGCTCGCTCGAGTGCATGCGCAAGCGCGAACAGCATGAATATCCGGCTTTCGGGAGTCATCGAATCGTCGTCGAGTGCCGCACGCATGCGAACGATATCGGCGGCGGTTATATGATTGCCCTTCATATCGGCAAGCCCCCAATAGGCCTCGCCGAGATCGGGCTGTATTGTCAGGCATTGCCGGAACGCCTGCACGCTTTCATCGCGCCGCCCGAGATAATGAAGCGATTGGGCGTATAACAGCCAATATTGTTGTTCGCCCGGATCGTCTCGCAGCAACTCCGTCAGAATTCTGATCGCCTTATCGAGTTCGCCGATATGAAACAGCGCGTGGCTGTGCATGTGACGGAAATATGGATTGCCCGGTTCGTGCTCGACGAGCCATGCGGTCTGAACAGCCGCGGATGCGGGCGCACGCCTGGCGAGGAGCAACTCCGCGTAATCCCGCCGCGCACCAACATAGTCCGTACAAATATCGAGCGCGCGCTCAAGCAAATTCATGGCGGTTATTTCGTCACCGCCGACCCGCTCGATCCGCGCCAAGCACCGTATTGCCGGTGCGTCGAGGGGATGAGCGACCAGATACTCGCTGAGCCATGTAACCGTCTCGTCCAGCTTTTTGGTCTCAAGCTTCTTGCGAAACCGGTCCTCGGCCTTTTCCAATTGGGCGGCCGTGCGTTCGTCGATGCCTTTCGTCCAATTGGCCCCGGATGCAGATGCATGTTGCGCGGCTGCGTCAGCCTCTGCAGCCTTTTCATCTTCGCCGGCCAGCCGGAGCATTTCCGCCAGCTTGCGCCAGGCCGGTGCGTGGTCAGGTAATTGCGCGGTGCAGTCGCGCAGTGCCTCGATGGCGGCCGTATGGAATGACATTGCAGCAGTGGTCAGGCCGAGTTCGTACAGATGAACGGGCGAGTTGGTCTGCGATGCGTGCATGCTCTCCGAAACGGCCAATGGCGACGAAGTAAGACCGGTACCGTCCGTCTGCAGGAGCCATGTCGACTCCGGTGCTCCATTCGTCCGATTCGTATTGGCCAGAACCGCCGTCGGTACGACGCGAGCTTTGGACATCGACACTTGCCGCCTCTGACAGCTCTATTATGCGAAGTCCGCATATCGCACGGATCGTCCGCAATAAAAAAGACCAGCGGTAATCACCACTGGTCTTCTTAATATGACAAAAATGCCCGACGGCTCTCGCCGCCAAATTAATCGATATGCAGGTTCGTGTGTCCGACCAGGAAAAGCTTGTACAGGCTCTTGGTCGCTTTCGCGTCGACGTCGAAGGTGAAGGAATCGGACGTCGCGGTCTTGCTCTTCAGATCGTAGAGCGGGCCGTAGAAGGTGAAGTCGCCATTGCAGCTCGAAGAGTTGCCGGTGACGGTGCCGGCCTTAACCCTGCCGGCAGTCCCTTGCACGATAGTTTTGCCCTTCTCGTTCGGCACTTCGCCGCCGCAGGAGCCATAGAACCAGGCTTCCGACCAGAGCAGCACGGGATTCTTGTAATATCCGGCTTCCGAGATCGTGCCCGTGAATGTGACGGTGCTGGTCAGGTTCGTATATTTCGGATCCCGAATGGTCGTTTTGGTGTGTGTCGCGCCGGAATGCATCGTGATCGCGCGGGACACCATCCCCCCCAGGTGAAAGTTCGGCGCCTTCGCGGCCAAAGCTGGCGCGGTTGCGAGCGCGCAGAGCGCGACACCGCCCAACAGAGTTTTTCCGAATCTCATTAAGCTCTCCCCTGAATACGGGCATTGAAATTAGGCAGGCTGAATGTTGAGGCCAGACGATCCACTCAATGCCTCGGAAAGTGGACGCGTGGGATGTAAATCAAATTCGAAACCGAGGCAAGATACCGGCATCGTCCGGGAGCACAGGAAATATCATATTGCGCCCGTATTTCCGGCGTTTCCCGCGTTCAGTCTGTCTCCGCGATAATCCAGGTCAGTGTTACTTTTCCCTCAATCGTCGTCTGCATTCTGCATTTGAGAGAGGAGGGTGAGCCGGAGTTAGACTTCGCGCATAAATCCAGAATCGCCAGGCGCGCTGCGTTAACCAAGTTTGGCGTCAGTTCGTCCCCGCGATTGAGCCCTGTTGCGGCGGCAAGATCGGAATCGGGGATCTGCGTGAAGCCCTGGAATTTCTGTGCGTCGAGCCACTTCCTAGGGAGGGCGCGCTCGCCACTTGGAATTGCCGTGGTCATTTCGGTTCGCCGATGAGCCAAATCATTGTTACGGCTCCGCCCGGTCTGGTCTGCATCTTTATTTTCAGGGTTACGGTCTTGCCGGGCATCGCTTTGGCATAGGCGGCGAGAATCGCTTGGCGTGCCGCTCTGAGTTTATCGGGCGACAGCGGGTCGCCTCTTTTGAGTCCGGTCGCCGACGCCAACGCGCCCGGTGCGATGTGTGTTGCGCCCTCGAAAGACTGGGCTTCGATGTGCCGGTGCAGGCTGTCCTGATTGGCCGCGAGCAGGCCGGGATGCTGAACCTGGAAGATCACCCAGATATGGCCGTTCTTTTCGGCGATGCCGGTAAAGAGATGCCCCGCGATATGCCGCGCATCGAGCTCTTTGGACAGAATTGCCTGGTCCGCCAGTACATCCGCCCGTGTCACGCGCGTGCCGGGCTTGTCCTTGAATTTCGCCTTCAGCTCGTCGGTGTTGGTCCCCTTGAGACCGTTGATGACATATCCGTTCAGGATATAGGCCGGTGCCCCGGCCGCGGCGGATATCGCCGCCGCGATCAGCGATATGGCGGCCAGCAGGCTCATGCACGCTTTGCTCGTCATGAACCGTTTCGCCTCCACCACAGCCCGACATCTCACCATCGCATGCCCGATTTGGAGCGGAAAGCGCGCATCCATGTATCCGGAAATCCCGGATTGAAGAAAAATTGTCGGATGGGCTGCGATGAGCCTTAGGCGGGTTCCGCGTTCGAGGCAGCAACATCCCGGCTTGCTGAATGACTGCCCGCCTCCATCCCCGTGAGGACGTTCGCCACCGCGCGAGATGGCTCTGATTAATTCTCGGGCGGGTTTGCGATCAGATAGGGGAACCCGCCATTGATTTTCTTATCTTCTGCCCAGACGGAGGGATCGAAGCCTGTTGGAAGTGTGCTCTTCATTTGCTTCGTAGTTAAACCAGTCAAGCCTGAGACGTTACCCTCACCTGTACCGTTCTCGGTTTCACTTGTCGTAGTATTCCAGTAGCAATCAGTCGTGCTATTTACATCGCCGTCGTCTTCACCGATAAATCCGCCTATCTCCGCGGTCTTGCCTTCAGCGCTGACTTTACCTGTTGAATAGGATGAGGTAATGGTGCCTGTCTCTGCTTGCAAGAAATACACGAGCCCTCCAACATACTCGGATTCTCCTTTTCCGGTTGCCGCACCCAAAGCATAGGAATTGTTGATTGAACCCCCATTTATACCTACCAACCCGCCAGCGCCTCCGGCTGAGACTGATCCCGTCGCGTAGGACGAATTAATAGTTCCGCCGTTGGCGACAACCAAACCGCCGCCACCGCCTTTTGTAACGATGCGCACGCTACTATAAGAATTGCCAACGGTTCCAAAATTCCCGCCAGCTAGGCCGCCTACTTCGGAGTGCTTACCGACTACTTGTCCGCTAACATAATCTCCGAATAAGAGTCCCCAATTATAGACAACCATCCCTCCAGCTTCGCCTTTGAAGCGTCCTCCGGTGGACTCAACATATGCGTTTTGGAGCCCGAGATTTGCGATTGCGCCCCCACGCTGCTTCTGGGATCCGACGCTCAGGAACACGCCGCCTATCGCCGCGTGTCCGATGACGGTGATGTTCAAGATGGCATTGCCAAGGCCCTGAACGTTGCCCCTAACGGGAGTTCTTACCGGAGATTTCGAATATGTTCCGTCGCCGCCGGCGTCATAGCTGTTGGCGAAGGCGTAATTGCCTTTGGGTTTCGCGGCAATTGCGCTCGCCAGCAGGGCCACGCTGTTGACCAGCTTATACGGGGCGCCATTGATCGTCAGCGGGCTTGATAGGCTCTGGAAGGTGATGTTCCCCTTGTGCCCAAATGACAGCATGCCGCCAGAGCCGCCATCATTGGTGGTCAGCGATAGTCCGCCGGTTGACGTGACATCAACGGGATTGGCGACCGCGATGGACTGATATGCGTCGAAGGTAAGCGTGTTTGCGGTAGCCCAGGAGACGTTGGCCTGAACGTCGATGTTGTTGGCCTGGACGCCGGAACCGGTAGTCGTTACTTCGACATTTCCGGAGCCAAGCATCGTTTCGAGGTCGTTCGCATTGAGCACGGCACTCGCCGCCGATGGCGTGCACAGCCCTGCCGAACACGACATGTTCTGGGTCGCGTCAGTCGAAATAACCACGTCGGCATGAGCCGAAGATGCGAGAAGTACGGCTCCCACGTAAATCGAACCGGCGATCAATCGTACCGCAGGCATTTCCGACCGAGCGTGGACGCTGCTGACCATAAATTCCATCAGATACCCCAGCTATAGGCTAGTTCTCGGGCGGGTTTGCGATCAGATAGGGGAAGCCGCCATTGATGTTCTTGTCCTGCGCCCAGATGGAGGGATCGAAGCCTTTCGGCAGCTTGCGTTGAAGCTGCTTTGTGGTCAGTCCCGTTATGCCGGAAATGTTGCCCTCGCTTGTGCCGCGATCGGTTCCGCTCGTCGTGATGTCCCAGTAGCAATCGGTGGCGCTGTTGGTCAGGCCGTCGTCAATCCCGATAAACCCGCCGATGTCAGCGCCTGCACCTTTGGCGCCTACCTCGCCAGTGGAATACGAAGTTTCCACGCTTCCTTCTTGGTTCAGACCTCCGACCAACCCGCCGACATTCGCGTTCGTGCCTTTTCCGGTTACTTTGCCAATGGCGTAGGTATTGCTGATCTTTCCATAATTGGACGCTGTGAGGCCGCCCGCTCCCAAACCCATTACGGAACCCATTGAATACGATTCCGAAATTGAACCAAATGGCCCATTGCCGCCCGCTAACCCACCTGCCGTAAAGTGGTTACCTTTCACATTCGCAGTGGCATAGGAAAGTTCGATTGTTCCGTTGCTACTCCCTACCAGTCCGCCGGCAACGGTTTTGCTGATGATGTGTCCTCCGATGTGGTCGTCAAATAAAAGGCCCCAATTATAGACCGCCATCCCTCCGGCTTCGCCTTTGAAGTGTCCGCCGGTAGACTCGACATATACGTTTTCAAGTCCGAGATTTGCAACGGTGCCTCCAGGTAGCTTCTGGGAGCCCACGCTCAGGAATAAACCGCCTATCGCGCCGTGTCCGATGACGGTGATGTTTGAGATGACATTGCCTAATCCTTGCACGTTGCCGTGGACAGTCTTTGTGACTGGCGATCGCGTGTACGTCCCGTCGCCGCCGGCGTCATAGCTGTTGGCGAGTGCGTAATTGCCATTTGGATTCGCATCAATTGCGCTCGCCAGCAGGGCCACGCTGTTGACCAGCTTATATGGGGCGCCATTGATCGTCAGCGGGCTCGACAGGCTCTGGAAGGTGACGTTTCCTTTGTGCCCAAATGACAGCGTGCCGCCAGTGCCCCCGTCATTGGTGGTCAGCGTCAGTCCGCCGGTTGACGCGACAGCGACGGGACTGGCGACCGCGATGGATTGATACGCGTCGAAGGTAAGCGTGTTTGGGGTAGCCCAGGAGACGTTCGCTTGAACGTCAATGTTGTCGGCCTGGATGCCGGAACCGGTGGTCGTTACTTCGACGTTTCCGGAGCCAAGCATCGTTTCGAGGTCGTTCGCATTGAGCACGGCACTCGCCGCGGATGGCGTGCACAGCCCTGCCGAACACGACATGTTCTGGGTCGCGTCATTCGAAATAACTACATCCGCATGAGCCGGGTGTGCGAGGAAAACGGTCCCCAGACATATCGAACCTGCGACTGGCGCTCTCTTTAGCCCCGCAAAGAGCGCGCCCCGGTGCCGGATAGACCTCGACTTTCTCCCCAACATCCCCGACGCCCTCAGTTCGATCCGCACAATCCTAGCACGCGCCGCCTCCCGGTTCACGCGTAGAGGCAGCGTCAGAAAAATGTGCGTTTTCAATAGGTTACGTGTGTGAATGGCGGACAGGGAGGGATTCGAACCCTCGAGACGATTCGTCACCGTCTACACACTTTCCAGGCGTGCGCCTTCAGCCTCTCGGCCACCTGTCCGCATATCCGGGGCAGCGGAGCACCACCGGCAAGACCATGACTACAACGGCTTGACCGCGCCGCACAATATTCAGCGCGGGTCGGTACCCGCCCGTCCGACTCCGAGATCATGCTCGGCGGCAACGATGGAGACCGTATAGCCGGCGATCACGTCGAACGCCGTCATCACCATCACGAAAAAGAACACGGAGGTGGAGAAGCCCTTCACCACGATGAACTCGACTATGGCTACGACGAAGACGAGCACCGACAATCCATGATTGATCAGGTCGCGGCTCGTCGTGCGTGTGGATTTCACGATTTCGGTGAACAGGCAGACGAAGCCAAGCGTCACGATCAAATCGCCGAGATTGAAGTCCCACAAATCTCCCGAGAACATGTGAAACGTGACGTGCTCGGTGGCGAGGAAGGTTTGCATCGCATCGTTGCCGACCAGGCCATGCGCAAGCGCAATGACGTTGTAGACCACGATCACAATCAGCAGCACCGGAAAGATACGAAACATGGCCTTTATCCCGTTCGTTGTACCAGAGTGGCCGTAGAGACCGAATTCCGCAAGCCGTCTCGTATGCCGGCCGCTTTCTAGGCTCTCGATCCCGTTTCGACCTGCGCCGCAACTGCCTGAAGCTGGTTGCGTTCACGAAATATCAGATAGAGATTCCGGCCATAGACGATCAATCCGCTTGCCTGACCGAGTATGAAAACAGGGTCCTTCTTGTATATCGCATAGGCGAGAAGAATGACTCCGCCGCCGACGCTGAAATACCAGAAAGCAAGTGGAATAACGCTGCGGCCCTCCATTTCACTCTTGAACCATTGAATGATGAAGCGCGAGGCGAACAGCGCCTGACCGGCAAAACCAATAACAAGCCAGATATGCTCGGTCGTCATCCAGTGGTTCAATGTCATCCAGTACTGATCTCCGGTTAATGAATGCGGAAAAATTACTCCAGGCCGCCGGCCGCTACATTTCGGTGGCTTCCACGCCGGCCCGATAGCGCTTCTTCAACCACAACACGCCGCGAACGTCTTCGATGCCGACGACGAAGCGGTCCCACAGACCGTATTTCGACAGGCCGTGGAGACGCGGCCGGTGGCCGACATCCACGAACCGCACCTCGTATCCTTCGCGCTGCATCAGGGCTGCAAGATAACGATGCATATGATCGAAATAGGGCAGGGCCAGAAACGCGTCGCGGCGGAAGGCTTTCAGGCCGCAGCCGACATCGACGGCGCCATCGTTCAGCATCCAGCGGCGGAAGCGGTTGGCAAGCAGCGAGCCGATCCGTTTTCCGAAATTGTCGCGCCGCCTTACGCGAATGCCCGACACCATCCCGATCTTGCTGGCATCCGGCACGGCATGAAAGGGCGAAAGAACCTTGGGGATGTCGGCTGGGTCGTTCTGCCCATCGCCGTCCAGCGTCACGACGATGCCGGCGCGCGCGGAGCGTACACCCGTGCGAAGTGCCCGGCTCTGGCCGCCATTTCCGCTGTGCCGGATCACGCGCAGCATAGGCATCTCGAATTTGAGTTTGAGCAGCTGCGCCAGCGTCTCGTCGCCGGACCCGTCATCGACGAAAATGATCTCGACCGAATTGTCATGGCCGACGACGCCCGCGATTTCCCGCGCCAACACGACGACGTTTTCGGCTTCGTCCTTGACGGGCACAACCACAGAAAGGGCAATAGTCATTCCATAGGTTCCGTTGGATGAATCCCTAGAATAGGGTGCGCACCATCGCGCGCGGAGTCCCCACTGCGTGCAGGTTGTGGATGGGGCGCCGCATTTGGGCCGAATGGCTCCTTATACAGGCGCGGTGTTTGCGAAGACAGCCTGAGACAGCAATACAGGGCAGACTGCTTCGGCCGCGCGGATTACCGATCAGATGGCAGATACATCAGGGGCGTTAACCAAACCTTCCCCGTCCTGGCTCGACCGCGCGGCGCGCCAGCCTTTCCTCGCGATTTTGCTGGTCGCGTTGGTCGGATGGGCCTCCGGCCTGATGTCGCTGCCGCCACTCGACCGCGACGAGAGCCGCTTTGCAGAAGCCTCACGGCAAATGGTCGAGACGGGAAATTACGTCGATATCCGGTTCGCGAATGTCCCACGGTACAACAAGCCCGTGGGGATCTACTGGCTGCAAGCCGGCTCCGCGCAGCTTTGGGGCATGGAGTTCCGCGGCCGGATATGGGTGTACCGCTTGCCGTCCTGGCTTGGCGGATTGCTTGCGAGCTGGTTTCTCTACGTGCTGGCGCGCAGCATCGCGCCGCCCGCGACCGCGCTCATCGCCTCGCTGCTCCTCGAAACCACGCTTCTGCTTACGGGCGAGAGTACCATCGCCACCACGGATGCCGCGCTCCTGGCGACCGTGATCGCCGCACAATATGCGCTGATGCGCGTGTATCTCGCCGCGCGAGGCCGTTCGGCACCGTCACGGATACTGATTTTGGGCGGATGGGCGGCAGTGGGTGCCGGGTTGTTGATCAAGGGCCCGGTCATCCTTGCGGTTCTTGGCGCGACCGCGTTCGCGCTTTCGCTCTGGGATCGCGATTGGCGCTGGCTCGCGGGAACAAGACCGCTATTGGGAGCAGCGCTCGCTATTGTGATGGTCGCGCCCTGGGCGAGCGCCATCGCATTGGCGAGTCACGGCGCATTCTATCAGCAATCGCTGGGGCACGACTTCGCCGGAAAAATCCTGAGCGGCGAGGAATCGCATGGTGCGCCGCCCGGTTATTATCTGGCACTGGCGAGCGTCACGCTCTGGCCCGCGATTCTGTTTGTTCTTCCTGCACTCGCTCTTGCGATTAAGAATCGCGCAGAACCGGCGACCCGGTATCTTCTCGCTTGGAGCGGCGCCACATGGTTGTTGTTCGAACTGGTTCCGACCAAACTGCCTCATTATATCCTGCCGGCCTATCCGGCCCTTGCGCTGCTTGCGGCTCTCTGGATAACAGGCTTGCGCGAAGGTTCGGAACGGCGCTGGGATTGCATTCTGAGACATGCAGCCTGCGTAGTGTTCGCAGTGGTTCTTGTGGCGTTGGCCGCGATTTGCGTAATTCTACCCGAGCGTTTGGGCGGAGCGACCGGACCGATTGAGCTGACAGGTGCTGCGGTCGGATTGGTCATGGGCTGCGCGGCAATCATATTCCTCTTGCGCCATGAGCGTCTGACGGCGGCTGGCGCTGCATTGATGTGTGGATTGGTATTTTATCCGGTGCTCGCTTTGGGCGTTGCACCGCAATTGCATGAAATATGGCTGAGTCCGCGCGCAGCCGAACTCGTCGCGGGGCACCGCGGCGTATCTGACCACGCGCCGGTCGTGTTGGACGGCTATGTCGAGCCCAGTCTTGTCTTTCTCCTCGGCTCGAACACCCAAATCGGAACGGCCGGAAATGCAGCCGAGGCCGCAGAAGCAAGTGGACTCGCCTTGGTGGAAAACCGTGTTCAATCACGTTTCCTGACGGATCTGCGAAGCCGCGGCGACGGCGCAGCTCCGCTGGGAGAGGTATCGGGTCTCGACTATTCGACAGGCCGCCAGCAGCACGTCACATTGTATCGCGTAACGCGGATCAATCCGGGCAAACCCGACTCATGAAAAACGCGCCGGACACAAGTGATGAAAGAGGTTCCACGTTCCGGGTGGCGCTCGGCATCGTTGCAGCCGTTACGATTGTGCGTTGTCTGGTGCTTGTTCTGACACCGCTCAATTTCTATCCGGATGAGGCGCAATATTGGTGGTGGGCGCAAACACCCGATCTGGGTTATTACTCAAAACCGCCGATGATCGCCTGGATCATCTGGCTTTGTACCCACTTGCTCGGCGACGCCGAATGGGCCGTCCGGCTTCCGTCGCCGATTTTGCACGGTGCGACCGCACTTCTTGTATTCGGGATCGCGCGCCATGCCACGACCGCGCGGCTCTCGCTGTTGAGCGCACTTGCGTATCTGACACTTCCCGGCGTTTCCTGGTCGAGCGGCCTGATCTCGACCGATGTTCCGTTGCTATTCTTCTGGGCGGCGGCGCTCCATGCGTTCTTGCGCGCTTGCGAAGATGCGAGTTGGTTGTGGCCGGTCGTTTGCGGGATCGCGCTGGGGCTCGGTCTCGAGTCCAAATATGCGATGATGTATTTCCCGTTGGGCGCGTTGATCGCCACGCTTTTCTCGACCGATGTCCGACGCATTGTTTTCGGGACGCGCGGTCTGGTCATTTTAAGTATCGGCGTCCTTCTCCTTGCGCCGAACTTCGTATGGAACGCGATGCACGATTTCCCCACGGTCGCGCACACCGAAGCGAACGCCGATTGGTCGCGTTCCCGCTACAGCATCGGTTCGGCGCTCGGATTTCTGTTCGGGCAGTTCGGTGTATTTGGTCCGGTTCTGATGGCAGGATTTATCGGCGCGGTCTGGCGACTGGCGCGGGATGTTCCCCGCTCTGCGCCTTCTCTCGTTCTTGCTTCCTTCAGCTTCCCGCCGCTTCTGCTGATTTTCGTCCAGTCGTTCATTGCCGGCGCGAACGCGAACTGGGCGGCGACTGCCTTTGTCGCGGCGACCCCGCTGGCCATCGTGGAACTCGCGCGCTGGTGGCAGGGCCGTGCGCTCTGGATATCGTTCGCGATCAATGCCGGCGCGATGCTCGTGTTGTGGGTGTTTCTTGTTCGCCCGGATATTGCCAACGCGGCTGGCGCCGGGAATGCGCTCAAGCGCGAAGAAGGCTGGCGTAATTTGGGCGAGGCGGTTGTTCAGGCGGCTAAGGCAGGACCCTACACATCGATCGCCGCCGACAATCGCAGCGTCGTTGCTGAACTGCTTTACTACGCACGGCCCCGCACCGTACCCATTCGGGTATGGACGCGTGATCTTAACATAAGAGATCATTTTGAGATGACGCTACGGCTTGAGCCGGGCGCCACGCATGTTCTGCTGGTGATAGAACCCGCTTCGAGACCTCGCGTGCTCGCGACATTTGATTCGGCAAGACTGATCCGCGCTGTCCCCGTTCCCATCGGTGGCGCTCACATTCGCGCTATTGATCTTTTCGACGCCGGTTCCTATCGCGGCCCGGGAAGTCCGTCTCGCACGCGCACCGATAGTCCTGCATCTGTCTTGTGAAAAATTTAGCGCTGCCCGGCGATTACTTGGACCGCAATCCAAAGCTTGCGCGAGTCTTCGCGGGCGAGGCTGCGGCACTTATCTCGCAATGAATTCAGACCTTCCAACTTGGGGGCGCCGGGCCACGAGTGGGTATGGTAGTTTTTTACTTCCACGTTCTTCAGTAATTCATTCGAAATATTTGGGCTCTATATCGGTCCTATACTGGGGATATGTTGGGGCTCTTCCAGTATTCGCGCAGTTTCGCTTGACCGAACCCGAAGAGCTTCTAAATATCCGCCGTCCGGCACGCCGTTCGATGGGAAGCCGCTGGGGCTTTCGAGGCGTGGCGCTTAGAGCGTCATGAGAGGACAATGAGTCTGCAGGTGTTGCGGAGGCGCGAAGTAAAGCCTCCGTTGCGGGCCGTGCGTACCAAGCCGGGCGACAGTCTCGGCGATCAAACAGAAAATGCGATCCGGTTGCCGACGATAGGCGTGAAGCCGCGCGGAGCGGCGTTGCGTTTTCCGGTGAGTGCCGAGGCACGCGCGTTCTACCAGCGTTTCTTTCCTGGCACGTCCGCCACGGACTGGAACGACTGGCACTGGCAGTTTCGTGCCCGCATCCGCTCGCTCTCCGATCTCGACCGCGTGTTTGTTCTTTCGGAAGACGAGCGTGGCGCGGTGAGCCGTCACCAGGGGGCGCTGCCGGTCGGCATCACCCCTTACTATGCCAGCCTGATGGATCGCGAGGACGCGACGGAGGGCCTGCGCCGCACGCATATCATGACCAGCGGCGAGTATGCCCGTCTCCCCGGCGAAGAGGACGATCCTCTGGGCGAGGATCACGACACGGTCGTGCCGGGTCTAGTCCATCGCTATCCCGACCGCGTTCTTTTCCTGGTGACGGGGACCTGTTCGACCTATTGCCGCTACTGCACCCGTTCGCGGCTCGTCGGCAATCCCGGCGGCGAATATCAGTTCTCTATTCGGCAATGGGAGCAGGCACTCGCGTGGCTTCAGGCGCATACCGAGGTTCGCGATGTTCTGTTGTCGGGCGGCGACCCGTTGAGCATTGGCGACGATCGGCTGGATTGGCTGCTCGGCCGGCTGCGCGCGATCAAACATATCGAATTTATCCGCATCGGCACGAAGATCCCCGTGGTGCTGCCCCAGCGCATCACGAAAAGCTTGGTGAAGATGCTGAAGAAACATCATCCGCTCTGGATGAGCATTCATTTCACCCATCCGCGCGAACTCACTCCGGAAGTGACGGAAGCGACGGCGCGGTTGGCTGATGCAGGTATTCCACTCGGCAGCCAGACGGTTTTGCTCAAGGGAATCAATGACGATATCTCCGTCATGAAACCGCTGATGCATGGGCTCCTCGCGCGTCGCGTGAAGCCCTATTATCTCTATCAGTGCGATCCCATCCGGGGCTCCGGTCATTTTCGCACCACCGTCGAGAAGGGCATCGAAATCATTCGCGGTTTGCGCGGGCACACCACAGGGTATGCCTGCCCGAGCTTCTGCGTCGACGCGCCGGGCGGTGGCGGAAAAATCCTCATTGCTCCGGATTCTGTGGTCGGCCGCGAAGGCGACGATCTCCTGATCCGCAATTTCGAAGGCGGCGTGTATCGTTATCCCGATCCCGGCGGGACATTGGGAAGCGAGAAGATGCAGCCCGCGTCATCTCCCGCAGCGGAATAATTGCATAGGCGCTATCATCCCCGTCATTGCCCGCTTCATGCGGGCAATCCGTTTTCACTTCGGTCCGAAGAAGGATTGAATGATCCGGATAAGCCGGGTGATCCTTTCTGATGGAGAACGTATCGAAACTACGCATCGGCATTACTTACGATCTGCGCGCCGACTATCTCGCCAAAGGCTATAGCGAAGAAGAAACGGCGGAGTTCGACAGCGACGTTACGATCGACGCGCTCGCCGATACACTCGGCACTCTCGGTTATGCGCCGGAGAGGATCGGAAGCGTGCACAGATTGTGCGAAAAGCTGGCGGCCGGCGAGCGTTGGGACTGTGTCTTCAATTTTTGCGAAGGGCTCAAGGGCGTAGCACGCGAAGCCCAGGTGCCAGCGCTGCTCGAAGCCTACGACATACCCTATGTTTTCTCCGATCCGCTGACGCTCGCGCTCGCGCTCGACAAGGCGATGGCAAAGCGCGTTATCCGCGATTGCGGCGTGCCGACGCCACCTTTTGCAGTGATAGTTCACCCGGACGACACCGCGGAGTTGGACCTCCCATTTCCGCTTTTCCTTAAGCCGCTCGCCGAAGGCTCAGGCAAAGGCATCGGCGCGCGTTCGAAAGTCCATGACCGCGATGAGCTGACGGCCGTCGCAGCAAGTCTTCTGGATCGCTTCCAGCAACCGGTATTGGCCGAGACCTTCCTGTCCGGGCGGGAGTTCACGATCGGCATTACCGGCACGGGATCTGCCGCCGAGATTTTCGGCATTATGGAAGTACATATGACCGAGAAGGCCGAGCCGCATGGTTATGGCTATGACAACAAGGAGAATTTCGCGGGACGGATGGAATATTGGCTCGCGGATGATGCGGAAGCATTGGAAGCCGGAGAAGTCGCGCTTGCGGCCTGGCGGGCGCTGAACTGTCGCGATGGAGGCCGCATCGACATTCGCAGCGATGGTAATCATCGCCCGCATTTCATCGAGGTCAATCCGCTGGCCGGCCTGCATCCCGTGCGTTCCGACCTCATCTATATCGCGCGTTTCAAGGGTGTCGCTTACATCGATTTGTTGGGGCGCATCATGGAGTCATTTCACGCGCGCCATCCCTCTCTGGCGAAGCCAAACCCCGGTCGCTGACCGATGCGCGTGCTCGTGCTCCATTCCGATGTTCCGGCCGACGCGCCGCCGGACGAACAGGACACGCTTGCTACAGCGGAATGTGTAGCCAAAGCGCTGCGCGAATGCGGTCATGAAGTCGTGCAGGGCGCGTTTGTTCCCGATCCGCAATTGTTCGATCGGATGCTTCTCGGCACGGATGTTGTATTCAATCTGGTGGAAAGTGTGTTCGGTCGTGGAAGTCTTGCCGGCATCGCTCCGGCCATGTTGGAGCAACGGGGCGTTTGTTTTACCGGCACTCCGTCCATTGCCATCAACAGCTGTGCAGACAAACCTTTCACGAAGCGAGTGTTGCGCGCTGCGGGACTCCCCACACCCGATTGGTCGGAACCGCCGCATTGGGAATGTATTTCGGAAGACCGTCAGTACGTCGTAAAGGCGGCGGCAGAAGATTCCTCTGTTGGATTGGATGACGCGTCCGTCGTCCGGGGAGGCGAGGCGCTACGTGCGCGCGCGGGATGGAGCGTCGCGCAACATGGCGGAATCTGGTTTGCGGAATCCTATTGTCCGGGCCGCGAATTTAACGTGTCGATTCTCGAGACGGCGGCAGGCCCGCGCGTACTCCCTATTGCCGAAATCGTGTTTCCGGATTGGCAACCGGATCGTCCCCGATTGGTGGGCTATGCGGCCAAGTGGGATACACACTCCGAGGATTCGATGGCCACTCCACGTGTATTTGGCATTGAAAAAGAGGAGCCGGAGCTTGCGCAAGACATTGCGCGACTGTCGCTCGCGGCGTGGAATTTGTTTGGACTGCGCGGCTATGCGCGTATCGATTTCCGTCTTGATGAGGAAAGCAGGCCCACGATTCTCGAAATTAATCCCAACCCATGCCTTGAGCGTGAGGCAGGGTTCGCCGCTGCAGCGGAAAAGGCCGGGTTGTCTTACGCAAATCTGGTCGAAAGAATCTTACGTGTAGCGATCGCATAGTCTCGCGCCGCATCAACGCGGCGCGAGCACCATCA
>DASXXW010000157.1:0-4630 GCA_036502865.1 Rhizomicrobium sp.
AGTTGCCTTTGTACCCACAGGGTGATCGGGGGGAAGTTCGGAGATGATGGTGGCCAGGTCTCCGCCGTGCATGCCGGAGATGATGTTGGGATCGGAGGCACTCGAAACCCTGGTCGCGACGAGCAGACTCACTGCCGAGAAAAGCAGGGTTCGAACAGTCACCGCAGCGTGCGATCTCGCGCTTCGCCGCACCTGCAGGCAGGTGTCGTTCGTTTCGACCGCTTCCATGTCGCTTTCACCGTGCTCGCTTTTGATTCCGGGTTCCGATGTTTGGGTCATGGCATGCCGCTCCGCAACTCAGTGAAGGTTGTGATGTAGCCAGTGGTGAGAAGACGGCCGCGCCGCGTCTGTACCGTTCCCTGACCTCGTCCGGCCATTCCGTGTGAGAGGTTCTACGGACCCGGAAAACGGATGGATTGAAAAAATCGGACTCGCGGTTCGGTTCGGCCGAGACCGGGTTGGAAACCGACGATCATGCGGGAGCGGGGTGCGGAAGTGACCCATGCCCGATCAGACGCTCTACACCCTTTGGATGGAGATGGACGGCGATACGCCGGACGCGTCGAGTAGGGACCTACTTTGCCCCGTAACGGCGACAAGCTTGTAGGGGAAGAATCACAACACAGCGTCAGCACTCGAAGAAATTGGGGCCGGCCGACCGGCCGATCGGAGTGTTTCCTTCGCAATCGGTGTCGTCGGCAGTCGTGTGGAAGAGCTGTTGCGGCGGCTCGCCGACGATGGCGCCGAAATCGTTGATCATATGTGCTTGGTCGGCAAAGCCGCAGGCGTAGGCGATATCCGCCCAAGCCGATCCGCCTTGGCGCATGGCCAAGATCTTTTCGATCCGTGCGACACGTGCAAACTGCTTCGGACTCGCCCCGAACATCGCCCGGAAGCTGCGTGACAAGTGCCGCTCGCAGACATCCAATTGCGCCGCAAGCCGTCGCACGCGCAGCGCGGGATTTCGTCGCAAACTTTGGGCAGCACGGCACACGACCGGATCCGGCTGGCGCGTGTGCAAGTTGCGAAGCAGAAAACTCTGGATGCGCGCGAACCGCGCGGCGCTGTCCGGAGCCTCCATTAGCATTTCTTCCAGCAACGACAGGTCGCTCGCTTTGAAAAGATTACCCAGCTCGATCTTCTCATCCGCGAAGTCCTGCATCCGCTCGCCCATCAGACGGGCGGCGGCCTCCGGCTTGAGGCGAACGATGAGGACACCGAGCGGGCCGCTTGCCCGTAGCGTCGCGACGCCTGTCCGGACCATAGTCGCCACGTGCACGTACCGCCGCTGCCGATAACCGCTAGAACCGAAATGATGATCCGTCCCCATTGGGACACGATATTGCGCGATAAGGTAGGGGGCGGTGCTCGGTAATGCTTTGGTCCTAAGAGCCCGCGCCACGCCGCCATCAGGAAAATCCCAATCCGCGATCTGGTCAACAATTTCCGCCAACAAGGGATGTACCTGGACGAGCCTGGTAGGTCCAGGCATCCCCGGACGCCCACCGGCCTTCCCAACCTCTTGCTGGCGATGCAATGGCCCTGATCCGGGCGGCTCTTGCTGTTGCGTCGACAATGCCATGCACGTCTCCTCGGCTTTACCGAGCAGCCAGGGTAGGCTGCGCAGGTAACGATGAAGTTTCAACTCGATCTTTCTCCGCCGTCTACGGCCACAAACATGTGTAGATCGATAGTTGCGTTAATTCAGTCAATCCGTGAACCGCTCTAGACCTGCCGTTTCGGCAGCTGCAGCACCAGGCCGTCGAGCTTTAGGAATTGGGCCGCTCGAAGCGGCCACTCTGAATCCGAAACTCTGTCTACTTGGTCGGCGCACGAAATACGCTCTCCCGACGTCACCTCGACCCTTTATCGAATTTTTTCGCCACTCCGGAGAACAGTTGCCTCTTGAGAATTGCGTCGCCACTTGATGGGGTTAAGGTCTCACGATTGTCCATCGTCAAACTTCATTTCGTGTGCGTGGTGGCTCACGATCTGAGGTTTCGGCGATGGGCGACCGCCGCAAATGTCAAACTTATACTGCCTCGCCGGCAGAGCCGGGGGTCTCCCGGTTATGCTAGTTCCGGAATTCTTTTCTTAGTGGAAGAGACATCCATTCGTCTCCAATAGGAACGCAGCCGGCCACACAGTTTTCGGACTATCGTTTCTCGCCGTGACTATCGGGCCTTTCCGGCTAGATACTGCTCCCGCAACACGAATTTCTGGATCTTGCAAGATGCCGTCTGCGGAAACTGTTCGACGAAGCGCCAGACGCGAGGGACCTTGTAGGATGCAAGCCGCTCGCGGCAGAACGCGGCCAGCGCGGCTTCATCCGTCGCCGCCTTGGTCTGGACGAACGCCACGACGATCTCCCCCCATTCGCGGTCCGGCACGCCAACCACGGCAACGGATCCGATCGACGGGTGCGTGAACAACACGTCCTCGACCTCGCGCGGATAGATGTTCTCCCCGCCGCGAATGATCAAATCCTTGAGGCGGCCCTGCACGCGGCAATAGCCGTATTTGTCCATGCTGCCGAGGTCGCCGGTATGCAGCCAGCCGTCTTTATCGATAGCGCCAGCGGTGGCGCGGGGATTATCGAAGTAATCCTTCATCACGCAGTAGCCCCTCGCGCAGATTTCTCCGATCGTCTCCAGCGGGGCCGTCTCGCCGGTATCAGGATCGATGATGCGGACTTCAGTCTGCGCCATGGGGCGGCCTACCGTCGCAATCCAGTCGGGATGCGGATCGTCCGGCAGGGTGTGCGTGAGATAGGGCGAGGATTCGGTCTGGCCGAAGCCGATCGCGACCTTCAGGCCAGGCACCAGTTGCGCAGCGCGGCGCACCAATTCGGGTGGTACCGGCGCGCCGCCCATGAGCGCGAGGCGCCACGATGTCACTTTGCGCGTGGGCAGGCCCGGATCGTCCAACATTCGGATCACCATGGTGGGCACGCCGAGCGTGATGGTGCCGTGCTCTTCCTCGCACAGTTGAAGCATCAGCCCAGGATCGAAGCCCGGCGGCATCACCTGCGTGCCGCCGGTTTGCAGCGCGCCGAGGGTGACCAGTCCGCAACCCGCCGTGTGAAACATCGGCATCGGATTGACCCAGACATCGTGCGGTCCCGCACCGACGGTGCGCGCGAAAAAGCGCCCGTTATTGCCGAGACCGCGATGGGTCAGCCGCGCGCCCTTTGGAAAGCCGGTCGTACCCGAAGTGTATTGAATTTGCGCGATGTCGTCCGGGCCGACCGTCGGCAACACGGCATCCGGCGATGCCGATTGCAGGAAGTCCTGCCATGACGATAGCGCGATCACCTCGCGCAGCCTCAGTAACTCCGAACGAACCTGCTCGACGACCGCGACAAGATCACGGTCGCGATAGTGGGGCTGTACGAAGATGCCGGACGCCTGCGACTGCTTCAGCACAAAGGCCAGTTCATTGGCGAGATAGGCCGGATTGACGGTGACCAGAGTGAGGCCGGCCAGCGCGGCGCCGAATTCGATCAATATCCACTCGGGACAGTTGGCCGCCCAGACCGCGACATGTTCGCCCGGCGCAAAGCGGGCCGCCATGGCGCGCGCGATCTGTTCGGATTCGGAAAGCAGCGACGCAAATGTCCAGCGCCGGCGTTGCGCGCGATCTGGAAGCCCTTCGATCAAGGCGATGCGCTCAGGCCAGGTAGCCGCCGCATCACGCAGCGCATCGCCGATGGAACGGTCAAGCACCGGCTCGGAACGATCCGGCGGACAATGCGAGAGCGAAAACTCAGGGATACCCGTCGAGGCAGACATATTCACTCCATTCGACTTCCTGTGACTAACGTCATCGCGGCTGTTTTATTAATCCTATTCGTATGGTACGAAACGGACTATGTCAACCCGGACGAAATCCGTGCCTACGGCTGCCGCGGTTCGCCTCAGTCCGACGTCGTATCTGGTGCTGGGCCTGATCGGGCTGCGTGGCGCTTCGACGCCTTACGACCTCAAGCGCGCGGTCAGCCGCACGGTCAGCTATTTCTGGCCCTTTCCGCATTCGCAGCTTTACGGCGAGCCGGACAGGTTGGCCGGAATGGGTCTGCTTTCGCGCAAGGACGAAAGCGGCGGCCGCCATCGCAAGGTCTACACCCTGACGAAGGAAGGTCGCCGCGCGTTGCAGGGCTGGGTGAAGTCGCCGCCCGACGAGATTTTTGAGATGCGGGACATCGCCGTGTTGCAATTGTTCTTCAGCGAATTCATGAGCGAGGACGATCTCGTCGCGCTGGCTCTCAATCAGGGCCGCCTTTATCGAGAGCGGCTCGCGGCCTATCAAAGCATCGCGAGCGCTGCTGGTGAAACTCGCATCAAACGCCGGCGCATGGCTTCAGTGCATCTCGGCATCCGCATGATGAATGCTTGCATCGATTTCTGGGACGAAGTCGCGAAGAACCCTCCAGAGCCGTAAGAAGCACAAGCTGTCTCGAGCTTCGTCGACGCGCTATCCACTATTAGCAGTCCGTCGACACAGGCACTCTAGCCGTTCGACCCGCCCGCTGCCAAACCTTGTTCCGCCGAGGCCGGCAACAGCGCGCGTTGGGGCGGAGCTCCGAGGACAAATCGTTTATCATGTGGGCCTGATCGGCAAAGCCGCATCC
>DASXXW010000158.1:0-4068 GCA_036502865.1 Rhizomicrobium sp.
CCGCAATCGACTCCACATTGTTGACCGTCGAAGGGCAGCCATAGAGCCCGACATTCGCCGGGAACGGCGGCTTCAGCCGCGGCTGGCCTTTCTTGCCTTCAAGACTTTCGAGAAGCGCCGTTTCCTCACCACAGATATAGGCGCCGGCTCCGTGATGAACGTAGCAGTCGAAGTCCCATCCATGGATGTTGTTCTTGCCGATCAGCCTGGCTTCATAAGCTTGATCGACGGCAGCCTGAAGCTGCTCGCGTTCGCGAATGAATTCGCCACGAACATAGATGTAACAGGCATTCGCTCGCATGGCGAAACTGGCGATCAGACAACCTTCGATAAGAAGATGCGGATCGTGCCGAAGGATGTCGCGGTCCTTGCAGGTACCTGGCTCGGATTCGTCGGCATTGATAACGAGGTAATGCGGGCGGTCTTTCACTTCCTTCGGCATGAACGACCATTTAAGGCCGGTCGAAAATCCTGCGCCGCCGCGGCCGCGCAGACCCGAATCCTTCACCGCCTTGATGATGGCGTCCTGACCGCGCTCGAGAATGGCCTTGGTGCCGTCCCACGCACCACGCGAGCGCGCACCCGCAAGGGTCCAATCCTCGAGGCCGTACAGATTCGTGAAAATGCGGTCTCTGTCAGCGAGCATGAACCCGTCCGCACTGTTTGTTCATGTGGCTGCTCCCGGCGGCTTCTGCGAATTTCCGCCATAGATCGAGCGATCGGTGAGTGTTGTGAGTTCGCCGGCAGGCTCTGAAGAACTGCGCCCACTCTGCGGTCCTGCTTTCGGCTGTTCGCCCCGCCGGAACGCCGCGAGAATCGCTTCTGTCTTCGGTCCGTCGAGATCCTCATAATAGTCTTTGCCGATCTGCAGCGCCGGTGCATTGACGCAGGCGCCGAGGCATTCGACTTCCATCCAGCTGAAGACGCCGTCGGATGAAATAGTCCCGGGCTTTTGCGCGATATGCTTCCGGCACGCGGCAACGACGTCGTCCGAACCGGCAAGCCAGCAGGGCGTGGTCGTGCAAACCTGAACAAGGTGACGCCCGACGGGAGCGAGATTGAACATCGTGTAGAAGGTCGCGACTTCGAGAACGCGGATATAGGGCATTCCGAGAAAGCGGGCGACTTCTTCGATCATGGGCTTGGTGACCCAGCCTTCCTGATCCTGCCCGCGCCAGAGAAGTGCGATCACCGCCGAGGCCTGGCGGCCGGGCGGGTATTTTTGAATCTCTTTCTCGGCCCACGCCCCGTTCTCGGGCGTGAACGAAAAACTCGCAGGCTGCTCATCATGGAGGCGCCGGCCGCTCATCTGTCGATCTCCCCAAACACAACATCGACCGAACCGAGCACCGCCGACACGTCGGCAAGCATATGACCCTTGCAGAGAAAATCCATCGCCTGCAGATGGGGGTAGCTCGGCGCGCGGATTTTGCAGCGATAGGGTTTGTTCGAACCGTCCGCGACCAGATAGACGCCGAATTCTCCCTTCGGGGCTTCTACGGCCGCATAAACCTCGCCGGCCGGCACGTGATACCCCTCGGTGAACAATTTAAAGTGATGGATAAGCGCTTCCATGGAACGCTTCATCTCTCCGCGCTTGGGCGGAATGATCTTTTTATCTTCGGACAACACCGGCCCGGCCGGCATTTTCTCGATGCATTGTTTCATGATCTGGACGGACTGGCGCATTTCCTCCATGCGGATCAAGTAACGATCATAGCAATCGCCGTTCATTCCGATGGGAATCTGGAAATCGAGATCGGAATAGCATTCATACGGTTGGGCACGCCGCAAATCCCAGGCGAGTCCCACCGAGCGCAGCATGACGCCCGTAAACCCTCTCTCTTCGGCGTCTTTGCGCGTGAAGACGCCGATATCGACATTGCGCTGCTTGAAGATGCGGTTTTCGGTCAGCAGCTCGTCGATATCGTCAACGACTTTGGGGAATGTCTCGCAGAACTGGAGGATGTCGTCCGTCAATCCGGCGGGCAGATCCTGGTGTACGCCGCCCGTGCGGAAGTAATTCGCATGCAGCCGCGCACCCGACGCCCGCTCATAGAACACCATCAGTTTTTCGCGCTCTTCGAATCCCCAAAGCGGCGGCGTGAGAGCGCCGACATCCAATGCCTGCGTCGTGATCTGCAAAAGGTGGTTCAGTAACCGTCCGATTTCGCAATAGAGCACGCGGATATACTGCGCCCGCTTTGGTACTTCGATGCCCAGAAGGCGTTCCACGGCAAGCGAGAACGCATGCTCCTGATTCATCGGCGCGACGTAGTCGAGACGGTCGAAATAGGGCAATGCCTGGAGATAGGTCTTGTGCTCGATCAGCTTCTCGGTACCGCGATGTAACAACCCGATATGCGGATCGATACGCGTCACGATTTCGCCGTCGAGTTCCATGACGAGGCGCAACACACCATGCGCCGATGGATGTTGGGGGCCCCAGTTCAGCGTCATCCGGCGATCGTCGAGAGCCTCCGACATCAGCCGTTTCCTTTTGACGCTTTTTCATCGCCGGGGAGCACATAGCGCGCGCCTTCCCACGGACTCATGAAATCGAAATCCCGAAATTCCTGCACCAGATCGACCGGCTGGTAGACGACGCGCTTCTGTTCCTCGTCGTAGCGCAGTTCGACATAACCGGTGAGCGGAAAATCTTTGCGGAACGGGTAGCCCGAAAACCCATAATCGGTCAGCAGGCGGCGAAGATCGGGATGGTCAGCGAAGGTGATGCCATACATATCGAAGGCTTCGCGTTCGAACCAATTTGCGCCCGGATGAACCGAGACGCAGGACGGGACAGGACTGTTCTCGTCGGTCTCGAGTTTGAGACGAATCCGCCGGTTCTTCTCAAGCGAAAGCAGGTGATACACGACATCAAAGCGCCGTTCGCGCTGCGGCCAGTCGACGCCGGCGATATCAATGAGCATGGTGAACTGGCAGGCGGAATTGTCACGCAGATAGGATAGGACGCGAACAATCTCATCGCGCTCGACGTCAAGCGTGAGCTCGCCAAAGGCGACGCTTTGACCGCGCACCGCACCCGTCAGCGCCGCGGCGATACTCTGGCCGAGTTGTTCAAGCTCTTCCATCATGCACTCAGCGTTCGATCGTGCCCGTGCGGCGGATTTTCCGCTGCAGCAGCATGATGCCATAGACAAGAGCTTCGGCAGAGGGCGGGCAGCCCGGAACATAAATGTCTACGGGCACGATGCGATCGCAGCCGCGTACGACGGAATAGGAGTAGTGATAGTAACCGCCGCCATTGGCGCACGACCCCATCGAGATGACGTAACGCGGCTCCGGCATCTGGTCGTAGACCTTGCGCAGGGCCGGGGCCATCTTGTTGCAGAGCGTTCCGGCTACGATCATTACATCCGACTGGCGCGGACTGGCGCGCGGCGCGAAGCCAAAACGCTCGACGTCATAACGCGGCATACTTGCCTGCATCATCTCGACGGCACAGCACGCCAGCCCGAAGGTCATCCACATCAGCGAGCCGGTACGGGCCCAGGTGATCAACGCATCGGCGCTCGCGAGCAGAAATCCCTTATTGTCGATCTCAGCCCGCATGGAACTGAAAAAGGGATCCTGATCTCCGACGGCATGGGCGGGAAGAACTGTACTCACTCCCATTCGAGCGCGCCCTTCTTCCATTCGTAGATGAAGCCCACGGTCAGAACTCCGAGAAACACCATCATCGACCAAAAGGCGAAGGCGCCGGTTGCCCGGAGCGTGATGGCCCATGGAAACAGGAAAGCCACTTCGAGGTCGAAGATGATGAACAGGATCGAGACCAGATAGAAGCGCACGTCGAACTTCATCCGCGCGTCGTCGAAGGCGTTGAACCCGCACTCGTAGCTGGAGAGCTTTTCGGGGTCCGGCGCCTTGGGCGCCAGCGCGCCGGCGAACAGGATGAAGATGATGCCCAGCGCCGCCGCGATCCCCAGGAAGATCACGATGGGCAGGTACTGGAGCAGGAACGCGTTCATAGAGTCCTCGGGGGGAGTCGCGGGCCCTTCTAGACCACACCTCCCGCGGTTTCAAACAGGGCCTTGTTGCAAC
>DASXXW010000159.1:0-6058 GCA_036502865.1 Rhizomicrobium sp.
TGACAGCGGAGGACGGCCCGGTCTAAACATTATATCGGGGCGCTGATCAGAAGGGGCGTGATCATGAGGGGGAATTTGCGGCGCGCGCGGGCGCGTTGCATGTTGTTACCGTGTTTGCTCACGAGCAGCATGCTCACCGGGGTTGCGGCAGCACAGCAATCACAACAACCATCGCCGGCATCCCAACAGCCGGCGTCGACCGGCCTTGAAACGGTTGTCGTGACTGCGCAAAAGCGCAGCGAAAATCTGCAGAATGTTCCCTTCAGCATCGAGGCGTTGAGCAGTGAAAAGCTCCGTCAGCTGGGCATCTCCAACTTCGCCGACTATGTGAAATATCTGCCGAGCGTTACGTATCAGCCCGGCGGATCAAGCGGCGGTTCGGGCGCGGGCAATGGCGCCCCCGGCTTCGCCAATGTGTATATGCGCGGCGTGGTCGCGGGCGGCGACGGCAATCATTCGGGTTCGCTTCCCACTGTCGGCGTCTATCTCGATGAACAGCCGGTCACCACGATCGGCGGCACGCTGAACATTCATGTTTATGACATCGCCCGTGTCGAAGAACTCGCGGGCCCGCAGGGCACGTTGTATGGCGCCAGTTCGGAAGCGGGAACGATCCGCATCATCACCAACCAGCCGGACGCAAGCGGCTTCGAGGCCAGTTACGATCTTACCGGCGATAGCGTCGATCATGGCGGGCTCGGCTATACCGCCGAAGGCATGGTCAACCAGCCGATCTCCGACAATGCAGCGATCCGGCTCGTCGCCTGGGACGAACATGATGCGGGTTTCATCGACAATGTGCGCGGAACGCGCACCTATCCGACATCGGGCATCACCATCAACAATTATTCCATCGCCAAGAACAATTTCAACGATGGCGACACGATCGGTGCGCGCACCGCGCTCAAAGTGGACCTCGATTCCAACTGGACCATCACACCGACCTTTATGGCACAGCAGGAAAAGACCAACGGCGTCCAGGCCTATGATCCAAGCGTCGGCTATCTCGACGTCACGCATTTCTATCCGGAATATGTACATGACGGCTGGTGGCAGGCTGCGCTGACGGTACAGGGCAAGATCAGCGATCTCGATCTGGTTTATTCCGGCGGCTACATGGATCGCCGCGTGCGCGAGGAATCGGACTACACTGATTATTCCTACTGGTACGACACGCTGTATGGTTACGGCGCCTATTGGACAAACAATGCCGGCAAGCCCGTCGATCCTTCGCAATATATCGTCGCTCAGGACCATTTCACCAAGACGAGCCATGAATTGCGGCTGTCATCGCCTTCGACCGACAGGCTGCGCTTTGTAACCGGCCTGTTCTATGAATTGCAGACGCATTTCATTCTGCAGAACTACAAGATCAACGAACTCGGCTCAGATTTCTCGGTGCCGGGGTGGCCTTCGACCATCTGGCTCACGGACCAGATGCGCGTCGATCGCGACTATGCGGCCTTCGGAGAAGTCTCCTACGACATCCTGCCCAATCTGACCGTGACGGGCGGATTGCGCGTGTTCGAGGCCGTCAATTCGCTGGAAGGATTCTTCGGTTTCGGCGCGGGCTACAGTTCGCATACCGGCGTGTCGCAGTGCTTCGCACCGCCGTCGGAGCCCGGCGATCCATGCACCAATCTCAACAAAGCGGTGCAGGACACAGGCGAGACACACAAGGTCAATCTCGCCTGGCACATCGACGACGATCACATGGTCTATGCGACCTATTCCACGGGTTTCCGGCCGGGCGGAATTAATCGGCGTGGAACGGTGCCGCCCTATCAGCCGGACACATTGGCGAACTATGAAGTGGGATGGAAAACCGCCTGGCTTGGAAACAGGCTGCGTTTCAACGGCGCGCTGTTCCACGATGTGTGGGATAATTTCCAATATGCCGTGCTGGGGCTGAATTCCTTCACCGAAATCCACAATGCGGGCCAGGCCGTCATCAATGGCGTGGAAAGTGACGTGGATTGGCTGATCGACGATCATTTCAGCCTTGCGGGATCGGCAAGCGTCATCGATTCCAATCTGACGACACCGCTGTGCGGCGTTGTGAACCCGGTGACGGACCAGAACGTCAATCAGTGTCCGGGACCATTCGACCCCAATCCCCCCTGGGCGCCGGCCAACACACAAATGCCCGTGTCGCCGAAATACAAAGGAAATCTCACCGGCCGTTACCAATGGAATATCGGCGATTTCCTCGCCCATATGCAGGCCTCGCTGTCGGGCCAGACGTCGAGCCAGCCGGATTTGCGTGTCGAGGCGCCCAATCCGGTGACAGGAATCGAAACACCAATCCGTTCCGCGCTCGGCAAACAGCCTGGCTATATGACCGTCGATCTCAATGCCGGTGTCGAAAACGATTCGTGGCATGCAGAGATATTTGTGGAGAACGTCTTCAATTCGTATGGAGATTTGTTCAATTACGCGGAGTGTACCACGCAGGTCTGCGAGCACGAGCCTTATGTCACGCCGATCACGCCGCGCACGATCGGCATCAAATTCGGCCAGAAATTCTGATAAGCATTTCCGTTTCTCCGAAAGCTGTCTTTCCTCCCCCGCGCAAGGCGCGGGGGAGGAAAAAGAAATCTACTTTTTAGGACGACTTACTGAACCGTAACCGCCACCGCGGTCGACGGAATGCCATTGGCGACAACCACAAGCTGGCCGGCTCCCGTTTCCATTCCCGGCGGAACGTCGAAGCTGGTCGAAACGGTCTTGGTACCCGTCGCTATGCCCATCGTGCTGTGGTCATGAGTCCGGCAATAGAAAACATCACCCGTCGAATTGTTGGTGATCCGCACCAGAGGATAGTTGGTGTGGGAGTCGAACTCGTCGCCCAACGCTGCGCCCTGGTTGAGGCCGTTGAATTGCGTTCCGTAGATTTGATAGGTCTGACCGCGGGTCACATTTGACGGCGAACTCGAAATCGTCGGCGCCCATGAGGCCTGATAGGTGCCAGTCGATTTGTAGACCGCATAACCACCCACAAGAACCTCGCCCGTCGGCAGCGGCATAAAATCGCCAAGTGCGATAATGGGTGTTGTAATCAGATTTGTGCCGTCGAATTCGTAGAACCGTCCGCTTTGGGCTTGCACCAGCACGTTCCCGTTCGGAAGAATCGATACGGGATTGTCGAAGGCCTGGTCGTTGTTCGGGAAATCGGGGCCCGCTGCCCATGTGCCCTTTCTGCCCTTCGCCGGCGGCGTCCAGATCGCGGTATGGGCTGTGTCTTCTCCATCCGGAGTCGCACCTGTGGCGAAGACAGTTCCATCAGGCCGGCGTATGGCAGCGCCTGTTTCGCCGGGTGGGTCGTAACATTTGTTTTTCGGGCCATAATGAATGCAATTGCCGCAGCAATTCTGTGCGCCGCGCAAATCGACGCCGCCCGTATCGCCCTCGCCAATCCAATTTCCAGACCGGGGATAATAGCGTTCGGAGCGGGGATGGGCCTTTACGTCGACGGTCAGGAACGTGCCGTCCGGAAGTAACACCCAGCCCTCCTCGGCAATCATTTTTCCGTTCTTGCCGATAGAACTGAGCGGCGTCCATTTCAGCGTCGCCGGATCCAGCGCGGCCATCTTCGTAGCAAATTTGTAACCGATGACGAACCGGCCATCCGGCAGCACGATCGATGGCGCATCGCCGATATTGGTCCAGCCCTTGGGCGGATAGACCGTCGTCCATGTATCGGCAAGCGGATCGTAGATCGCACCCATGTTGGTGAACACTTGCTTACCTAAATTGTACTCGCCGCCCGAGATGACCAGCCTTCCATCGGCCAATACAGCTTCCGCCTGCCCATAGGGCGCATAGCCGGACGGCAGGCTCGCGACCTGGGTCCAGGTACCGTTCACATAGCTGCCGGTATTGTCAGGCGTGAGTTTCCACCAGTTAGAACTGTTGCTGAGCTGCGCGAGTACGGTGCCGTCGGTCATCTGCATCGTGACGGCGATGCGGTATTTTAATGGATGTTTGAGGGAAGTGAGAGTCTGTGCGCTCGCCGAAAATGGCAACGCGACGGCGAGCGTCAATATTGCCAAAGCGAAGTGTGGCCTCATGGTACCTCTTCCGTTTGATCGGATCGATGAAGGTGCCGGTGGCCCCTCCCCTGCACGCCGTGCAGGGGAGGAAAGAAACGATATGCGTTTTGTTGGTGAGCTATTGAACCGTAACAGCGACCGAAGTCGACGGAATGCCGTTCGCAACAACGACGAGTTGGGCCGCTCCCGTTTCCATTGCCGACGGAACGTCGAAGTTCGTCGAAACAGTCGTCGAACCCGTGGCGATCCCCATCGTGCTGTGGTCATGCGTACGCCAGTAGAAAACATGACCGGTCGCGGTGTTGGTGACACGCACCAAGGGATAGTTGGTGTGCGTATCGAACTCGTCGCCGAAAGCGCCGCCCTGGTTCAGGCCGTTGAACTGCGTTCCGGAGATTTGATAGGTCTGACCGCGTGTCACCGTCGACGGCGAACTCGAAATCGTCGGCGCCCATGAGGCCTGGTAGGTGCCCGTCGATTTATAGACCGCATAACCACCGACAAGAACCTCGCCCGTCGGCAACGGCATCAGCGTGTTGGCGAAGCCGCTCAACGAGGTCTTGTTCAGGTTCTTGCCGTCGAACTCATAAAACGTGCCGCTGTTATAGCCGAGCACCAGCACATTTCCGTTCGGAAGGATCGAGGACGGACTGTCAAAGGCCTGGTCGTTGTTCGGGAAATTCGGGCCTGCAGTCCATGTGCCTTTCTTGCCGCTCTGCGGCGGCGTCCAGATCGCCGTGCTCGCTACGTTCGAACCATCAGGAGTCGAGCCGGTTGCGAATACGGTACCGTCCGGCCGGCGAATGGCCGAACCGGTTTCACCTGGCGGATCGTAACATTTCTGATTGTTCTTGCCGTAGGGGATGCAGTTGCCGCAGCAATTTTGCGCCCCGCGCAGATCGACAGTCGCAGTCTTGCCCTCGTTGAACCAATTGCCGGTCGCGGGATAATAGCGTTCGGACAACGGATGGGCCTTCACATCGACAGTCAGGAACGTACCGTCGGGCTGCAGCACCCAGCCTTCCTCGGCAATCATCTTGCCGTTCTTGCCGATGGATTTGAGAGCAGTCCATTTGAGCGTTTTCGGATCCAGCGCCGCCATTTTCGTAGCAAATTTGTAACCGACGACAAACTGGCCATTCGGCAGCACGATGGATGGCGCATCGCCGATATTCGACCAGCCTTTGGGCGGTTTGATCATTGACCATGTATTGGCGACCGGATCGTAAATCGCGCTTTGATTGGTGAACGCGAACTCACCGAAATTATATTCGCCGCCCGAGATCACCAGCCTTCCATCGGCCAGAACCGCCTCGGCTTGCGCGTAGGGCGAATAGCCGGCAGGCAGGCTCGCGACCTGGGTCCAGGTACCGTTTACGTAACTGCCCGTATTGTCCGGCGTGAGCTGCCACCAGTCATTATCGTTTCCGCCCTGCGCCAGCACCGTGCCGTCGGTCATCTGCATGGTGATAATGGCGCCGTCCGGCGGCTGATGCTTGAGATTTGTAAGCGTTTGCGCGCTCACGCAAACCGGTAATGCGGCGGACAATACCAATGCCGCCAATGCGAAGCCGAGCTTCATGCTACCCCTCCAATTTTGACAGGATTGTCGAGAACGTTGCTGGCGGGGAGTTTCCGGCGAATGAGAATGAAAATCAACTCGCAAAGAGTTGAGGTGCGCGCCCGGCAATAGATTTACGATGTTGGGTAAAGCATTCAGCCTTTGAACCCGGTCGCGACGAGATAAAGTTCGACAGATTCGGCGCGGCTTGCCGGCGGCTTGGTGTGACGCACATCGCGGAAACGCTGCTTGACGCGGGCGAGCAAGTCGCCTGCCGCTCCGCCCTGGAAGACTTTCCCAACAAATGTTGCACCCGGCTTCAGCACCTGTTCGGCCATATCGAGCGCGGCTTCGAACAACGCCGTGGTGCGCAGATGATCGGTTGCGCGATGGCCTGTTGTGGGCGCCGCCATATCGGACAGCACGAGATCCGCCTTTCCGCCCA
>DASXXW010000160.1:0-3138 GCA_036502865.1 Rhizomicrobium sp.
CACCCATGGTAGGCACGAGGCCGACCCCATGGCCGTCGTGGCGCCATTTCGCCACCTCGTCGCGCAAGCTCGATCTGGCGGCGATGACACGCGGCATTTTCATGGTAGGAAAAACTCCCGTGGCATTGCCCGGCCTCCGCAATTCACTGACGCACGAGCTTCACAGATCACCATGACTTCAAATCCCCTCCGCAAAGCGATTTCCGACGCGTGGCTGGCCGACGAGGAGAAACTCGCGGACTCGCTGATTGCAAGAGCCCGGCTTTCCTCTGCCGAACGCACGGCCACGGAATCGTTAGCCACCGATCTCGTCCGCCGCATCCGCGAATCGCGCGACCGGCGCAGCGCCGTGGATGCTTTTACCCAGGAATATGCGCTTTCGAGCGAAGAAGGCGTGGTGCTGATGTGCCTCGCGGAATCACTGCTGCGGGTGCCCGACGCTGCGACCGCCGATAAGCTCATCCGCGACAAGATAAGCGACGGCGATTGGGGCAGCCATCTCAACCGCTCGAACTCGCTGTTCGTGAACGCCTCGACCTGGGCGTTGATGCTAAGCGGTCGAGTGGTGACGCTCGACGAGTCTGCGAAGAAGGATTTTACGGGCATCTGGAAGCGCCTTGTTGCGCGCTCCGGCGAGCCCGTCATCCGCCAGGCGATCACTTACGCCATGCGCATCCTCGGCAAGCAATTCGTGCTGGGCCGCACCATCGGCGAGGCACTACGCAATGCGCGGCCGAGGGTAGAACAGGGCTATCGCTTCTCCTTCGACATGCTGGGCGAGGCCGCCTACACAATGGCGGACGCCGACCGCTATTATGAGTCCTACAGGCAGGCCTTGGCTGCCATCGCCGCCGACCGCCCGAACAAACAAACATCGATATTCGAACGCCCAAGCATCTCGGTCAAACTTTCGGCGCTGCATCCGCGCTATGAGTGGATCAAGCACGCACGCATCATGACCGAGCTTTTGCCGAAGCTCGTCACGCTGGCCGCGCAGGCGCGCGAGGCCAATCTCGCTTTCACCGTCGATGCCGAAGAATCCGAGCGCCTTGACCTGATGCTTGACGTATTCGAGGCATTGGGCGAGGCGGCTCCGCTGCGCGGATGGAACGGCCTCGGTCTCGCCGTGCAGGCCTATCAGAAACGCGCGCTGCCGGTGATCGCATGGCTCTGCGATCTTGCGAAGCGCCAATCGCGGCGTATCCCTGTGCGTCTGGTGAAAGGCGCCTATTGGGATACGGAGATCAAACGTGCCCAGGAACAGGGGTTGCTGGAATACCCCGTTTTCACGCGCAAAGTCGCGACCGATACCTCCTATCTCGCTGCTGCGCGCACCATGCTTGCGCAGCGTGATGTGCTGTATCCGCAATTCGCTACGCATAACGCGCACACGCTGTCGGCAATCCAGGTGTTCGCAGGGGACAGTTCCGATTTCGAATTTCAGCGTCTGCACGGAATGGGTGAAACGCTTTACGAATTGTATCGCGAGTCGCGCGGTGCAAATCAGCCCGGGCCGGCCATTCGTATTTACGCTCCTGTCGGCACACATGAGGATCTGCTCGCCTATCTGGTGCGCCGCCTGCTCGAGAATGGTGCAAACACTTCGTTCGTGAATCGCCTTGCGGATGACGACGCACCGATCTCGGAAATCGTCGCAGATCCCGTCGAACAACTGGAGCATTCGCAGCCGCGGCGCAGCACGCGTATTCCCAAACCGGCCGACATGCTGCCGGACCGTAAGAATTCGGCAGGTTTCGTCTGGAGCGATCCGGAGGTGAGTACGCCGATGCTCGCCAGCATGGACGCAGCTTTGTCGAAACCGCACCGCGCCGCCGCGCTCATCGGCGGCAAGCCGCGAACGGGCCCGCCACGCATCATTCTCGATCCCTCCGACAGGCGGCGTGTGGTAGGCGAGGTCGTGGAAGCAACGCCAGCCGATGCGCTTGACGCGCTTGCATCGGCGCATCGGGCGCAAGAAGGTTGGGACCGGCTCGGCGGCGACGGACGTGCAAAGATCCTCGAACGCGCTGCCGATCTGTTTGAAGCAGACAGCGCGCGCCTTATGGCGCTCGCTGTCCGTGAGGGCGGAAAGACGCTGCCCAATGCGCTGGGTGAAGTGCGGGAGACCGTAGATTACTTACGTTATTACGCCTCGCGCGCCCGCGCGTTGTTTGAGGAGCCGGTCAAACTTCCTGGACCGACAGGCGAGGAGAATGAACTCAGTCTGCATGGCCGCGGCGTCTTTGCCTGTATTTCCCCGTGGAATTTTCCGCTCGCAATTTTCACGGGCCAGGTAGCCGGCGCGCTGGCCGCGGGAAATGCGGTGCTCGCAAAGCCTGCGGAGCCTACGCCTCTGATAGCGGCGGCAGCCGTCGAGTTGTTATATCGTGCCGGTGTTCCTCCAGATGTTCTGCATTTCATTCCAGGACGGGGCTCCAAACTCGGTGGCGCCATATTTCCCGATCCGCGTTTGGCCGGTGTAGCACTCACGGGTTCGACGGAAGCGGCCTGGGCGATCAACCGCTCGCTTGCGGCGCGCGAAGGTCCACTCGGCCAGATCGTGGCGGAGACGGGCGGCATGAACGCGATGATCGTCGATTCGACGGCGCTCCCGGAACAGGTCACACGCGATGTGATCGCGTCCGCCTTTGACAGCGCGGGCCAGCGCTGCAGCGCGCTTCGTGTGTTGTTCCTACAGGAGGACGCGGCCGATCGTATGCTCGAACTCATTCTTGGGGCGATGGACGAGATCAAACTTGGCGATCCCTATCTGCTCGAAACGGATGTGGGGCCGGTCATCGATGAGCCGTCGCGGGATGGACTTGAGAGCCATGCGGTACGGATGACGCGCGAGGCGAAGCTGCTAAGAAAGCTCGCTTTGGGGCCCGAGCATGAGCACGGTGTTTTCTTTGCACCCCATGTTTTCGAAATCGGTTCGATCGACGTTCTGAAGCGCGAAGTGTTCGGGCCGATTCTACACGTCATACGCTATTCCGGCGATCGGTTGGGTGAGGTCTGCGCTGCGATCAATGCTACAGGTTACGGCCTTACGCTCGGGGTTCATAGCCGTATCGAGCAAACAGCCGAGTTCGTGCGCAAGCATGTACATGCGGGGAATACCTATGTGAACCGCAATCA
>DASXXW010000161.1:0-13569 GCA_036502865.1 Rhizomicrobium sp.
TGATAGCGGAGATAAAACACGCGCGGGAATCCTCCCCCCGTGTAATAGTCCTCCTCCCACAGCCCCTGCTCCTGCTGATTCTCGATCAACCAATCGACACCGCGCGCAACGGAATCAAGGTTCACCTCGCCCGCCGCCATGAGTCCGAGTACTGCCCAAGCGGTCTGTGAGGCCAGAGACGGAGCGGTTTCGTAGCCGCGATAATCGAGTTTGTAGCTGTCGCAGCTTTCGCCCCAGCCGCCATCGGGATTTTGTATGGAGACCAACCAGTCCGCCGCGCGCCGAATGGATGGATGATCCAGCTCCAGACCGGCAGCGTTGAGCCCGGCAAGCGCGGACCAGGTGCCGTAGATGTAATTGACACCCCAACGGCCGAACCAGCTTCCATCTTTCTCCTGGATACCGACCAGATAATTGATCGCGGATTTCAGGCGCGGGGTATTTGGTGTTTCTCCTAGCTGCGCCAGCATTCCGATACAGCGCGCCGTCACGTCGGCCGTCGGTGGGTCGAGCAGCGCGCCATGATCGGCAAAGGGGATATTGTTCAGATAATAATGGACATTGTCTGCATCGAATGCGCCCCAGCCGCCATTCTGGCTTTGCAGACCTTCGACCCACTCGCGACCGCGCGCGATGGATTCGGCATAATCGCCCGCGGAATATCCGGCCCGCTGCGCGCGTTCGAGCGCCATGACGACAACGGCCGTATCGTCGAGATCGGGATAATGCGCGTTGTTATATTGAAAGGCCCATCCTCCGGGCCGCACATCCGGGCGTACATCTGCCCAATCGCCTTTTACATCTAGAACCTGGCGCACCTTCAACCATTCGCAAAGATCCTGCATGCGCGCGCCACCGCCATTGCCGTCAATCTCCATTAACGCATGAGCGGCGAGCGCCGTATCCCAGATGGGCGACACGCAGGGCTGGCAATAGGCTTCGTCATCACGAATGACGAGCAGGCGCTCGATGGCCTCTCTGGCGATGGCACGATGCGGATGATCGGGCACATAGCCCAAAACGTCATACATCATTACGCTATTGGCGATGGCCGGATAGATGGCGCCAAGCCCGTCTACGCCATTCAGCCGTTCGGTCACAAAGTCGGCGCAGCGCGCAATCGCCCGTTTGCGCAGCGATTGCGGCCAGGCGGGCTCTGCAAATTTCAACACGCCATCGACGGCATGGAAAAAAGCAGCCCAATATTTGCTCTGATGCGCGGCTCGCGAAGGCGGCGGCGGCGTATTCCGCACAAACAATTCCGGCACATGCACGCCGCGCGGATTTCGGGCAAGCGGCCGGAGCGCGGCCAGCACAAGAAGCGGCACAAGCACCGTGCGTGCCCAATAGGACATTTTCGACAGGTGCACCGGAAACCAGCGCGGCAGGAGAATGATCTCGACCGGCACCGTCGGGATGGTGCGCCAGGGAATCTCGCCATAGAGTGCGAGCAGAATACGCGTGAACACATTTGCCCGCACGGCACCGCCACGCGCCAGGATCGCTTCACGCGCGCGCTTCATATGCGGCGCGTCGGGCGAATCGCCGATCATTTTGAGCGCGAAATAGGCTTTCACCGTCGCGCTGATATCGAGATTACCATTGTGATAGAGCGGCCAGCCGCCATGATCCGCCTGGATGCGGCGGAGATAATTCCCGATCTTGCGCTCGAGATCGGGATTCGGCGTCTCGGCGAGGTAATGAACGAGCAGCACATATTCCGCCGGGATGGTGGCATCGGCTTCCAGCTCGAAAACGAAATGTCCATCCTCGCGCTGATAGGCGAGCAGCGCCTGCGACGCCCGGGCGATCGAATCGTCGAGCGTGACGGCCCTCCGAGATAGGGTGCCCACATCACTCATCGTTGCGGTACCATGCGCAAAACCAGCTCAACGGACCTTTCATGGCCTACCAATTCAGACCACAACAAATAATAATGAGCATTGACATCCGGACTTGTCACGCTGCCTGCACCAATTTGGCTGCCGTCTGGCCAGAGCGGATCGCGCTCTCGATGGTGGCGGGCAGTCCCGTGTCGGTCCAGTCGCCGGCGAGAACAAGATTGCTCCAGCGGGTTCGCGCCGGCGGACGCATCGCTGCCTGACCGGGCGTGGCGAGAAACGTTGCGCGCTTCTCTTTCACGATCTGCCACGGCGGCAAATTCGCAACCAACCCATAGGCCGCGGCCACATCGCGCCACAGAAGCGCCGCCAGTTCCGCCCGATCCCTATCCACAATGGCGTCCGCGCCGCTCACCGTGACCGATATCCTTTCCGGAAAAGCAAATATCCACTCCGCTGTCCCGCCAATGACACCGAGCATGTCCGGCACCCCGACAGGCGCGGCAAAGCGGTAATGCGCATTCACGATGGCCGAATTTTGATCCGGCGCAGTGAGGCCGGGCATGAGCGATGTGGCAATCCAGGGCGGCAGCGCCAGGATCACGCACTCGCCTCTCTCCGGCGCGATTTGAAAATCGCCGAAATCGAGAGATGAAACAGCGGAGCCTGCGAACGCCATGGCGCGCAGCCGCGCGCCGAGCCGAATATCATGCCCTCCTGCCGTGAGCACTGAAATTGCCGGTTCTACAAAAGCGGCCGCAAGATTGGGCGTGGCGATGCGCGGCAAACAATAATTGCCGCCACGGGCCAAAGTCTCGCGGATCACTGCAGACGCGAGCTCAGCCGATGCATCTTCCGGAGCGGTGTTGAGTGCGGCAAGCAGAAAAGGCTGAAACAGATTCTCCCAAAGCGGACCGGTACAAGCGACGGCGTCTTTCACGCGCTTGCCGGCGTTGCGAAGGAGAAGCGGCGCGAACTTCAAATAATCTGCTACGCCGGTTTTCGGCACGCGCCGCTTTCGCGAAAATATCCACCACGGAATGGGGCCCGTATTCGGGGCGACCGTCCAATGGTGTCCGTTACGAATATCGCAGAAGGCAAATTTCGCTTCGCGCGGCCCTTGGAGTCGGTCTTCCGCACCAATCGCCTTGACATAATCGAATGTCGATGTGTTGCCGCTAAGTACTAAATGATTGCCATTGTCGATGACTTCGCCGAACTGTGCGTCGAACCAGGAGCGGCAGCGACCGCCCGCTTGCGGCGCGGCTTCGAACAGCGCTACACGAACGCCCTTTTGCGCGAGCGCAACCGCGGCAGACAGACCCGAAAGCCCGCCGCCGACGATGTACACCTTCGTCGGCGTCATGCTGCGAGGCCGTGACGAAGAAACATCCAGAGAAGCCGGCTCCTCGGCAAGCGTACCCGGCGGCGCGGCGGAACCCAGCTTTCCTTTTCCATTTCACTCAGAACGGAAGAATAGGCGGCGCCCATCAGCCGTGGCGGGCGCAGATCGCCGCGTGGGCGGGCGCGCATGATCGTATCCGCCTCGCGATAATATCGATGCGCGATGTCCGCAACACCACGGCAAACTTTATCGATGGCAGGCGTTGCGATCGCGCCGGCCGGATTGCGGCCATCGATCGCCGCATCCTCCAGCAATTCGCGCGGCAGATAGAGCCTCCCGAGGCCCGCATCTTCGTCGAGATCGCGCAGGATGTTTGTGAGTTGCAGCGCGCGGCCGAGATGGTGCGCCAGCCGGAAACCCGGCTCCTCGTCCATGCCGAACACCTTGATGGAAAGCCGTCCGACCGCACTCGCCACGCGGTCGCAATAAAGATCGAGCTTTGCGAGTTCCGGTGCACGGATATCCTCCGCCACATCCATCGCCATGCCGTCGATGATGCCGAGAAAGTCTTCCCTGCGAAGCCCATAATCCTGCACGGCATCTCGAAGAAACAGTACGGACGATGCGATCGTGCCTCCATAAAGGGAGTTGATTGCGCCGCGCCATGCATCGAGCTTTACAGCACGCCCGTCGCGCGGCTGTGTCGCATCGTCCGCGATGTCATCGACCGCGCGACAATAGGCATAGATCGCGTACATCGCCGCGCGCTTTTCTTTCGGCATAAGCCGCATCGCGAGATAAAACGAACTGCCGGAGGCTGCGCTCTGCGGCGCGCCATTGCCACCATCACCTGCCATGGGTGGATTCGCGCCAATCGCCCGCTTTCCGGCGGGAAGGATGATTTGCATTGCGGTTCATCAGGAATCGGATTGCGGTCGCAAGTGCAATTCCACCGGCTTCGGCGCCATTGTGATGTACGCGCCGTGAGAGCGGATCGCGATGCTTGAGCCTCCGCGTCAAATCCTCAGCGAGTCGTTGAATGACAGCCACTTCCAGCCCCAGACGTCGATCGACGATTCGGCGGGCGAAGGGCCGCGACTGATCGAGAAGTAATGTCGTGCGCGCGAGCAGACCATCGAGCACCCGCCGGAACGCAGGAGGAGATGTTTCTTCGGCGAGAACCGACGGCGTGAGATCATATTGGTGCAGAGAGTCGAGCGGGACATACACACGGTCCAGCGCAAAATAATCTTTCTTGCAATCCTGCAGATGGTTGATGATTTGCAGCGCCGAGCACAGCGCATCGCAAACGGGCCATAGCTCCTGGGACTCGCCATGCACATCCAGCACAAACCGGCCGACAGGATTTGCCGAATAACGGCAATAATCCATCAGCTGGTTCCAGTTTGCATAGCGGAGCTTTGTCACATCGCGGCGGAAAGCCTCCAGCAGATCGAGGCCATGCTGCGCGGTCAGGTTTTTCTCGAGAAGTATATGCCGAAGCGCCACTGCCTCCGGAGATACATTGCACTCGCCGCATAGCGAACTGCGCATCTCTTCCAGACGCGCGAGCTTGTCGGCGGGCAGAGCTTCCGCATGGTCGGCCACATCATCGGCCGTGCGTGCGAACCGGTAGAAAGCCAGAATCGCGGGCCGGTATCGTTTCGAGATCAGAAAGGACGCGACGGGAAAATTCTCGTCCTTATGGCCTTTGCCGGAAGAAAATGAGGACGCATCCCGCATGGCGGTCAGGCAATCGCCTGGGCGCGGCCCTTCCACATGCCGCCGCGTCCGCGCCAATATTGAAGGGCCGAGTTCATCGTGAAGAGTGTATAGCAGGCGCCGATCACGGGAAGTAATGGACCCCACAAAGGCGATAGCCGGTAAAATCGCAGCATGGGCTGGAAGGCCAGCACCATCAGCAGCCATGCCACTGCGCCAAGGGTGAGTGCGGGCCAACCGGCGAAGCATGCGATGAGCGGTGGAGCCAGGTAGACAATCGCCATACCCAACAGCGTGCCGCACAATATCAGCGGAGAATAGCCGAGCTGCGCATAAGCCGAACGGGCCACCATACCGCCGATGTCCCCGAACCCCTGATAGGGACGGATGCTGATGGCGCGGTGTGTGAGACCGAGCCAGATCGGCCCCTGCTCCTTCAAGATAAGCGCGAGCGCACAATCGTCGATGATCTCGCGCGCGATGCGATCAAGACCACCGGCTGCGACGAGCGCATCGCGCCGGACCAGCATGCAGCCGCCCGCAGCCGCGGCCATTTTTCGCGACGGATCGTTCGACCAGGCGAAAGGAAAAAGCATCGCGAAGAAGAAGACGAAAGCCGGGATGAGGAACTTCTCTGCAAAACTCTCGCAATGCAGTTTTGCCATCAACGATACGAGCACACGCCGGCCGTTTTTCGCCCGCAGGACCAGCTTCCGAAGATTTTCCGGCGTATGCGCGATATCCGCGTCGGTGAATAATACATAGTCCGGTAGATCTGTTTCCAAAGCACGCGCGAACCCTTGCCGCATTGCCCAGACTTTACCTGTCCAGCCCGCGGGCCGTTCCTGCCCGGATATCACTTCAAACCGGTTGTGGTCGGATGCGGAAACGGAGTGACGCGCCACGTCCGCCGTACCATCCGAACTACGGTCGTCGACAAGAACGATCCGGAAATTGCCTGGATAGTCCTGCGCGAGCAGGCTGCCGATCGAGGACGCAATAACGTCCGCTTCGTTGCGCGCCGGAACAATGACGACCACGGACGGCCACGTACCGGCCGGCGGACAGTCATCGCCCGTATCGTCGCGTTCGCGCATAAGCCAAAAACCGCCACGGGCGGCGAGCAAATAGATCCAGATCAGCAGCGGAGCAGCTGCAATGAGGATCATCGCAAATATCCGGCATTGCGATACCAGATAAACGCATCCTCAAGCGCAAAACGATGCGGCCGCGCCCGATAGCCAAGCTCGCGCTCGGCGCGAGCGGCGGTGAAGAACATGTGGTGGCCGGCCATACGCAGAGCATCCCGGGTCAGAAATGGTTCTTTGCCGGTTATTTGAGCCGCCGCTTCGGCAATCATCGCCAAAGGAAACAGGGGACGGCGTGGCAGTTGCACACGCGGCGGTTTGCGTCCGGCAAATTCGGCAATGATCTCCAGCATCTGTTTGAGGCTCACATTCTGTCCACCGAGAATGTAGGACTCGCCGATGCGCCCTTTTTCGAGCGCGAGCAGATGACCTTCGGCCACATCGTCCACATGGGCGAGGTTGAGGCCTGTATCAAGAAAAGCCGGCATGCGACCCGACGCCATTTCCACGATAATACGCCCCGTCGGCGTTGGCTTGATGTCGCGCGGGCCGATCGGCGTGGACGGATTGACGATCACCGCAGGCAAGTCGCGCTCCGCGACCATCTGCTCGACGACTCGTTCTGCCGCGACCTTGCTGCGTTTATACGCGCCGATGGCCTGCGCCTCGGTGAGCCTATGTGTTTCATCCGACGGAACTTCGCGCGTGCCGGGCTTCAGAGTCGCGACACTGCTGGTATAAACAATGCGTTCCACGCCGGCTTGCAAGGCGGCGTCCATGACCGCATGCGTACCGCGCAAATTGTTGCGCACAATCTCCTCCGGATCGCGCGCCCATAACCGGTAGTCGGCGGCGACATGAAACAGATACCGGACCCCCTGCATTGCGCGCGCCATATCAGCCGTATCGCGCATGTCGCCTTCGACAATGCTAACGTCATAGCCTTCAAGATTCCCGCGCGGGCTGCTGGCCCGCGCAAGGGCGCGCACCGCAAAGCCACGACTAGCAAGGAGTCGCGCTACGGCCGAACCGACAAAGCCCGACGCGCCGGTTACGAGAGCGATGTCAACGGAGGGCATGTCGAATTATCCAACCTGAAGGCTCCAACGGGCATGCGGCGCGAGATGCGCGATATTCTACGCCATCATCCTTCATGATGAGCCCCGCTTTTGGGCGATCCGACTTGCCGTCTCACTTCATCAATCGTCATCATCAGCGTCATCGGTGCGAGAGGCGAGACGCGAAAACCAAAATGCTCGTAGAAGCGTTTGGCGTCCTCCGACATTGCATGAACGAGAATGGCGCGTATGCCGACAGTTTCTGCAGCCGCGACGATCCGCAGAACCGCATCCCTGAGCAGACCGATGCCATTCCCCTTTCCTTGAATGCGCCGGTCGAGCGCGAGACGACCGATCAACACGGCAGGCACGGGCTCCGGCATGTTGCGTTTCACTCTACCCGTTGCCTGTTCGTGCAGGATCGATGCGGCGGCCAAGCTGTAATAGCCGACCACACTCCTGTCGCTTTTGGCTATCACAAATGTCCTTGAAGCACCGGCGGCTTCGTTGCGCCGCGCGCGCAGCTTGAGCCAAATGTTGAGCGCCGGCACGCCGCAATCGAATTCATCCAGTATCAGGTCGGGCGAAAGCGGCACCGGCTCCTTGAACTGGTAGCTTTGCGTTACTTTTCCCATGCCGGCTTGTGCGCGAGCAACCGGCGAAGCCCGGCATTGTTCTTCGGCGGACGCGCAAGGGCTCTCATGAACGCGTTCCAGCGCTTATCGTCGAGTTGAAAAACCCGGCGGTCAGCGAGAGTCTCGAAGGCGGCCGTCAGGCTACAGTCGAGCAGAAACTCGCTGACGGTCTTGTTCGCAATGGATGCGGCTTGCTGCAGCGTGCGTTTTGCCGCCGGTGTCATGCGTAGATCAACGCGCTCGGATTTTGCCTCCGTCGCTTCACTCATTCCCATTACCTCCATGCCATGATTTTAGCACCCGTACATTGTCAGGACAAGGCCATTCGGGGCCGGCGACTCGAATGTCCTTTAATCTTCCCCGACAAGTCTGGCGGCGTTGCGGCTGGTGCGGAGCGCATGACCACCTTCGGCCAACTGCCAGGCCAGCAGAATGGGAACGCCCAGCGCAATATCGCGCGCGCGCCTGAGAAGCGACAAGGCCAGCGCCACCGGTGCCGCGAGCCCGAACAGTGGACCAAGCAGCGCATATGCAGCTTCCTGAACGCCGATCGCGCCCGGCACGAAGACGGCGGCACTGCGGATTCCGGACAGAATGGCTTCAATGGCCACGATCGATGTAAACGGCAAGGTCAATCCTATCAGGCGAATGGCGAGCCACGCCCAGCCCACCGTGCCAAGCCATCCCAACAAGTGAATCGTCAGCGACACGGCAAGTCGAACGGGCGAATTGTAGATCTCCGCGAAACGACTCTGGACGGCGCTCGCGCGGCCTGCAGCATCGGGCAGCAGGCGCACCATCCATCGCACGATGGTGGTAAAACTCTTTCGCTGCAGAACAACGAGAATGGCGGCCCCTATCGCAGCTACGATCAATCCGATGGAGATTCCCCTGACGAGTTCGCCGCTGGCAACGGATGGATGTACATGGGTAATCAGGATCGAAAGGCCCACCAGCACGAAAGCGATCTGGGCAACCATTTCCACGGTCATGTCGACGACGGTGGATGCAAAGGCGAGCGGCCCGCTCACACCACGCAGCATGATCGCCCGTGCGCCGATCACTAGGCCACCCACATGGGAAAAAGGCAAGATTTCTCCGGCGCAATCGCGCACAGCACGGCCCAGAACAAAGGTCGTGAGACCCCGCGCTTCTTTGGAAGGTATGAGCGCGAACCAGGCCGTACCGAGAAGCGCGAACAATGCGGCACCGTAGAGGCACAGCAGCGCGAAACCGCCCCAGCCGCTTGCTGCCGTCGCGGAAAGAACCGGTCCAACGCCGACATAGAAGATCAGATAGACGGCAACAATGAGCCCGGTAAGCGCCGTAAAAATAACGCCCACGCGCATGTCAGGTCTCAGACGCCCGGGGAGCGTTTGGCCTTGCGCAGAAAGCGGCGCGCGAACCGGACAAGCGCCGGCACAAACTGCGGACGCAGCAGACGGGAATCATAGATGGAAAGCCGACGGTCATTCTCTGCAAGACATATATCCATCAGCCCGGCAAGGTCGATATCCACGCCCACCTGGTTCGCGCCCGTCACGATGAAATTATGATCCTGCGCGGTGTCGTTCACATCGCGGACAACAGACAGCCGTTCCCACACAAGATACGCCCAAACCGCCAACCGCCTGAGGTCGAACCAGGGCCGCTGCCAGAATGGCAGATTGTGCCTGTGCCATGCCACCCAATTGACGAAAAACAGGATGTGGCGGCCTTCCTCCTGCATCACCGGCTCGAAGGTTTCGACCAGCTCCGGAGGAAAGAAACCCGATCGCCGCGCCGTCTCGAACAGGCCGAAAGCAAAGAAACTGTCGATACATTCGCTGTAGCCGGTGACCATGAAGGCCCATTCCGCATCGCGTGGTTCTACATAGTCGGGCTCCGGCGCGAGCAATATCCCATAGGCCTGCACCATATTGGACAGAACGAGCTTGTGCCGGCTTTCCTCATAGGCGTTGAGCGCGACGGCCTTAGCTAACAAAGGATCGTGGATCTGCTGGCCATAGGTTTTGACCCGCAGTCCCGCTTTGCCTTCCGTTTGAACAGCTATGTCCCAGATCGGAAGACTGATCAGCCTGTCGCGTGCCTCGGCATCGAGTTTCGGCCAGTCGAGCACGGCAGGACGATAGGGATTGAACGTATCAAGCAAGGTCCGGCAGAACAGCGCCTTGTGGATTTCACTGCCGATGGCAATTGGACCATCATGCGGTACACGCGCCGCGCGATAGGTCAGATCGGGCAGTAAACGAACAGGACAGTTCATGCAGCTCCGCCCGCACCAAGACTTGGGCGGACAGGGTTGTTCTCCGAGCCCGCCGAAGCTCCAGCGAGGACGGGGTGTTCGCGACGCGCACGCAGGAACTGAAAGAACTCAACGCCTTCACGCAACCGACGTTTCATCATCTGGGGGCTGCGCACCATTTCGCCGACGATGTCGCCGATCTTGTTCCAGCGGAAATAGAACCGCTTGTAGAAATCCTCCAGCGAGTTGTGAATCTGCGCATGGCTCAGATGCGGGTAGTGCAGAGGCGCAATCTGGATTCCGCGCTCGTCCACGAGTTCGGCATTGGCGGCATCGAGCCAGCCATTCTCCACGGCCTGTTTGTGGAGAAAAGTACCGGGATAGGGTGCTGCAAGCGAAACCTGGATCGTGTGCGGATTGATACGATTGGCAAACCGCACCGTCTCTTCGATCGTCTCCAGCGTTTCTCCCGGCAACCCGAGAATGAACGTACCGTGGATCGTAACGCCAAGGTCGTGACAATCCTTGGTGAAGCGTTCGGCGACTTCGATGCGCATGCCCTTTTTGATATTGTGCAGGATCTGCTGATTGCCGGACTCATAGCCCACAAGCAGCAATCGCAGGCCATTGTCGCGCATCACCTTGAGCGAATCGCGCGGCACATTGGCCTTGGCGTTGCAGGACCATTCGACCCCGAGCTTACCTAATTCCTTCGCGATCGCCTCGGCACGCGGCAGATTGTCGGTAAACGTGTCGTCGTCGAAGAAGAATTCCTTCACCTGCGGAAACGCCTTTTTCGCCCAGGCGATTTCTTCCGCCACATGACCCACGCTGCGGGTGCGGTAGCGATGACCACCCACCGTCTGCGGCCACAAACAGAATGTGCAGCGCGATTTGCAGCCGCGGCCCGTATAGATCGAAATATAGGGATGCTTGAGATAGCCGATGAAATAATTTTCGATCTGCAGATCGCGCTTGTAGACCGGTGTTACGAAGGGAAGGGAATCCATGTTCTCGAGGATTGCGCGTTCCTCGTTGTGGACAATGACGCCCTCGCTGTTGCGATAGCTCAGTCCGGCGATCTCGCTCCAGGGTTTGTCCTGCGCGACATCGAGGATTGTGAAATCGAACTCGTTGCGCGCGACAAAATCCAGTTCTGGCGCGTCCCTCAGGCTTCCTGCAGGATCGACCGCCACCTTTGCGCCGATGAACCCGGCTTTCAGATTGGGATTTGCGGCTTTGAGCGCAGCCACGGTCCGGCGGTCCGATCCGAACGACGGCATCGATGTATGGAGAACGACGAGGTCGTAATTAGTTGCAAGCGGGACGATATCGTCGATCGACAGATTGTGCGGCGGCGCATCGATGAGACGGCTGCCTTCGACCAGCGCTGCGGGCTGCGCAAGCCAGGTCGGATACCAGAAGGAACGTACTTCGCGTTTCGCCTGGTAGCGCGAGCCGGCGCCGCCATCGAATCCATCAAAGGACGGCCCCTGCAGAAAGAGCGTTCGAAGCATACTGGTCCTCTAAAGTTGCGCGAGCGCCCCGTCCGGGCAGGCAATATATCGCGTTCCCTTCCAGACAACCGTGTTTCCGAAGAAGGACGCGACAAACACCCCGAAGGATAAAACGTCCCGCAGGGGCAGCAGCCATATATGACCGCCGCTCAAACCGAAAGCACGGCCGCTTCGGAATACCAGATAAAGACGCGACAACAGCGCGCCGGCCGCAACCGTCAGCGACAGGCTTGAAAAACCGAGAAACAAAAACGCGATCAGCGACAGCGGCAAAGGATAGGTGAGAAGCGTGCCGGCATAGCCGCTGCGCGCGAGCAGAAGATTCGTCTTCGCCCAGCGCAATTCCTGGCGCAGCAGCGCTACGGCGCTTTTCTGGCTGCAGACATGTTCCACCGTGAGCGATTCCGGAATAGCGAGCCGGTATCCCTTCTCGCGAACCGCACGTCCGAGCTCGTAATCATCGGCGAGCACATTGGAGAGCGATTCGAAACCGCCGATTTCATCCAGAACGCTCCGGCGCAACGCAATCGTAGATCCGAAACACGGCTCGGCAAGCCGCAGTGCGATGCCAAGGCGGGCATTCGGCAGGAAATGATAATCGATCCCCATCGCCGCGAGCTTGGCCCATACATTGCCCAGCGGCTTTCCCGAATAGAGGCAGGACACCGCTCCAACGTCGGGCTCTTCCATCGTCGCAACGAGCTGTCGCAAATAATCGGGGCGCACGCGGATGTCGCTGTCGCTGATGACCAGCAATTCATGTTTCGCGTGGGCGACCATGTTGATCAGATTGGCGACTTTGGGATTCGAACCGCCAAAAGCAGGCCCTGTGACCACGGTTATATCGGTCGTGGGAAAGGATCGCCGCAGGTTTTCGACGATACGGAGCGCCGGGTCATCATCGGATTTCGCCCCGAACACGATCTGTATCAGCCCTTCGTAATCCTGCCGGAAAAAACTCCGCAGATTCTCTTCGAGCCCCGGTTCGGCAAGATAGAGCGGCTTCAGAAGAGTGACGGGGGCGCGGCTCCGCTTGCGCGGCCGGGCCGGCGTCCGGACGGGTGTGACGGCCAGCGCCGCAGCCAGGGTGAACCCCATGGCAACCACCGCCAGAAAACAGGCCGTCAGGCCGATTGAGTCGCCAAGTTGAAGCATTCTTGTCCCCGAAACCGTGCCGGACGCCTTCAGCTATCAGATATAGGCGCCGCGCAGCAAAGGTTAAGGTCAAATCCTACCCGACCACACGCACCGAAATGGACCGGCCCGGCATTATACGTCCTGCCATCATGAACGCACGCGCCCAGAAAACGCCGCTTTCGTGCGTCCATTGATAATCTGCCGGATTCGGGATGCCTGTCCGGCCGCTTTCAACGGGAGAAGGATATGCGCCGCATCCTCACTGCGACTTTGTTGACCACTGCGATCTCGTCGGTCGCGTTCGCCCTGGCAACTGCGCCAGCGTTGGCCCAGATGGACCAGGGCTATGGCATGGACCAGGCGGATTCGGGAATCAGCCTGGACGATTTTTCCAATCAGCTCGCGCCCTATGGCTACTGGCTCTACAGCGACCGCTGGGGTCTCGTCTGGCAGCCCGCCGACGTTTCCTATGATTTTCGGCCTTATTATTCCGGCGGCCACTGGGTCTATACCGACGAATATGGCTGGTATTGGCAATCCGATTTCGCGTGGGGCGACATCCCGTTCCATTACGGACGCTGGATCAATGATCCGGACGATGGATGGATGTGGATTCCGGGCTACACATGGAGCCCGGGCTGGGTCACGTGGCGCAGCAATGGCCAATATATCGGCTGGATGCCGATGCCGCCCGATGACGCATTTCTCAGCGGACGCGGCGACATAGGCATTGGGGGCGGCTTGGGGCTCTCATTCCGCTTTGGAGCGGGCCAGGCCAATGATTTCTACGGTTATTCGCGCTGGTATGGACCGGACTATAACGAGTCCCGGTTTGCCCAGAATTGGGTCTTCGTCGGCCTCGGACAGATAGCCAGCCCGGATTATCGCACCGTCGTCATCAGAGATCCGGTGCGGGTGGTCAACATCATCCATCAGACACGCAACGTCACCAACTACACGGTGGTGAACAATTACGTCGTC
>DASXXW010000162.1:0-3301 GCA_036502865.1 Rhizomicrobium sp.
ATCCAAGGGCGGCATTCCGTTCCTGCAGGATATTCCCTATATCGGCCATCTGTTCTCCAACACGAATGACTCCGTGAACCGGGACGAGTTGATGGTGCTCATAACACCTCACGTTGTCGACGATCTCAAAAAGGCACGCGCAGTTACCGATGAGCTTCGCCAAAAGCTTCCGGAAGTTCAGCCGCTCTTTGAACAAAAAGGCTGACGCCGCCGCCGAACCCAAACCCAGCCGCGAACGCGGCTGGGCTCTCATCTCCGTGCTTTGGACGACGGCGATGCTGAGCATGATGGCCGCAGCGACGCAGGATCTCACCGTGACGTCGGTGCGCACCGAGAGGCGTGCGTTGACGCGGGCGCACCTTGAAGAGGATTTCGACGCCGCGACCGTGCGCGCCATTCTTGCCCTCGACGATTCGCGCCCCGGATTTCGCTGGCGCATCGACAGCCAACCCTATCCCTTCACCTATGACGGCGTGACCATGGTCGTCACCATCCAGGATGAGGACGGCAAATTCGATCTGAACCAGGCCGATGACGATACGCTGTCGCCGTTGTTTGTTTCTGTCGGAGTCGACTCGAAAACGGCGAGCATACTTGCCGACCGTATTGTCGAATGGCGCACCGAAGCCAATAGCGACGACGCGCACACATTGCATGGCGGGTCGGACGCCGATTATGCCGCCGCTAATGTTCCCTGGCGGCCGCGGCATGACGATTTCCAGAGCATTTCGGAACTTCGCCTTCTGCTCGGCATGACTCCGCAGATATTTGAGCGAATCAGGCCGGCCATCACCGTCTATTCGCGCAATGACAGCCCCGACGAGGACGTAGCGCCGCGCCTCGTTCTGAATGCGCTTTACCCGGGCAACCCGGGCCAGGTCGCCAAGATCATGTCGACACACGCCGGAACGTTTGCGCAAGCGAATGTCGAGACCAGCGACACGGACGGAAACAGCAGCGGTGCCACCATCTCATCCGGCACCGATCTTTCGGGACGGACCTTCGAGATAGATGTCGAAGCCACCTATAACGGGCGGCACATGGTCCGGCGCACCGTCGTCATGATGACGGGCGACGGCGCACAACCCTATCTGGTCCAACATTGGGAATAGAAGAACGTCGAGATCGATACATTGTCCATCAGTTCGCGGAACCGATACACTGAAGCCGTAGGCGGGCGTCTCACGCGATTACGATTGCCGCACAACCTTGCCGCGCCGAGCAAATATCGATAGAGTTCGCGTGAGGGGCTGCAAACGATCCGGAATTCTCGCGATGTCACAAAAAGCCATTGGATTATTCGTTGTTGCGCTTGCAGCCAGCGTACTCGCCGGCTGCAATCAGAACAGCCAGCAGAAATCTTCGGAACATCAATTCGTCGGCGGTGGAGGTGGCGGCGGCGGACGCCACGGAATCCGCAAGATCTGCGCCGCCGAGATCGAGAAATATTGCGCGAACGAAGATCGCAAGAAACGCTGCCTGAGAGAAAACATGGACAAGCTGGGCGACGCCTGCAAGGAAGCGCTGGCGAAGCATCGCGGCGGCCGTAATAATAACGGCAATGGTGGCAATAATAATAATGGCAACGGCGGTAATAATAACAACAACAATAATGACGACGACAACGACTGACGCATTTCTCCTTTGAGGCTGTCCGGTACCGCCGGCATGTCCTGTTTGCCTTGCGTATGCTATGTCATGCGCAAGGCATAAAGCTTCGGCGGGGTAAATGACCATCACACGCACCGATTGCGAGCGCATGGATGCGGCGGATCCGCTGGCCTTCGCCCGCGCCCGGTTCCGCATTCCGAACTCCGTCATCTATCTGGACGGCAACTCGCTGGGAGCCCTGCCCGTCGCCACACCGGCGCGGCTGGCGGATGTCATGGAAAGGGAATGGGGGACCGACCTCATCCGCAGCTGGAATACACACGACTGGATCGGCCTGCCGGCGCGCATCGGCGCCTCCATCGCGTCGCTTATCGGCGCGGAAGGCGATGAGGTGATCGCTGCGGATTCCACATCCGTCAATCTCTTCAAACTTGCGGCCGCCGGATTGCAACGGAACGCACCGCGCCATGTCATCGTCTCGGAGCGCGGCAATTTCCCCACCGATCTCTATGTGCTGCAGGGATTGCGCGATCTGCTCGGCGGCGCGGTGGAACTGCGCTTTGTCGAACGGGGCGAAATCCTGTCCGCGCTCGATGAATCTGTGGCGCTGCTCGTACTGACCCATATCCATTTCAAAACCGGTGCCTTGCACGATATGGGCGCGGTGACAAAAGCTGCGCATGACGCGGGCGCGCTGGTACTTTGGGATCTCAGCCACAGCGCCGGTGCGGTGGAATTATTCCTCGATCGCGACGGCGTCGATTTCGCCATCGGCTGCGGCTACAAATATTTGAATGGCGGCCCGGGCGCGCCGGCATTTCTCTATGTGGCGCGGCGGCACCAGCAACATCTCCACCAGCCCCTGAGCGGCTGGATGGGCCACGCCGCGCCGTTTGCGTTGAACGACGAGTATCAACCTGCTGATGGCATCACGCGCACGCTTTGCGGCACGCCTGCGGTGCTCTCCATGGCGGCGTTGGCGGAAGGTGTGGCGACCTTCGACGGCATTGCCATGGCCAATGTGCGCACGAAATCGAGAATGCTTGGCGATCTCTTCCTTGCGCTGGTCGAAGAGCGATGCGCCGATGCCGGTTTTGAAATCGCCTGCTCGCGGCAGGCAGATGAACGCGGCAGCCAGGTCGCACTGACACACGCGGAAGGCTACGCGATCATTCAGGCATTGATCGCGCGGGGCGTGATCGGCGATTTCCGTGCGCCCGATTTCCTGCGCTTCGGTTTTGCGCCGCTCTACACGCGCTTCGTCGATATCTGGGATGCCGTCGACCGGCTTGCCGCGATCATGCGCGAGGAAGACTGGCGCGACGAACGCTTCCGCACGCGCGCAGCGGTAACGTGACCGTTTGTTTCATCTGCCCTTTCGGGCAGATGAACACATTTCACTCCGCGGGATCGCTGTCCGATGCGGTGCCGGACACGCCAAGCTCGGTTGTTTCCCCGAAGACGCTATAGGTGAAATTCGAGCTCGGCTCCGTCAGCGTTTGCGGCGATGGCGAGAAGAGAGCGGGATGCTGCAGCACCGTCTTTGGCCAGCTGCCCAACGCCAGCGATGTAACATCCGACACCTGCACCGTGAAGCCGTCGATATCGACCGACGATTTCAAGGACAGCGTATCGGCGGTCTTGCCGAGAGTAACCGTCATGATCGATTTGGTGGTGGAACTGTAATTCG
>DASXXW010000163.1:0-1796 GCA_036502865.1 Rhizomicrobium sp.
GATGTGATTGCAGCCGTGTTGCCGACTTATGCCCGCGAAGACCTGCTCTTCGAGCGCGGCGAAGGCCCGTATCTCTTCACGGAGGACGGCACGCGTTATCTGGATTTCGCAGCCGGCATCGCGGTCAATGTGCTGGGTCATGCCCATCCGGTGCTGGTCGCAGCGTTGTCCAATCAGGCCGCGAAGCTCTGGCACACCTCCAATCTCTATCGCGTGCCGGGGCAGGACCGGCTGGCGAAACGTCTGGTGGACGCGACCTTCGCCGACACGGTGTTCTTCGGAAATTCCGGCGTGGAAGCGATCGAATGCGCGATCAAGATGGCGCGCCGCTATCATTACTCCAAAGGCAATGGCGGCCGTTTCCGCACCATCACCTTCGAAGGCGCCTTTCATGGCCGTACGCTGGCCACGATCGCGGCAGGCGGCCAGGCAAAATATCTGGAAGGGTTCGGCCCGAAGACAGACGGCTTCGACCAGGTGGCGTTCGGCGATCTCAACGCGGTGAAGGCTGCGATCTCCGACGCGACGGCCGCGATCCTGATCGAACCGATCCAGGGCGAGGGTGGGCTCAGGCCCGCGACGCCGGAGTTCCTGCGCGGGTTGCGGCGGCTCTGCGACGAACACGGGTTGATGCTGATTTTCGACGAGGTTCAAACCGGCGTCGGGCGCACCGGCAAGCTTTTCGCGCATGAATGGGCGGGCGTGACGCCCGACATCATGGCGATTGCCAAAGGCATAGGCGGCGGATTTCCGATGGGCGCCTGTCTCGCGACGGAAGAAGCCGCATCGGGCATGACGGTGGGATCGCATGCGAGCACATTCGGCGGCAATCCGCTCGCCATGGCGGTCGGCAATGCAGTTCTCGACGTCGTGCTCGCGCCCGATTTTCTGCCCCAGGTGGAGCGCACTGCTAATTACGCACGCCAACAGCTCGCGGCACTTCCCGACGAATATCCGCATATCTTCGAAGATGTGCGCGGCGAAGGCTTGATGCTCGGACTCAAATTGAAAGTTCCGAACACCGACTTTGTCCATCGTCTGCGCGGCCGCCATCTTTTGACGGTCGGCGCGGGCGGAAATGTCATACGCCTTTTACCGCCGCTGATTATCGAAGAGGAACAGGTTCGCGAAGCCGTGCGTATTCTTTCCGAAACGGCTGCCGATTATCCGCAAACGACCGAGACTGCATGACGATGACTGGTACTTCTTCCCCACGGCATTTCATCGATATCGCCGATCTCGATACGGCGACGCTGGAATCGATCATCAAGGAAGCGTGCCGGCGGAAGCGGGCGCGAACAGGTTTGCCGCACGGCGCCCCCGATGCGGATGCGCCACTCGCCGGACGCGTGCTGGCGCTGATCTTCGACCGGCATTCCACGCGCACGCGCATTTCCTTCGACGTGGCCATGCGCCAGCTCGGCGGCACGACGATCATGATGAGCGGCGCCGAGATGCAGCTCGCACGCGAAGAAACAATCGCGGATACGGCGCGCGTGCTTTCACGCTATCTCGACGCGGTGATGATCCGCCTGCTCGATCATGAGATGGTGCGCGACCTCGCCGACAATGCGGATATTCCGGTCGTCAACGGCCTGACGAAAATATCGCATCCCTGCCAGGTGATGGCGGATGTGATGACATTCGAGGAACGCAAAGGTCCGATCCGCGGCCGCACGATTGCCTGGACCGGCGATGCCAACAACGTGCTGGCGTCATGGATCCATGCGGCGGCGCGGCTTGGTTTCAGGCTCCGGATCGCAACGCCGAAAGAGCTTTCTCCTCACGAAGAGCTG
>DASXXW010000164.1:0-8947 GCA_036502865.1 Rhizomicrobium sp.
GTCCATAGAACTGCCCCGGTGACCGGATCCAGGGAAAACATCGTCAGAAGGCAAGTCCCCGGCGAAAAAAACAGACAGGAGGGGCCGCCGGTTCCACCTACGAAGAGCCCATCCTTGCCGGCTGTGATGGCGTCGAGGAAATCAAACCCCCCGGAATCAAGCTGACTGACCCAGATCGTGTCGCCAGTATTGAGATCGTAGACATGAGTATAATCGTCTCTGCTTTGTCCACCCTCCGTGGAAAACTCTCCGGCGACGAAGACGCGACCGTCACGAATGGCGACAGCCTTCGCTGCATCATATCCGCCGCCGCCGCTGTCCTCCTGTCTCGACCAGAGAAGGGTTCCGTTTTCTGCGTCATATGCGTTAGTGATGAAATTGTCATTATACTCGCCGACTGCGACGGCTTTGCCGTCGGCAATCGCAACATAGGCAAAAACTCCCAAATATCCGGTCTTCGCACTTTTATGCTCCCAAACGATGTTTCCCGAATCGATATCATAGGCGCGGATAAAATATTGCGTTTGTCCGAATTGGGTGCCGTTCAACACATCGCCTACCACGATCACGCGGTCGCCTGCTACGGCAACCATGAACGCCCCGCCTTCAATGGCGCCTTTCGGCAGCGATTCATTGTGCCAAACGACTTGCCCGGTTTTCTGGTTCAATGCGACGACTTTGAAGTTTGTTTGGCCGGAGCCATAGACGCCCTGGCCCACAGCGAACACCTTCCCTTTGCCGGTCGCGACCTGTGTGGCAGTGCCCCGGCTTTTGTAAACCCACGCTTGTGTGCCGTCCTGCAGCGCGTTGGCGCGCACACTGAAAGAGCAATTCAATTCGGGCACATAATAGGGTGAGGCGAAGCATGAAGCGTCGCCGTCCGAACCGCCGACAGTGAATGCCTGACCATCGGATATGGTGGTAGCTGTCGCGAAATCCGTTTTTGGTCCGCCATATTGCGCGTGCCATGCGGGGGCGAGGGGAGATGCATCCGCAGCAGCCGCATCGGCAGACAATGCGAGATGCCCTGCAAATGAGAGCAACAGACATGAAAATACTGCTCTCAAATTTTTGGCGTTGGCGGCACAAACTTTCGACGACATAAAACCCCTCATGGAATAAATCGAATCGAGATCACCCTAGGTCAGTGGCCCCACCGGCGCCAGCCGCCCGCCACCCGCCACCCGCATCCGACGAGCTTCCCAGCAACCTCATCCATGTGCATGTCGATAGGATCGACCTTGGCGCCGATCACATTTCTTTGAGAGGCCATTTTGAGACGCCATACGGTCGGCATCGAAATCAGGTATGAGATTTCAGTCGGTTCGCGCGCATCCGTGAAGAAGGGAAGGGCGACTATGATCAGGCTTTCGGACTCGCTCCTGATTGGGGCTCTGGTTCTCGCATCGTCGCTTGCGGCCGCCGAGATGCCGGCGCCGCAACGCCATGTCGACCTGCCGACCGGCAAAGCCATATCGGTTCCCGTGCCGGGCTTTGTCACCAACAACTTCCCGTCCCGCGCGGCGATCAGTCCCGATGGAAATTTTGCCGCCGTGCTCAACCAAGACTACGGCACGGAGCAGAACGGGCTCACGCAATCGATCGGCGTGCTCGACCTGCACGCCAACACCTATCGCGAATTTCCGGACTCCCGCCTCAAGGCGGACGAAAAATCGCCACTGCAAAGCTATTTCGTCGGGCTCGCTTTTTCCCGCGTCAATATCCCTACAGCGTGATGGTCAACCGGTCGGGCACGAAAGCCTGGGTCAGCGAATGGAATGATTCCGCTCGCTGCCTTTCCGCGCAACTTGCAAACGCAGTATGGAGTGACGTTACCAAGCTACTTGGCGGTAAAGTGTCCTGGAATAACATTGATGACGCAGAGTTCTCCGCCGGGCACTGTAGACCACGCCGCTAACTTGGCGCTTGTCCTTACCTGCAATTTCTATATACCTCGATTATGGAAAGCTCGAAATCGGTAAGCCGAAAAAGCTTGGGCCGTGCGGCTACGAGGCATGACTTGGCTGTGACTGTGAGACTTCCAGAGGAAATGCTTCGCGCGGTTGATAGAATAGCGCTGGCCAACTTTTGACGATACGGAACCGGAGTGATTGGACCCTCTTCGATACTTCAGTCGACAACTACCTTCTGAAACACCAGGGTGGTTGCGCGACCTCCGTTCTACGGCAGTTGTTGGCACTTGCATTTCAAGCTCGCGCGCCAAGCTATAAAGACGGTTCCATCGCAATTTGGTTAAGCGATGACACATTCCACAGTGTAGCCCCCTCGCGAAATGGGGTCATACCCAACGAATGCGGTTCAAGTGCCCAGAAACATGCATCTCTCGCATGGCTTTGGCTCGCCTCAAAACCGGGCGTATTTCTGAAGCGCTTCCTTCCGTCTCTTCCCACAAATGCCGCCAGATTGAGGCCGATATACTCAACTGTAATGGCCTGGGTGAGCCCGGCGAATTTTATCGCAGCCATTTCCGTGCTTCCCTTCTTTTGGCTTGCGGCGCGGCGCGGCAGGCGGTGCGCGCCCTCCGGGTTCACCGGCAAAACGCAAACTGAGGTAGAATAATTTGAACATTTGGAGCTTTCGCGATGTCCTGAGCATGAAGCGTCACGCGGCGGCGCCCGAGCCCCCGATCCGCGCAGAGCTTTTCAGCGTCGAACGGCTTGAGCAGCATGCGGAAAGCCTCGCGAAAGCACAGCTCATCTCCTCTTCACCCAGAGGACGCCCGGTGACGCGGCGCCTTTACGATAATACGACGGTCCTCGTCGAGACCTACCGACTGATTGTAAGGGCCACGCATGCGCATCAGCCGATTACGCCGGCGGCGGAATGGCTTCTGGACAATTTTCACATCGCCGATGAGCAAATCCGGGAGATCAAGCAGGATCTCCCGCCAGGTTATTATCGCAAGCTACCAAAACTCGCCGATGGTCCGCTGAAAGGCTATCCGCGCGTTTTCGGTGTGGCCTGGGCGATCGTGGCACATACGGACAGCGCCCTCGACGTGGAAAGGCTCACGCGCTTCGTCGAAGCCTATCAACGCGTGCAATCGCTCACCATCGGCGAAGTATGGGCGATTGCAATCACGTTACGGATCACACTTGTCGAAAACTTGCGACGGCTGGCCGAGGTGATCGTCATAAGGCTCCAGGCGAGTCATCTGGCGGATGAACTCGCCGACCGGATTCTGGGAACGGCCGACCATGATCCCGAGTCATGGGACAAAGTACGTCAGAGTCTTGAGCAGGCGCCCTGGTCTACCGCTTTCGCCGTCCAGTTCGCGCAGCGTCTGCGTGATCGCGATCCCAATGCAACACCGGCATTGCATTGGTTGAATGAAAGGCTGGCCTCCCAGGGCATAACTACCGATCAGATCGTCCGCGACGAACTCCAGATCCAGAGCGCGACAAACGTCAGCGTGCGCAACGTGATCACCAGCATGCGTCTGGTATCGATGGTGAACTGGGCGGAGTTCGTCGAAAGCGTCAACGTGATCGACACTGTCTTACGCGGCGGCAGCGAATTTGCCGCAATGGATTTTCCGACGCGCGATCTTTACCGGCGCGCAGTCGAGGAGCTGGCGCGCGGCTCGGGCCTGGAGGAAAGCGACGTCGCGCAACGCGCCGTCGCCGTTGCCAAACCTGCGCCGGGGTCAGCGCCGGGCGAATTCCGCCGCGAAAACGATCCGGGCTACTTCCTTATTTCCAGGGGAAGACGCGGCTTCGAGCGTCGACTCGGCTGCCGCGTACCCTGGCGTACGCGGCTTTTCCGCCTCAATTCCGACCTTGGCGTCATGAGCTATGTCGGACTGATCGCGCTTGTGACTGCCGCTGTCCTGACTGGCGCGCTTCTCATCATGAAACACGCCGGTATTGAAGGCTGGTTGCTGGCCGGACTGGGCGTTGTCGGCGCGATTCCGGCGTCGGATGTCGCGGTCGCAATTGCGAACCGCATCATTACCCGGCGCGTAGGCGGTTCGCTGCTGCCGGCACTCGAATTGCGCGACGGCGTTCCTCCCGAACTGCGGACGATCGTGGTTGTTCCTACGCTGCTGACAAGCAAGTCGGGTGTCGAAGACCAGATAGAGCGCCTGGAGGTGCACTACCTTTCCAATCCGGATGAAAATTTCTTGTTCGCGCTCCTTTCGGATTGGACGGATTCGCAGACCGAGCACGCGGCGGACGACGCGGCGCTTCTCGGCGCGGCAACCGATGGAATCGCAAAACTGAATGCGCGTCACCCACGCGCCGACCGCAAGGACCGTTTCTTTCTTCTGCACCGAAGAAGAATTTGGAATGAGGGCGAGCAAAAATGGATCGGTTGGGAACGCAAGCGCGGCAAGCTGCATGAACTCGATTGTCTGCTTCGCGGCGCCCGCGATACGACATTCCTATCGCCGGACGGACGCATACCATCACTTCCCGCCGGCATTCAGTACGTCATTACGCTCGATGCGGACACTCGTATGCCGATCGGCACAGCGAGACGGCTTGTCGGCAAAATGGCCCATCCTCTTAACAGGCCGTGTCTCGATCCGCATTCGCGTCTCGTCGTCGACGGGCACGCCGTCCTCCAGCCCCGCATCACGCCATCGCTTCCCATAGGTCGTGAAGGATCACTGTTCCAGCGCGTTTTTTCCGGTCCCAATGGGCTTGATCCTTACGCCTTCGTTGTCGCCGACGTATATCAGGACCTGTTCGGGGAAGGTTCGTACAGCGGCAAAGGCATTTACGATATCGATGCCTTTGAAGCAGCACTCAAGGACAGAATTCCCGATAGTACCGTACTCAGCCACGATCTTCTCGAAGGCACATTGGCGCGCGCGGGTCTCGTATCCGACATCGAGTTCGTCGAGGAATTTCCGGCGCTTTACAGCGTAGCCGCGGCGCGTCAGCACCGCTGGGTGCGGGGCGACTGGCAATTGCTGCCCTGGATTTTCGGGCGCGGCCGCAATCCGGCAGGCGGTTCCGCGGAAACAGTGGTTCCCCCGATGGGCCGCTGGAAAATGCTCGACAATCTGCGGCGCTCGCTATCGGCTCCCTCGGCGTTGCTGGCGATGCTGATCGGCTGGCTGTTGCCGATCTACCCGGCCACCGCATGGACTGTTTGCATTCTCCTGGCGATCGCACTTCCGCCCCTGCTTCCGGCGGTTGCCGGAATGCTTTCGCGAAACGAGGGCATGCCGTTGCGCACGCATTTGCGCACAGTGGGTGGCGATTTGGCCACCGGCCTCCTGCAGAGCGCCTTCCTGATTACATTCCTCGCGCATCAGGCATGGATGATGGTTGATGCCGTCGCGCGCACGCTGTTTCGACTGTTCATCCGTCGGCGAAGATTGCTCGAATGGGTGACCACATCGCAGAGCAACGACGATTCGCAATTCGACCCGCGCTCGCTGCTCGCGCAGATTCTGGCAAGCGCAGCCTTTGCCGCAGTCGTGGCAATGGGGATGGCATTTGCCGGTCACCGCGCGTGGCCCATCGCGGCGCCATTCGCGGCATTCTGGATCCTGTCGCCGTTGGCGGCGCGCTGGGCGAGCATGCCGCCGCCCGAATCCGGACATTTGTCCATAGCAGAGCAGGACGCGCAGTTCCTGCGGCTCATAGCCCGACGGAGTTGGCGGTTCTTCGAAAAATTCGTCGGTTCCGACGACCACGCGCTGCCGCCCGATAATTTCCAGGAAGACCCGAAGCCGGTCGTCGCACATCGCACCTCTCCGACAAATATCGGCCTGTATCTGCTCTCCGTCGTCGCGGCGCGCGATTTTGGCTGGATTGGCTTGCTCGACGGCATCGATCAGCTCGAAGCAACCCTAGCGACGCTTCAAAGGTTGGAGCGGTATCGGGGACATTACTACAATTGGTACGATACGCGCGATCTCCGTGCACTGGAGCCCAAATATGTATCCTCGGTGGATAGCGGTAATCTTGCCGGGCACCTGATTACTTTGGCCAATTTCTGTCGCGAGGCGGCCGCCCAACCCGCACTTTGCCCGCGTTGGCTCGATGGTCTTGCAGATAATTTTGCCCTCGTGGCCGAATCCGCGCGGATACCGCGCGAACCGATAAAGGCGCCGGCGCAACTTCACGCTGCGCTCGACCAGTTCAAGGATTTGCTTTGCAGGAAGCCGCCGTCCACGGCGACCGAGACGGGAGAACGTCTCGAGCAATTCGACGATGCGGCAAATACGATTTGCGCACGAGCGCGCCAATGGTCGGTGGAGCTTCACTGCGAGGACGATGAAGACTTACCCGTTCTTGTATGGGCGAATGCGTTGCGTGCGTGTGTCGTTTCTCATCGCCGGGACTTCGCTATGCTGGCGCCGGGCGCCACGGATTCGACGGCACGGCGTCTTTCTGCCCTCGTCGACCTCGCGACTAATATGTTCACCGCCATGGAGTTCGGATTTCTGTTCGATACGGGGCGCCAGCTTCTGTCGATCGGGTATCGCGAGTCGGACGGCAGCCTCGATTCCAGTTTCTACGATCTTTTGGCATCAGAGGCACGGCTGGCCAGCTTTGTGGCGATTGCCAAGGGCGATATACCAGCAAAACATTGGTTTCGTCTCGGACGCACGCTTACACCGATCGACAACGGCGCGGGACTGATTTCATGGTCCGGTTCGATGTTCGAATACCTCATGCCGTCACTTGTCATGCGGGCGCCGTCGGGGAGTCTACTGGAGCAGACAAATCGCTTGGTCGTCCGGCGGCAGGAGGAATATGGCGCGCAACTCGGCGTGCCTTGGGGCATGTCGGAATCTCTCTACAATGCGCGCGACATTCAGCACACCTATCAATATGCCGGCTTCGGTGTTCCCGATCTCGGCTACAAACGCGGGCTTGCCGAAAACACAGTGATCGCTCCTTATGCGAGCGGGCTTGCTGCGATGGTCGACCCGGCCGCGGCGGTACGAAATTTCAGGCGCATGGCTCGGCTCGGTGCCTGCGGCGCATATGGCTGGTACGAGTCCCTCGATTACACCCGTGCGCGCCTCCCCGAAGGCGTCAAATTCGCAATCGTCCATGCCTGGATGGCGCATCACCAGGGAATGACGGTTGTCGCCATCGCGAACGCCCTGCATGACGGCTCGATGCGCGAGCGCTTCCACGCCGAGCCCATGATGCAGGCGGCCGAACTCCTGCTACAGGAACGAATTCCACGCGAAGTTGCGGTCGCGCGCCCGCCGCCGGAACAGACCCGGGAAGCGACGACCATCACCAGCCTGCTCCCGGAGGTTCAACGCCGATATAACACAGCGCATTCGCGATTGCCGCGCACACATATTCTGTCGAACGGCCGTTATTCCACGATGCTCACGGCAGCAGGCTCGGGCTACAGCCGCTGGCACGACATTGCCATAAGCCGCTGGCGCGATGATGTTACATGCGACGGATGGGGGTCTTATGTTTATCTCCGCGATGTCAACAGCGGAGAAATCTGGTCGGCCGGCTATCAGCCGAGCGTGGTGGAGCCCGAAAACTACGACGTGGCATTCTTCGAAGATCGTGCCGAGATCATCCGGCGTGACGCCACACTTACTACAACGCTTGACGTTGCGATCTCACCCGAGGATGACGCCGAAGTCCGTCGTGTGACGATTACCAATCACGGCTCGCGCACGCGCGAAATTGAGCTCACCTCCTACGCCGAAATCGCGCTGGCAAGACAGGCGGACGATATTGCCCATCCCGCCTTCGCAAAGCTGTTTGTAGAAACCGAGTTTGAGCCAAATCTTGGGGCAATTCTCGCGACCCGGCGGCGGCGATCTGAGAGCGATCCGCTCGTCTGGGCAGCCCATCTCGCCGTTGTCGAGGGCGAAAGTTCGGGCGATGCGCAGTTCGAAACCGATCGGGCGCGATTTCTCGGACGCGGACAGACGGTCCGGGCGCCGGCCGCCATTGTTGAAGGCTGGCCGCTTTCCAACACGGCAGGTCCGGTGTTGGACGCCGTGTTCAGCCTGCGGCGCCGGGTACGAATTCCGCGCGGCGCAACGGCGCGCATCGCATTCTGGACCATCGCTGCATCGTCCCGCGAGGCTGTACTGGATCTGGCCGACAAACATCACGACCCGGCAGCCTTCGAAAGAGCGACGACGCTGGCCTGGACCCAGGCACAGATGCAACTTCACCACCTCGGCATCAGCACGGCTGAAGCACATCTATATCAGCGCCTCGCAAATCATGTGCTTTATTCCGATCCCGCGTTGCGCCCAGGCTCGGCTGATATTTCGCGCGGACTGCGCAAGGTGTCGACGCTCTGGCCCCTGGGAATCTCGGGTGATCGTCCGATCGTGCTCGTTCGTATCGAAGACCTCGAGCACATCGAGATCGTGCGCCAGCTCTTGAGTGCACACGAATACTGGCGCCTCAAGCAACTGGCGTTCGATCTGGTGATACTCAACGAGCGTGCCACGTCATACGCGCAGGACCTTCAAATCGCGCTGGACGGCCTGGTGCGGATGAATCAATCGATGCCGAAGATTACAAATCAGGACGCCGGGGCCATATTCCTGCTTCGCTCGGACCTCATCCCCGGCGAGGTCCGGGATCTCCTCAATGCGTCGGCGCGAGCGGTGCTGGTGGGCGGCGCGGCCACACTGGCCGAGCAGATCAATCATGCGCGCGATTTGAAACCGGCCAGTGCGCAGCCTGCGAGGCGTACGCCAACACTGGCCGCACCGGAAATCGCGCTGCCGCATCCGCCCATGGAGTTTTTCAATGGCATTGGAGGGTTCACGCAAGAGGGGCGGGAATACGCAACCATTCTTACCGGCGACGCCCACACGCCGCTGCCATGGGTCAATGTCGTGGCCAACCCGGATTTCGGCTTTCAGGTATCGACCGACGGCAGCGGATTTACCTGGTCAATCAACAGCCAGCAAAACCAGCTGACGCCCTGGTCCAACGATCCTGTTGGAGACAAGACGGGT
>DASXXW010000165.1:0-2978 GCA_036502865.1 Rhizomicrobium sp.
CGGCCGGGCGCACATTTTCTTTTTTTGCGAACAGCATGTGGACGCCGGCATAGACCAGAAATGCGCCGAAGATGTACATCACCCACGAAAATCTCTCGATCAACTGTGCGCCGGCAAAAATCATCACGCCGCGCATGACCAGCGCGCCCAGAATCCCCCACTCCAGCATGCGATGCTGGAATCGCTCGTCGATCGCGAAGGTGCGAAAGATCACGAGAAACAAAAACAAATTGTCGACGCTGAGGGCTTTCTCGATCAGATAGCCGGTAAAAAACTCAACCCCGCGCTGAGGTCCCGAAAAATGCCAGACGCCGAATCCGAACAGCACTGAAAAAGCGACCCAGGCCAGAGTCGACCAGAGGGCCTCGCGCAGTTCAACCTTATGCAGCCTGCGGTTGAAAACGCCCAAGTCGAGCGCAACCGCAATCAGCACGAATACGTTAAAGGCAATCCAAAGAAGCGGCGTTCCCATGGTGGCTTCGCGTTTCGCGAACTAATTCTTGGAACTGCCGTGCGCATCGGCCGCGCCGGAATTCCCGTGCGCGTCGATCGCGTTGAGGTTGGTCAATTCGAGTCGTGAGCTTCGCCCATTTTGGATGGTCACGGGCACATCCCAGCGCAATTTCGCGTCGCCGGCGCCCGCGTCCAGGTTCAGCGTGCTCACCCAATAGTTTCCCGCCGGCAAGCTGGCTGTGGCGTGCCCGTCCAGGTCGGTGTCCACCTGCGTGGCGAGATATTTCGTCTGCGCCAGTTCCGGCGCCTTACGCAGCACGCGCTTTTGCCGTTCGGTCTGGAGCAGCGCCCATTTCGATTGCGGATTGATGCCAGACAGCTCCAACTCCACTCCGCTCATCGACTCCGGGTGGGTCTGCATGAACTTTTTCAGCGCCACAAAATATTCTTCATGCTGCTTCTGATAGCGGTCGGGATGAGACGTCTTGTCCGCGTCGGCATACTTCGGTTTGGGAATTCCGTAGGTCACGCCGCCGCTGTTCGCCCGCTGATACGCCAGTAAAAATTCCGGTACGTGCAAGACATCGTCCGGCGTAATCACCTTGTCCAGATTCGGCGAAGTCAGGTCGAGTTCTTCGTGGCCCTTCAGCCATTCTTTCAATTCATCCGAGACCTTTAGATCGCTGATGAATTTGTCGCGGTCGGGCGGGGCATCATTCGTTTCGACATCTTTGACGATGTCTTCATAGCTTTTCGTCAGAATGTAAAACGTGAACTGGCGCACGGGTTCTGGCCGCGCCGCAGTCGGCGTAATCCGCGCCATCAGGTCGAGCGCTCCGTTCCCGGCCTGGGCGCTCGCTGTGCCTCCGGCAATCAGCGAGCAAATTAAAATTGCACCTGCGAACAGCGTGTTTCTCATGGCCTCATCGTAGCAGATTGCCCGCAGGGCGGACGCGCCGGTTCGAGCGAGTTTCCATTTCCACCGGCATCACGCCGCTAGCGCGAGTCCGCTTCGTCGCTAGAACAACCGGAATATCACCTCAATCGTGACCCACGCCGGAACAGCTTTCCGCGCAGCATCTCGAGCCGGCGCAAACTTCCATCCGCGCACCGACTCCACGGCGCGTTCATCGAGTCCGTATCCCACGCCGCGCGCCACGCGAATCTGTCCAGCGCGCCCGTCGGCTCCCACAAGCACCCGCAACGTCACCGCACCTTGCATTTTCACCTTGCGCGCTTCATCCGTATAAAGCGGATACGGACAGGTCACACACAGGGGCATCGTCATCCCGCGCGAGTACGGAGTGCCGCTTTCACCCTCGCCCGCGTCGCCACCGGAGTTATCGCCCATTCCGCCGTCCGCGCCGGTTCCGATGCCGCCGTTCTTGCCCGGTCCGGCTGAATTGGTCTCGTTTGCCATCCAGGGCAAGCCCAACTGCGGCACTGCGGCAACGATCGGCGGCGCATTTTCATCGAGGGTCGCCACCGGCACCGCAAGCATATGCGTGACGTTGTCCGGCAATCGCGGCGGGGCCAACTGTATCGACGATCGCGGCGCAAGAAATCCATGTGTCGCGGGAATCGGATTGTGTTCGCCGCCACCGCCGTTATGGCCCAGCGACGCATGATCGTTCGCGATATCGGTCGCGGGCGAGAACAATAGGTGTCCGGGAACGACATCTATGCCGCCATTAAGTTGGGTTCGAACGACGTGCGTTTGGAATACCAGCAGCGCAAGCGCGCCGACGATCCCCGAATGCGTGAGCAGCGACGCGATCTGAGCGCGTCCTGACTTTGCGTGGGGGTCGAGCTGCTCAAATAGATGAATCGGCGCGCCGTTCGACGACGAATGCGTCAGCCGCGTTGACGCAAACACCTGCCGAAAATTCTCACGCACGCGCGTAATCCATGATTGCGAATTCGGACGATGACGCAGGAAGGGAGCGCCCAAGGATGCACCTCCAGAACGCAGCTACGATCGCGCTAGTGAGCCGCAAGCCCTCGACAGGTCTGCGGCAGCGATTGAACGTTCAGAGGTGCGGACGCAAGGATAGGTTGCCCGCCCAACCTGAAGTGATGTTCAGTAAGACATCACGGAAAGGGAACTTGGCAAGAGGAAGATCAGCCGATTAATGCCGAGGCAAATACCAGAAGTACACGACAGCACCTATGCCTAGAACGAGAGCGGCCAGAATCAGTGCCGCAAAGACGCGACTGGCGAAGCTGGGTAATCCAAGCGAAGGGAATCCTTGTTTGCTCGGAGGACCGGGCGGATCGATAACGCCGACACCGACCGATTTTCGCGGAGGGCCACCGGCTCGCTGTGAACCAGCTTGCGCTTCCGGTTCTTCGTCCCATTCGGCGAATTCGTACGGCATGGCTTCTCGGAGTATCGCTGCAAGAATGCCCGGAATGTCGAAGCTTGAAACTCAATATAGCCGGAACGTCACTTCGATCGGCACGATCGTCGCGACCGGCTTGCCGCTCGGTCCGACGGCCGGCTTAAACTTCCAGCCCTTCACGGC
>DASXXW010000166.1:0-4623 GCA_036502865.1 Rhizomicrobium sp.
GCATGGGGCGACTGGCTCATCGATTCCTGCCCGCCCGCAACCACGATGGACGAGTCGCCGTTCTTGATCGCCTGGAAGCCGAGCGCCGCTGCACGCAGGCCCGAGCCGCAGAGCTGGTTGACGATCCAGGCCGGCGTCTCGACCGGGATGCCGGCATTGACGGAAGCCTGCCGCGCCGGGTTCTGACCCTGGGCCGCTGTCAGGATCTGGCCCAAAATCACTTCGCTGACATCCGCCGCCGCGACGCCTGCCCGCTCCAGAACGGCCTTGATCGCCGCCTTGCCCAGATCATGGGCCGGCACATTGGCGAATGCCCCGTTGAAGGAGCCCACGGGCGTCCGGGCCGCCGATACGATCACTACATCCGTCATCCAGAATTGCCTTTCATCATGTCGACCGGAAACTGCCCATTATGCCCCCCAAGGTAAAGCGGCGAATCCGCTGGCGCGCCTTTTCTGCGCCCGCCGCGCAGGCCCCGCCGCCAGGAATTGCACACAGAGGCGCAGAGGCGCAGAGGTACCGCTGGCGCTCCCCGCGAGCGTGCGAACGGCGCCACATGGTCAGCGCGCTTCGCGCGCAATATCCATTTTCACGGTTCGCCCGGGCCGACAGCGAATACGGGTGCCTCTGCGCCTCTGCGCCTCTGTGTGCCAACGTCTCCGCTACGCCGCCGCACTGCGGCAGGCAAAGGCACGCCTGTGTGCGCTGCGGAAATTGCTGGACAGGCAGGGGCGGGAGTGTTGTGCTGCGCAGCTCCGGAGCGGAATAGCCGGCCGGATTGTTTCATCAGGCGCTGGGATCGTGACGGACACCAAATCAGACAACCCCGAAGTGGTGGTCATCAAGAAATACGCCAACCGCCGCCTCTACAACACGAAAACCTCCAGCTACGTAACGCTCGATCATCTCTGCGAGATGGTGAAGGAAGGCACGGATTTCGAGGTTCGCGACGCCCGCAGCGGCGAGGACATCACGCGTTCGGTGCTGACCCAGATCATCTTCGAGGAGGAAGCCAAGGGGCAAAACCTTCTCCCCATCCGTTTCCTGCGCCAGCTCATCCGTTTCTACGGCGATAGCCTCCAGGCATTCGTGCCCGGCTATCTCGATCTCTCCATGGACGGCCTTACGCGCCAGCATGACGAGATGCGCAGCCGCATGACCGAAGCCCTGGGCGGAGGCGGCCAGGCGCTCGAGGCCATGACCCGCCAGAACCTCGCTCTGTTCGAAAAGACGATGCGCATGTTCTCGCCGTTCGGTGTTCCCGGGGCGAAAGAGCCGGAAGCGCCGCCGCGTCCCGCAAACGGTTCCGCTGATACCAAGCCCGCATCCGCCGACGACGTGAACGATCTCAAAAGCGAGATCGAAACCATGCGCAAACAATTGGCGGAGCTGGCGAAGGGCCGCAGCTAGCGGGGCGGGCTAGCCAGCGGAGATATTCACCACCGCTTGGGCGCTTCGAAAAAAGCTGATTCGCGTCACGATAATTTATGAATTAGATTGCTAACGCCAGAATGTCGGTCTCAAGCAGAGAGTTCTACTTCTGTCCAAGCATGATCGGTCTTGCGATATCGATAAGCAGGTCCATTTTTGGGCCACAGAAATGCGTAACTCATCGCGCGTAGCATTCATGTGATCACGTTCAGCCACGAACTCGTTCGTGAATATCAGTTGACATGCAGTTGCATGGGGTCTCAACGACCCAATTATCAATAACTTCTTAACGCGCCGCGGGTAGGATTGTTGCGGTTGCGTATCGTGACTTCTCATATGAGAGTCTCGCGCGGGTCCAATGGGAATTCTCAATCGGGGGGCTTGAGTTGGGCGACGACATCCTGCTCCCGATATTTATTTCAACAGCCATGCTCGCGGCGGCTGTTGCCGTCATCGTGATTATTTATTTTTGGCTTGCGCGGGCGAGCGGCCTCTGGCCGGAGTATAAATCCCGCCCGTTTCGGGGCAATCGATCTTACAGACCCTCCTCCCTTAGCCCGGATATCCAAAATGTTGGCCAACAACTAAACGCTGTTATGGCAGCGACCTTTCAGAAAAAGCGATTGCTTACTCTCTCGGAATATCGGGCCTTCAAAGTCATCGAAGATGAGATGAAAGCCATGCACAATGGTCATAGGGTTTTCGCACAAACCAGTCTGGGTGAAGTGCTTGCGTCGCCGAGTTCGGATGCGTTCCATTCAATCAACAGTAAGCGGATTGATATCCTTATCGTCGACCGCGGCGGCTGGCCATTTGCAGCATTCGAGTATCAGGGAAATGGTCATTACCAAGGAAATGCAGCCGGTCGCGACGCGATCAAGAAAGAGGCTCTCCGCAAAGCGGGAGTCCAGTATATCGAACTTTCACCATCGGATAACACTGACAAAATTCAGTCCATCGTCCGTGAGCTAATGGGCAGAAAAGCTGCCGCTAAGTGCAACGAAAATCATTCAGCCCTCAATATTCGAGAGAGCAGGTTGTCGAAAACCATATAGCAATTTCCGTTACTTGGGCCAATATTCACCAATTTCATCCGGTCGAGGAATGATGTCGTTCGGAGAGATGGGCTTTGGCATCGGCGACGCCGTACTGTCTCATGCACGCAATTCGGTCATTCGATGACCAAATTTCAAGTCTTGCTTATTTTCGCCCCCTCCGCCGCTGTGCAGCACCTCCCCCGCTTCGCGGAGGAGGAAAGGCTCAGGCAATGACCACGACGGCCGGTCCGTTTATTCCCCGGCTTCGATACCGTTCGTTCGCCGGTTGGGGCGATTGTCCCTGCGGGGATTGCGCGCCTCGCCCTTGCCGTTTGTCATGCGCGAGTCGCCAAGGTTTTTCGCACGGCCATTTGCTGCCGGACGATTCTCAACATCCTCTCGCGGCGCCGGAGGTTTCTGCTTCGACAACTGGCCTTCCAATATGAAATCGGTGAGCACATCGAGAATGTCGACCGTCAGCCGGTAATATTGCTCGCTATCCATGTCCCATCTGTCGGAAAACCCGAACGGAACGAGCTCGGGGAAGAGCGGAGCAGACGTGTCGTGATAGTATTTTTCGATCAGTAGCTGGTTTTCTTCCTTATATCCTTCCAGCAACGCCGCACTTTCTTCATAGGTCAAGAGATCGCAGGAACGCATATAGGCCGTATCTTTGTGGATCAGCTCGTTGAACAGCCTTTGCTGATCGACATTGAGTTTCAGATCGTTCAGCGCACGCACAAAATGCAGCAGCTCGCGCCGCGGGGACGGGTTGGTGCGAAGATGTTGAACGGTTTGAAGTGGTGTGGCGCCGATCACAGCGTTGAAGTCCGCCACCGTATCGACAACCCCGTTGCGCTCATAGGGCCGGACGATGATCGATTTGCTGCCGAATTCTTCGGCCCAGGCATCGACCGTTTCAAGATAATTGCCGCGATCGCCCACATTCTCGCGCCACTCCGCAAAGCTGTGCTCTTTGCCCGCGCTCACTGTCTGCATGTAGAGCGATTGCAGATATTTGTCCTGGCGACGGAGGTAAACGACGATCCGGACATTCTTCACGCGCGGCAGTTGCTTCTTCAGCAACGCGGGATCGCAGAACCAGAATCCCTCTGCGCTCATCACATTGACCCGACTGTCGCTTTCGGCCAGTTCGTCGCGCAGACGATCCCACATTGCGATGTCCGCGTTGCCCTTGATGGCCCGGGCGAGCTCGTTATGCGCTATGCGATGGCCGCGTTTTTCCCTGCCGGCCTCGATATATCGGACGCCCTGATCGAGAAGCGCCTCGGAATTGCGAAGCAGATAGCCCTGAAGGGCTTTTGTTCCGCTTTTGGGCGTCCCGACATGAACGACAAGCACTAGTGTTTCCCGATTGCGGCGCAAACGCGAATCTCGATTTACAACGGGGATGGGCCGCCTGCAATGCGCGTCCCGGTGCGGGCTCAGGGGGCCGGCGGCATGGGCGAGCGCGCGGCATCCGAACCTGCTGGGGGCTGTTCGCGGCCGTCCGGATTGTGCGGCATGAACTGATCCGCATCGACATAGGAGCCCCATTGTTCCGGATCGCGCAGATAGCTTTGCGGATCGAAGGCGGAGCCGTCAGCAAGACCGGCAACATTGCGGAGAAGACAAATCACATCGAGCCCGCCCAGGCATGGCAGCATCAGAGGGGATCGCTCGTGCGCCAGGGCGTTGGCCCAATGTTCATTGTCTTCCACATGCGAGCGCCCACCCAGAAGGCCGGAAAACTCGCTGTTCGCACCGAATGCGCCGAAACCGGGGCAGCCGGCATTCGCTCGCTCAGGCAAATTTGCGCGGATTTCGCTGCTGCAGCCAAAAAGCGCCGCGCCGATGCCACGCATATCCGGTGCAGCGGCGCGAGGAGAGACTGATGTTTTGATATCCGGAAATTGCGGGAGCGGCGGAATCGTCAGCGCGGGGATATTCAATATCGGGGGAGCCCCGGATGGAAGCGGGATCGGCGCGGCAGTTTCGCGAATATGCGACAGTACCAGAATGATTTCGTGAATGGTCGCGGGTGAGGTGGTGACCTGCGTGGATTTCACCAATATCGCAATGAAACCAACCTGCAGCATAAGCGCTGCGGCGACACCCACGATCCGTTCGATGGTTCCACGTTCGTGTGTATGAG
>DASXXW010000167.1:0-5474 GCA_036502865.1 Rhizomicrobium sp.
CTACAACAATTTCGCGATCGGCAACGCGCGCATTGCGCCCGTTTTTCAATTGATTGCGTCGAATCGCGGCCGCGATAGCGACGCCTATGGCGATCCGGACAACACGGGCTATACGCGCCTGATTGCATCACCCGGTATTGAGGTGGATCAGAACAGCTGGAAAATCTATGCCGATGTCGAGATACCCGTATATCAGGATATGAACGGCAATCAGTTGATTGCGCCCTGGGCCGTCAAAACCGTCTTAAGTTATGCATTCTGATGTCTCGCACGGTTGCCGGGAGAGATGATCTCCCGGCACTGCGCGAATCATGACGTCCGTACAGAACAGACTCACGCCAGGCCCTGATCGATCGAAAATTTTATGAGTTCGGCCGTCGACTCGATGCCGAGTTTTTCCTTGATGTGACTTAGAGTGTTTGCAACGGTTTTATAGGCAACACCGAGTATGTCGGCGATCTCGGTGAGACTGCGGCCCTGGGCGAGCAGACGCATGATCTCAAGTTCACGTCGCGTGGGTGCGCGAACCCCCTCGGCGGAATTGGTCCGCAGTTCCTGCGCGATCTCGCGTTCGACATAGGACCCTCCCTGGAGCACCGTCTTGACGGCGATCAACACCTCGCTGGGCGCCGCATTCTTGCTGACATAACCACGGGCCCCGCCTTCCAGCGCGCGCGCAACGTAAATCGTCTCGGCATGCATGCTGACGATCAGCACGGCGAGAGACGCATCGACCTGCAACAAACGACGCAGCAATTCGAGACCGCCGAGCCCTGGAAGATTGAGATCCAGGATGACGAGTTGGGGACTCTCGAGGCGGACCGCGTCCAGCGCCTTCTCTCCTGTCACGGCCTCGGTCAATTCTACATCGGGAAGCACCGACAAAAGACGAACGAGGCCCTCGCGGACAATCGCATGATCATCGACGACAAGAATCCGGTTCATATCGCCCGCGCAGTTACGCGCGATTCCAGCGCCTGCAGAGGTAGCGTCGCGGCAACGCGGACGCCACGGCCCGACATGCGAGGCCCTGCGCCGAACTCACCATCCAGTGCGTGTATGCGTGCGGCCATGCCGTCCAGCCCCATTCCCATCTGCAGCGGCCCGGCCGGCAAACCGTCGCCATCATCCACGATCTCCACCGCAACACGGGTGAACTCCAAACAAAGAATGGAGACACCGATGTTTTCAGGTCTGCCGTGCCGCACCGCATTGCCGATGCTTTCGCGGACGACGCGGAAAATCACTTCTTCAACGTTGCGCGGGACGTCCGCACCGTTCAACCGGATATCAAGATCGAAATGGATTTCCGGGTAGCGCCGCTGCCAGAAAGCGATCAGATCGCGCACCGCCGCATCCAGCCCGAAATCGAGGTGCTCGACCGGCCGCAACTGACGCAGAATGGCTTTGATATGTTTTTGTATATGCGCGACAGCCTCACGAATAGCAGCCGCACGGTCGATCGCATCCGATGATTTCTTCGTTTCGATGAGATCCGGAATGGCCGCGGTATCGACGCCGATGGCAAAGAGATATGGACCTACCTCGTCGTGCAGATCGCGCGCGATCCAGGCTCTCTCCTCTTCCTGCAAGCGGACAAGCTGCTCCTGCAGCTGCGCGTTCCGTTGACCATAGCTACGGAGCCTGTTCGTCATCTGGTTGAAACCGTGCGCCAGCGCCCAGAATTCCCGCGAGCCGCGCTCGGGCACGTCCGCTTCGTAATTGCCCTCGGAGATTGTGCGAAATCCGGCCTCCAGGCTTGAAAGCGATTGCAAGGCGCGACCGATCAGCAGGTAGACAAAGACAAAAGTTCCTCCGCAGAACAAAAACATGATTGCGACGGCGTCGCGCGTCTGGTTCCAGACTTCGCCGATCTCGTTCTGTGGTTCAGTCGTCAGCAACAATATGGGCCGCGATGCATCGGCGTGATTTGTTGCCAAAGGAATGCGGATGGTTCTCGATGAAACGCCGATCAACGCATCGAACCAGCCCGGGACGCTGACCGCGGACGGAGCAAGTTGCGACCTGGCGCCTGTCGTTCCATCCGGACGCAAAAGAGTTGCGCGGATGTGACGCTCGCCGTCGAAGCTCCGAACAAGCAGATCAATATAGGCAGGAGCCGGCTTGTTGCCCGAAATCGCGAGCGATTCGTGGACCATGAGAACGCCGCTGGCCAGTGCTGCATCCAGTTCGACCCGCACCGATTTTCGCGCCTGCCAGCAGGCCAAAACGCCTCCGGCGATCAGCGCAGCGAGCAGCACGCCGACCACGCAAGCAAGCAATCGAAAACGCAGGGACATCTGCCCTCCGGCGCGATCTCCAACCTATATCGCGCCGGGCATGCAGCGAACAGGCCCCGTCAAAGCGTAACGCGCACGCCGCCAAAGGCGCTGATCGGCGGCGCAGGACTTTCAAAACGGTTGTTCACACCCGGCCCGTTCGTCACCGCATTGGGAGGAATTCCAGGGGCGCCAATGCCGGTCGGATCGCCGAGTATGCCGAAGGTATTGTAGTCGGTATTGAAGGCGTTCACGACGTCGACGAACAGTTCGACATTGTCCGTCACCTCATATCGCGAATGCAGATTCACGACTGTGTAACCCGGCAATTGTCCCAACTGATTCGACTCGTCGCCAAAGAAATATTGCCCGCTCTCATACATAACATCGGCGCCCACCAGCCAGGACGGCGTCACGCGGTAATCGGCACCAACCTTGACGCGGTGTGCGGGAATTCCGGGCAACGTGTCGCCCGGCCGCACCTGAATGTTACCGTTCGCATCCGCATCCGGGTTCTGTTCCGAATTCAACAGAAGTGACGATTCGAATGTCGCGGCGACATAGCTGTAGTTGAGGAAGGTTGAAAACCGGTCGTCACTATAACGCAGGCCGAGCTCGGCGCCCTGCCGTCGCGTGCCACCGATGTTCTGGAAATAGCCCGTACTGACCGACGTCGCCACGCCATAGATGTCGTCGTCGACATCGGTGCGGAAGAATCCGGCATTCCAGGTAATGAGCCCGGGGCCGACATGCGGCGCCGAGAAGCTGCCGCGCAAGCCCGCTTCCCAGGAATGGGAGACGACCTGCTTCAGGTTCGGCGGATCGCTGGATAGGCTGGACGGCAGCAGACAGGGCGCAGCCGGATTGGAACATTCGATTTCGCCCGGTGTCGGATCGCGGCTGCCTTCCGAATAGCCTGCATAGGCGGTGAGGTTGCTCATCAGCTTTTCGGTCAGGCCGAAAGCCGGATTGAAGCGGCCGTAACTATTCTTGCCGGAAAGAGCGTTGCCCAGATGATCCGTCAAATTTATCTGCGCATTGTTATAACGCCCGCTGGCGGTCGCAGCGAGCGAATCGGTGATGTTGAACGTGTCGGTGGCGAAGAGTCCGTAATAGGTATTGGTCGCGCCGAGATCGACCGGCGTCGCTGTCCAGGGAGTATTTTCCGGCGTGCTGACAAACAGGCCGGAATTCAAAACAACCAATTGCGGATTGATGACTCCGAGCTCCGCGCTCGATCCGAAATCGGTGTTGGCGCTGTCGATGCTTACGCCGGCCGTAAGCTGGTTGTCATGGCCCAGCAACGACGCGGTCTCGGTCGCCTGCAGCGAGCCGCCCACGCCATTGGTGTGTATCGTTTCGAAATCATTCTCGCCGATATAGAGCGAGCCGCCCTTTGAAATATCGGGCAGCAGATCTCCCGAAGAATTGTGGAGCGGTGTCAGGCCGTCGCCCTGGCACATGAAGCCCGCATATTGCGCATTCGTGCAGGCCGTATAATCCGTCGTATTGCCATTGACGACGTTCTGCCAGTAGGAACGGTAATAGACATCGCCCTGTATCGACAGCTCGTCACTCGCAACGTAACTGCCGTTCAGCGTCACGAACGCCAGTTTGTTGCCGTTGCTCTGCGGACTGGTGAAGATCAAGGAGCGGTCGATGGCCAGTTCCTGCACCGGTGTCGGAGATTCTCCATCGAGTTTGTTGTTCCCGCCGGTGAAGCTCAGATCGAGTGACAGCCCGTGTTCGCGATAACTGAGCGCGGTGTATAGCTGCTCGATCTTGTCGGGGGAAAACTCGCGCCAGCCATCTTCCTGAAGCCCGCGGGCGGCAACGTAAAAGCCGTACGGTCCGGAATTGACGCCATATTGCAGCGACGCGCTGCGCTGGATCCAGGAACCGCCCGACAATTCGGCTTCGGCGGCGTCATGGTTGAAACCATTCTTCATATTGACGACGACGGCGCCGCCCAGCGCATTCAATCCGTAGACCGGATTGGAGCTGACAATTGTGACGCGGTCGATGGCGTCGGGCGGGATCAAATCCCAGTTGAGGGAATCGCCGAAAGCTTCGTTGATCCGCACACCGTTCTGATACACCGCGAGTCCATCTGGCGTGCCGAGAACAGGCGAAGCTTCAAACCCCCGGTACAGAATGTTGGGCTGAAACGGATCGTCCAGATTGTCATTGATATTGACGCTGCCGAGTTGGTCATTGAGCGCTGTGATGACGCTCGCGGATCCTTCACGGATCATGTCATCGGCGTTCAGTGTCTGGATGTTGTAGGGCAATTTGTCCGCATCGATGCCGGAGCCGGGCACCGGCGTCGTGCCCGTCACCACAACCGTCTCAACGGCCTGCGATGATGTGGGTAGCGCAGTAGCCGTTTGCGCTGTCGCTGGCATAGACGCGATCGCAATTTGAGTCAGTGCTGCCGCGAGAAAGCAGCGCACCGACATTCCATCTGGTTGCATTTTTTCCAGTCTTTTTCGGTGAATATCCCGCCGCCAACCTGCTTCGGCGTCGCGTCGTGCGTCTATGGGACTTTTTCCCGATTCGCGTTTTTACGCGCCGGAACGGCTGGTTGAAACCCGGGGTACGTCAGGTTGAACTAACAACACATGACGGACCACAGCCGCAGTCGGCAAACAATCGGCCAAACAGCGACCGCGACGTGCAATCTGCACCTTCGAGTTACGGCTATTCGGGAATCTTCCGGCATTTGATGGTGCCGCCGGTCGTGCCGTTGCTCGTACTCGTGCTCGGCCAGACGCCAACGCAAAATGCGTCGCGAGGATTGACCAGGAAGTTAACGCCGTAATCGCTGCCGAAACCGGAGACGACGATCTGCGTGTCCGTCCAGCTCACATAGCCGATGGTGACTCCGTTGCAATCATTGGCGCCGCAGAATCCTGCATTCCAGGGGAAGCCATTAGTGCCGGGTGCCATGGCATTATAATCGGTGAGTACGAAGAACGGGGAATTGGTGTTCTGGCCGACCTCGGACGGCGCGGGACCGAAGCCCGAACCGTTGATCGTTACTGTCAGGTTCTGGCCGCTGCCGGATCGCAGGATGGTGCCGATATGCGGAGGCGGTGGCGTCTCTTTGGCGTGCGAAATTCTTCCGCCCCACGCTCCAACATTGCCGGCAGTCTGATTGTAGACGGCGACCCGCAGCGCATCGCCCTTCGGAAT
>DASXXW010000168.1:0-13635 GCA_036502865.1 Rhizomicrobium sp.
ACGGATGTTCTGCGCCTTGAACGCAGCAAACGCGGATTGCGTGAATTTGTCGAAGGCCTCTTTCTTGTCGGGATCGAAGCCATCCACCCGGAGGTAGCCGATAGTGTTGTCGAGAATGCGCCAGTCGAAAAGCTCTTGCGCGGTCGGACTGTCTTGCTGCGCTTCGGGAACTACCGCGCCACCCATCATGCGTATCTCGTGCGGACATTCCGTCACCGGTGAGCGCACCACGACGTCGTACTGCCCGGTATCGCCGTAAAGGTACCAGAAAAGCATCGCAAAGCGCCGCGCCACCCAGGCGCGCTGAACGCCGGTCGTTTCGCCGATTGCAAGCGACATCATATCGGCAATCATCCGGTCTGTGCTGTAGCCGTTGATCGACACTACGATATCACTCTGTTTGATCTCGGCTGTGTCGCTCGCCACCGTGAACACACGAAGCGACCCGTCTTTCGCGAAACGGACTTCAATGGGAACAATGCGGCCGCCATTTTTGACGTGGGCTTCCAATGCCATCCGATAATTGGGCATCTGAATTCCCGCATGCGCGTCCCGCAGATAGGGATTGAGCCTGGCGAAATGAATCCATGCCTCGCGCCGGCTCATGGGCTTTGTTAGCTCCGCGCGGATGCGCGCTGCTTCCGCATCAAGCTCGGGAATGTTTGCACGAATGGAGAGATCCGGATTGAGCTGACGCATGCCGGATATCCAGCCATCGAAATCGATGACCAGAACCGAAGGTGCAATCATCGGACCATCGTCGAATTTTGCGGCAGGCAGCGGAGATGCCGGGGAAGCAATATTACATTGACCGGCAATTGCCGGCGAAGACGATGTCGAAGTCATAGCTGCAAGCGAAAGTCCAAGCAGCAGCAGAAAGCGCTTAAGCGGTCTTCCGTTTGCGGACATGGCCGGTCTTCCCTTCTGTTTGTGCTTCGAGAATGCGTTGACCCAACGGACGAACGCGCAACCGCTCGAGCGCGTCTTCCAGCACGGCGATCAAATCCATATCCATTTCCTTGAACAGACGCCGCATCGCTTCGGCCTTTGCGGTGATCGCGGCTTCGATGCGTCTGGCCTGTTCGCGTCCGGCCTTGGTCAGGCGGTAGGGGGTTCGTCGCGCGTCATTTGGATCGGTGAAACGTTCGATAAATCCCATCCTTTCGAGTGGGTCGAAGCGCGAGGCGAGCAACTGATGGGACTGCCCATCCAGGCGCGCGATTTCACTGAGCGACGCAGGCCCATGGCGCAGAAGAAACAGGATCGCCGAATGCGACTTGAGCGGCGCCTTGATGCCCATGCGATCTGAGTAAATCTGGGTTTCGCCCCAGATCACATTGTTCAACCGGTCGGCGAGATGGGCGACGAATGCCGGCCTCAATTCACCGAGATAGGCCAGCGGCGGCTGTCCCGACATACGCACTCCCGCAAGCAATTGCGCAAATATTTGCGCAATTGCTTGCGGAGTCAAGGGCAGGCCCTCTTATTCCCTGTCGCGGATCGCGGCGTGCCGAGGTTAACCCTTGGTATTTCTATGGCAGATTGAGTTGCCAGCTGACGCCGAAGCGGTCGGTCAACCAGGCAAATAAAGTACTGAAGCCGTAATTTCCGGGCGGCATCAGCATTTTTCCATTCTCCCCCAGCCTATCAACCAGGCGCCTCAGATGAGCTTCGTCGTCACACTCAACAAAGATAGAGGTCGATGGGGTGAAGGTAAAATCGTGAACGGGCGGGCTGTCATATAACCGCCACTCATTTCCGCCCAGCCTTATGCGAGCCATGGCGATCTGGCCTGCCTGCGGGCCACTCTGGTGTTCCCGCATATCTAGCAACTCGATCTCCGGAAAAGCCTCCCGCCATAGCGCCAGGGCTTTCTTCGCATCTCCTTGAAACATTAAGAACGGAGTGGCGTGCATGTGTCACAATCCTTTGAGGAGACGCTACGAAAGTTATTGAAGCACATCGGTGCTTTCCGGACTTGTCACTATCTGCCGGAGCGCGTCGAGCCCGTCGGTCAGTGCGGCTGGGCCAGGCTGAAGGATGATCGGCGATTTGATTTCGTGGAGGCGTCCGTTGCGAATGGCTGGGATGGCGTCGAAGCCTGGCCGCGCGGCGGTTTTGGTGGCACTGAACTTTTTTCCGCACCACGAGCCGATGATGATATCGGGCGCCCGGGCTATGACCTGCGCCGGCGTCACGATGCGTTCCTTCGCGGATTTTCCCATTGCCAGTTCCGCAAAGATGTCCTCGCCGCCTGCGATTGCGATCAGCTCCGACACCCATTGGATGCCCGAGATCATGGGGTCGTTCCACTCCTCGAAATAGACTTTCGGCCGAAAGGGGAAGTTGTTTGTTTCATCGCGTATCTCCGCGAGCCGCTTGGCATATGTGTTCGCCAATGCGTCGGCGCGATCCGGCGCGCCCACGAAACATCCCATCAGCCGGATCATGTCAAGAATGCCCGCAATGCTGCGCTGGTTGAAGGCGTGGACTGTAATCCCTTCGCGGATCAGCGCGGCGACGATATCGGCCTGAAGATCCGAAAAGGTGAGAACCAGGTCCGGCTCGAGCGCGAGGATTTTCGGGATATCCGCGCTGATGAAGGCAGACACGCGAGGCTTTTCTTTACGCGCACACGGCGGCCGGACCGTGTAGCCGGATATGCCGGCGATCCTTCGTTCCTCGCCCAGCAGATAGATCGTCTCGGTCGTCTCTTCGGTGAGACAGACAATGCGTTCGGCGGCAAACATTGTTCAACGCTCGTGCAGTGCGTAGCGCCGGGTCAGCATGTGGTAGACGCCATCGCGGTTGATCGTGCGGGCGACGGCGTCCGCTATGAGGGCGCTCGCCATGAGCGGCACGAGCATCCCATGATCGCCGGACATTTCCGACACGATCACAAATCCGGTGATGGGTGCGCGAACGACGCCGGTGAAATAAGCCACCATGGCGAGCAGGACGATGGGACCGGACGCAGCGCCGTGAAACACGCGCGCAATATCGGCTCCAATGCCGGCGCCGATGGACAGAGACGGCGAGAAAATGCCGCCCGGAATGCCGCTGACGGAGGAGAGGGCGGTTGCAACTAATTTCAGGGGCGCATAGTCGAGCGGGAGACTGCTCTTGTTGTGCAACACCGCCCGTGCCTGTTCATAGCCCGTACCAAAGACGTCGCCGCCGCTTGCAAGGCCGCAGAGGGCAACGCCGAGGCCGCAAAGAATTGCGAACCACACGGGATGTTGCCGTATCAGACGCGCTGCAACGACCGGCAATGCATCGGGGATTGTTACGAGTATCCGGCTGAACAAAGCCCCGGCCAACCCACCCACAACGCCGCAAAGAGGCACCGCCATCCATGCGATACCGATGGGAAGCGATGCGGAGGTGAATCCGAAGTAAGTATAGTCGCCGAGGATCGCCTGCGCCGTCAGGCCCGCGAGGATCACGGCGGCAATGATCAGCCCGCTGGTTCTTACTTCGAAGCTGCGGCTCATCTCTTCAATGCCGAACACAATCCCGGCCAGCGGTGTGTTGAAAGCTGCCGCCACGCCGGCTGCCGCGCCTGCAAGTATGAGCCCGGGCTGGCGCCGTGGCGTGAGGCGTCCGACGAGAAACATGACGGAAGCGCCCACCTGCACCGTCGGGCCTTCGCGCCCGATCGAAGCGCCGACAAGCAGGCCGAACAAAGTGAGGATGACTTTGCCCACGGCAACACGGAAACCGACCAGCCGCGAGCGCGCGGCGGTCTCTTCAAGGTTTCTTGCGGCAATGGCCTGTGGAATCCCCGAGCCCTGGGTATTGGGAAAGAAGCGAGTCGCCAGATAGACCGCGAAACCGAACCCGAGCGGCGTGACGATCAGCGGGGCGAAGCGCCATTGGTCGAGGATGAACTGGAATATCCGCTGCGCGAGATCGGAAAGTGCCGCCAACGCGACGGCGACGAGTCCGACCAGCAATCCGCCCGCGATGAAGATGCTGCGCCGTTGCCAGCGACGCGACTGGACGACGAGAATGCGGAACTGGCGGGTCGTGAGGAATGAACGCATAGCGTGGCTACCGGTTTACACCAATCGCGGCCCATGGCCAGCAGGAAACCCCGCGCAATGCGCGATGGGCACTCGCCTGCGCGTCCCCCTCACCCTGGCCCTCTCCCCCAGAAGATGGGGGCGAGGGGATCCACTGTTGCCACCGCGCCGGATGGTTATTTGTTCAGGGCAAATACGGTGCCACAGCCATATCCGAGGCTGCAAGAATCACCTCCGCCGAGGTCGGTTGTTCCTACAAGGCGACCGCTTTTGTCCAGTAACAATTGTCCCGTAGGATATTGGCCATCGGATTGGCCCGCGAAGGCGTGAAGAATGCTTTCCTTGCCGCTGGCTGAAATACTGAAAACAATGCCACAGCCGGTACTCTCCGTAGCACATACAATGCCACCACCGCTCGTTGTCGTTCCGTACAGATTACCGGCAGAATCCATTGTTACCCCAGCCCAGGGGAATGCCCCGTCATCGCCGCCGAGGAATGAATGGAGCACCGTTTCCTCACCGCTTGCCGACAGTTTGAAAACAGTTCCGCAATGGCAGTTCGGATCGCCCCCTCCGCTAGTGGTTCCGTATAAATTCCCGCTAGCATCGCGAGTCAAAGCGGCCTGAGGGCCGCCCCCATCAACACCGCCTCCAAACGCGTACAACACTGTTTCAGTATCATCGGGTGAAATGCGAAAGACTGTCCCACATCCAGCAGACGCGCAGGTACTCGACCCTCCCCAGATTGTTGTTCCATAAAGATTTCCAGAAGCATCGCCGATAAGTCCGGAATTAGAAACGGCGCCGTCGCCGTTGGCGACTCCGGAAAATTTATGCAGCACGGTCTCAATACCGGCTGGGCTCAGTTCGTACACAATACCGCATCCTGGTTCGACATCTATGCTGCACCCCGTGTCTCCGCCTGCGGACGTCGTCCCGAAAATATTGCCCGATGCATCCATGAACAACTCCGATTCCGGGTACGCGCCATCGCTTCCGCCTTTGAAGGCATAAAGTATTGAGAACCGACCAGTGCTTCCGCGTTTATAGACGGCCCCACAACCGCGATAGCAGTTATTAATCCCGCCATAAGAGACCGAACCAAACAAACTTCCAGATTTATTGATAATCACTCCCGCAAGCGGATTATCCGCATGCTTTTGAAATTCGTATACTATCGATTCTTTGTCTCTTTTCGGCTTTTCAGTTTCTGCAGACAATTCGAAGATTATTCCGCAATCATGATTCGTGCCATGCTTTCTGCATCCGGCTCCGCCCGAGTTTGTTGTTCCAAAGAGGTTGCCCTTTCGATCCTCTGCGATCTCCCCAGCAGGATAGCTGCCATCCGGCCCGCCCGCAAACGAATAAAGGATGGTATAGCCATTACTGCCGGCGTGACCCGGCGTGACGGCAGGCAGGGTGAACCAAAGAGCTAACACAATTAAGCACAGCGAACGAAACAAATGGCGCATCAGGCTGCCCCCAGAAAATCGTACGATCATACATTGCGCTCCGATACGACACAATTCCGAGCCCCATTTTGGGTGAGCAAATTTGCTCGCACCGAGTTTCGCTTTCCCTGCTTTTTTCCCTGCACCAGGGAAAACTTTTGCTCTTCGGACTCCTCCATCGACGTTTGGCTTTTCCTCCCCACGCGAAGCGCAGGGGAGGTGGCGTGCAACGCCGGAGGGGCGATCACATGCACGAAGCCCCCTCCACCGCCTTCGGCGGTCCCCCTCCCCCACGCTGCGCGTGGAGGAGGATCAACCGGCTCCTCCCCTGCGAAGCGGGGGAGGTGGCGCATAGCGCCGGAGGGGGCGGATCGAGTTTCGCTTTCCCTGCTTTTTTCCCTGCACCAGGGAAAACTTTCGCTCTTCGGACTCCTCCATCGACGTTTGGCTTTTCCTCCCCGGCGCGAAGCGCAGGGGGAGGTGGCGCGTAGCGCCGGAGGGGCGATCACACGCACGAAGCCCCCTCCACCGCGAAGTTTATCCTCGGGCCGGCCTTCGGCCGGACCCGGGGGCGGTCCGCGAATACGCTGTCGCTATCGCCCCCCACGCTGCGCGTGGAGGAGGATCAAACCGGATCCTCCCCTGCGAAGCGGGGGAGGTGGCGCGAGAGCGCCGGAGGGGGCGGATCGACTCTCTACTTCCCTGCTTTTTTCCCTGCACCAGGGAAAATGGTTCAGCTTTGGTGCGCCGCCACCGGGCATGTAGTTCCTCTCGTCGTACACACGGACTCCGGTTGGTATATAACCTTACTGGGTGTATGTGCAACTTAAATGGTTTTGTCCTCCCTGCGCAGTGTTCCCCCTCACCCTGGCCTCTCCCCCAGAAGAGGGGGGCGAGGGAATATCGGTTACTTCTCCCTCTCCACCGCGAAGCGGGGGAGAGGGTTGGGGTGAGGGGGGTGTCAAGTGTGCGAAGCGAACGCGAAAAATTCCACCGTTGTTTCGCCATAGAAGCGGGTATCGAGCAATGTGAATTGTTCAACCTGCGGGATTGTTTCGTCGCGTGCATGTTCGGCAACGACGAGCGCACGGGGTGCAAGCCATGCGCTGTCGCGTAAAGACGCAAGCGCCGGTGCGATCAAATTCTGGCGATAGGGCGGGTCGAGGAAGACGAGATCGAACGGGCCGCCGGCGCCGGGCGACATGGCGCCGAGTTCGGTCGCATCGCGGCGCCAGATTTTCGTCGTGCCCGTAAACCCCAGCGTTTCTACATTGTCGCGTATCAGCGCGCGGGAATCGGCAGAGCTGTCGACAAACAAACAATAGCGCGCCCGATGTGACAGGGCTTCGAGGCCCATCGCGCCGGTGCCTGCGAAAAGATCGGCCACGCGTGCGCCTTCGAGCATAAAACCGATGCCGAAATCATTATGTGCGAGAATGTTGAACACGGCCTGGCGGACGCGATCGGCGGTCGGCCGCACCCGTTCGTCGTCCGGCGTGGCGAGAACACGGCCGCGAAATTGTCCGCCGGTTATGCGCATAGGGATTTCGTCAACCAATAGAGCGTGTGTTCTCCGCCGCGATAGGGAAGGGTGGCGATGATTTGATAGCCCTGCTTTTCGTAAAACGGTCGCGCCTGCCAGCTATAGGTCATCACGCAGGAAAGTTTGGCACCGCGCCGCGCACCTTCGGCTTCGGCCGACGCGACCAGACGCGCGCCATGGCCGCCGCGGCGCCAGGGTTCTTCGACAAAAAATTCCTCGATGCGCATCACATCGAAATTCACCGAAGCGATGATGCCGCCCTGGACATGCCCGTTCCCGTCACGCAACACAGCGTTGAAATATTGACGCTCGGGCTGGTTTACTTCCGCGCGGTTGAACGCAATCAGGCCGGAGACAATCCTGTTTTTGACGTCCTCGTCGGGCGGTTCGATGGCAATGCTCAACTCGGTCAAGGCAGGCTCCAGCGGATATGACACGGCATTTTGTGATGCCGTCCATCTTATCTAACATCAGTCCACGCGGCAGAGGGATTCGAAATGGGCAGCATGTTTGCAATGGGATTCGCCGGTGCGGCCCTGCTGGTCTTCGCCGCTGCGTTCCCGATCGTCAATCCCCCCGGAAGCGCGCTCATCTTCCTCGAGATCACCAAGAATTTCGGACATGACGTGCGCGAGAGTCTGGCCCGGAAGATTGCGTTCTACAGTTTCCTGATCCTCAACGGCTCGCTGTTCGTCGGGAGCTATGTGCTGGAATTTTTCGGCATTTCCGTGCCCGCGTTGCGCATGGCGGGAGGCATTGTCGTCGCCGCCGCGGCCTGGAGGCTTCTGCAGCAGGGTGAGAACGAGCCGGCCAAAGAAGATGCGGCAAGCAAACTTCTATCGCCCGACCGGCTCTCCGGCATGGCGTTCTATCCTTTCACCATGCCGCTCACGACGGGGCCGGGCACCATCTCGGTGATGATCGCGCTCGGCACCAGCCACACCTCGCACGATCCCCTGCAGTATCGCATAGCGTTCGATCTCGCCGCGCTACTTGCGAACGCCGTCCTGACATTACTCGTCTATCTCTGCTTCGCCCATGCCGATCGCATCCGCCATGTGCTCGGCAATACGGGCACGACCATCGCGCTGCGCCTCTCGGCGTTCATTCTGCTCTGCATCGGCGTCCAGATCCTCGGAAGCGGGTTTGGGGAATTCCTCGGAGCCCTGAAACTCCACTGAGTGGCTCACATTGCGCTGCGCAGGCTGGCGGTCCGGGCCGTCACCCGGTATAGGCGCGGGCCATGCAGTGGTTGCGATTTGCACTTCTCGCCCTCCTCGCCGCCTGGGGGATGGCCGCGCCCGCCGTCGCCCAGATCGATTCGGCGCCGAAAGTTCATGCAAGGCTGATTGCGGAAGATGTCTCCGTCGCGCCGGGGCAGACGCTGACGGTTGCGCTGGAACAGGATATCCGCCCGGGCTGGCACACTTATTGGCGTAATCCCGGCGATGCCGGCGAGCCGACGGAGATTGTCTGGTCGCTTCCACAGGGTTGGCGTGCCGGGCCGATCGCCTGGCCTTATCCCAAGGAACTGCAGGTCGGCCCGCTGGAGGATTACGGCTATGAGGGCCGACCGTGGCTGCTGGTCGATATTACCGTGCCGTCGAACGCGCGGCCCGACACCAGCGAAACCTTGCGCGCGACGGTCAATTATCTTGTCTGCAAGGAAGTCTGCATTCCGGAAAGCGCGAATGTATTGCTTCCGATCACCATCAGCGCGGCGCCGGGCAAACCCGATCCCCTTCTTGCTGCGCAATTCGCAAGCGCCCGCGCAAGCCTGCCGGTGACATCGCCCTGGCCCGCGCATTTCCGGCTCGGTCGTACGCTCGATTTGTTTGTTGCCGCACCCAAACTTGCAGATGCCAAGCCGAGTGCGGTGCATTTCTATCCATTTGCGGAAGGCCCGATCAAAGGCATCGCCCCGCAGAGCTGGCAGGTTTCGCCGGAGGGTCTGCTCGTGCAGCTTCAGCCGGGGAAAGAGGCAAACGGTCTGCGCGAGCTTCAGGGTGTTCTGGTCATCCAATCGAACGGCGCGCCGACACAGGCGCTCGCTATTTCCGCCGCGCCCGGCGCGATACCCGATGTAACAAACGACACCGGTATCAGTCTGGCGCTGGCTGTACTCTTCGCGCTTCTGGGCGGCGTCATCCTCAATTTGATGCCATGCGTACTTCCGATCCTCGCAATGAAGGCGCTCGCCATCGCCAATCAATCCGGTCGCGCACATGAGGCCGGAAGCGAAGGACTGGCTTACGGCGCAGGTGCGGTGCTGAGTTTCGCAGCACTCGGCGCGGCGGTGCTCGCGCTACGCGCGGGCGGGCAGGCCGTCGGGTGGGGTTTCCAGCTGCAACAACCGGTGACGGTGGCGGCGTTTGCGTTGCTGGTGTTTGCCGTCGGCCTCAATCTCTCCGGCGTATTCGAAGTGCCGGGACTTGGCGCGGGCGACGCGTTGGCGCGCCGCGGCGGCCATTTGGGTGCGTTCTTCACTGGCGTTCTTGCCGTGGCGGTGGCCGCTCCCTGCACGGCGCCTTTCATGGCTGCAGCGCTCGGCTTTGCACTCACGCAACCCACGCTCGTGGCGCTGCTGGTATTTGTTGCGCTGGGCATAGGGTTCGCCGCACCCTTTATCGCCATCGGATTCTCGCCTGCTTTATTGCGGCTCTTGCCCAAGCCCGGCGCATGGATGTCGATCTTCAAACAAATACTCGCCTTTCCGATGTATGGCACGGCGCTGTGGCTCGCCTGGGTGATGAGCTTCCAGACTTCGGCGGGCGGACTGATTATATTGCTCGGTGCCGCGTTGCTGGTTGCCTTTGCGCTTTGGCTCATTGGTACAATCCAGCAATCGGGCAGCAATGCGAGTAGCTGGTTGACCTGGGCCGTGACGATTATTGCGATCGTCGGACTTGCAGCTTTGGTGCCGCGTGTTGGGGGAGGGCAATCCACCAATGCGCGCGGGGAAACATCTGCCATTCCCTCGCAAAGCTATAGCGAAGTACGGCTCCAGGAATTACGGGGACAGAAACGTGCCGTCTTCGTCGATGCGACCGCGGCCTGGTGTGTAACATGCCTCGTCAACGAGAAAGTCGCGCTCGACACTGCGGAGGTGCGCAGCGCCTTTGCCGATCATCACATCGCCTTCCTCGTCGCCGATTGGACCAATCGCGAGCCGGAGGTCACGGCACTATTGCAGGCGCATGCCCGCTCGGGCGTGCCGCTTTATCTTTATTATGCACCCGGCGCGGCCGACGCCGTTGTCCTGCCGCAAATCCTCACCGCCGGCACGGTCCTCGGCGCGATCTCCGCGCATTGATAATTATCTGTATGAAAGTCGGCGCAAGCCCCCGGGCTGGTCCGGCTGATTGCGACCGATTTTCATTTGCAAACCCCGCTTGACAGCATGCAAAAAAGTTGCGGGGACGGGACCAAATACGCACCTCTATTGCCGGGTGGTCCCCCAAGAACGCACACCCATTTCGGCAGACGAAGAGTAGGTTCGCGCGAATCCGCGTCCATCGGGGAACGCGACTGGGAGATATTCATGAGCGTTTTCGAGGCCGAAGATTTTGATCACCACGAAGTGGTGGCCTTTTTCGACCATAAGCCGTCCGGCCTCAGAGCCATCATCGCGCTCCATTCCACCGCGCTCGGCCCCGCCTGCGGCGGCACGCGCGCCTATCCCTATAAAAACACCGATGCGGCACTGACCGATGTGCTGCGGCTGTCGCGCGGCATGAGCTACAAGAACGCCATTGCCGATCTGCCGCTGGGCGGCGGCAAAGCCGTCTTCATCGGCAACCCGGCCACGGACAAGACCGAAGCCCGGCTTCTGGCCTATGCCGATGCCATCAACACGCTGGGCGGCCGGTACATCACCGCCATGGATGTCGGCATGACGCAGCACGACCTGCCGATTATCGCGCGGGGCACGAGCCATGTCGCGGGTTACGACCAGCCGGGCAAGCCCGGTGGCGATTCCGGCCCGATGACGGCACTGGGCGTATTTCTCGGACTCAAGACGGCCGTGAAACACCGGCTCGGCGCGGACACGGCCAAGGGCCTGACCATCGCCATACAGGGCCTCGGCAAAGTCGGCATGAAGCTCGCGCACCAGCTTCACGAAGAAGGCGCGAAACTGATCGTCTCCGACGTCAATCGCGAAGCCGTGGAATATGCAGTTGCGGCGTTCGACGCGAAGGTCGTCCATGCCGATGACATCGCGACCGTCGAATGCGATGTGTTCTCGCCCAATGCACTCGGCGCCATCCTGAATGAAAAAACGATTGCGCATATGCATGCGCGCGTCGTCGCGGGCGCAGCAAATAATCAGCTCGCACATGATTCCGACGGCGATGCGCTGCAGTCGCGCAACATCCTCTATGCGCCCGATTATGTGATCAATGGCGGCGGCGTGATCTGCGTCGCCGGACAGATCTTCGACTGGAACAATGCGGAGATCGAACGCCGCGTGCGCGCGATCGCCGACCGGCTGGCGCAGATATTCCGCCGCGCCGAACAGGAGAGCGCGCCGACCAATGTGATCGCCGACCGCATTGCGGAAGAACGCATGGGCCGCGGCCGCACAGCAAGGCAGGCCGCGGAGTAATTACCTCACGCCGATGCGCCCGGGCAAATGTACCGGGCGCTTCAGCGTGCGAGATGCGAAAACAGATGCGGCCAAAGTCCCACCAGGCCGATCAGGATCAGATACACCGCCACAAGATAGTTCAGGATCCGCGGCAGGATCAGGATGAGGATGCCGAAGATCAGCGCGATCAGCGGCTGGATTGAGACAATGTCGATATCCAGATGCACGTTTCACTCCCTTGGGTAAAGCGCATTCCTGCACTTGATAATGCAAGTTGGGCCGTTCAGGTTTTCGTCTTAGGCTCTTTTGGCCGCTTCGGCTCGCCGACCGCGCCGCCGCCCGCATAGGAGGGCGGATCGCTCGCCGGGAACGATTCCTCGATTTCCTCGTCGAGCCACTGTTCTTTTTCTTCGCGTTTTTTCGGCGCGGAGTCGTTTTCCGGTTTCCGATGCGCCATCGCTTGTCTCCCGGGAGCGGAACGTCCAGAAGACAATACCCGTTCCGCGCTCAGCGGTCATGCGGGAATGAGAGGGGCGAGCATGCAGGCGGTTGAACTCGATGTGGTGGGGATCGGCAACGCGATTGTCGACATCATCGCCCATGCCGACGACGCGTTTCTGGCACGGCACGGCATGCAGAAAGGCGGTATGACGCTGATCGACGAAGCACGCGCGGAAGCCTTGTACGCGGAGATGGGGCCGGCGGTGCAACTGTCGGGCGGCTCGGCGGGCAATACGATTGCCGGGCTCGCGTCGCTGGGCGCCCGCGCGGGTTATATCGGAAAAGTGAAGGAAGACGGGCTTGGCCGCGTTTTCCGGCACGATATCTCCGCGGCTGGCGTGCGTTTCCCGACTCTCGCTGCCGTGGACGGGCCAGCCACGGCGCGTTGCCTGATTTTTGTCACGCCCGACGCGCAGCGTACGATGAACACCTATCTTGGCGCTTGCGTGAATCTCACTTCGGACGATGTGGACGAAGAGCTGATCCGCGCCGCGAAAATCACCTATCTCGAAGGGTATCTCTACGATCCGCCGCACGCCAAGGCTGCATTTCATCGTGCCGCCGAAATCGCCCATGCGGCCGGGCGCAAGGTCGCGCTCTCGCTGTCCGATCAATTCTGCGTCGAGCGCTACCGCAACGAATTCCGCGAACTTGCGCGACTGCACATCGATTATCTGTTCGCCAATGAGAGCGAAATCACCGCTTTGTACGAAACGGATTTCGAAGAGGCCCTGTCGCGGATCTCGGACGAAGTGGAACTCGCCGCCGTCACACGAGGTGCGGCGGGCTCCGTGATCGCGACGAAATCGGAGCGCCTGACGATCGAAGCCGCGCCGGTTGCGCAGGTTGTCGACACGACCGGTGCCGGCGACCTTTACGCAGCAGGATTTCTGTTCGGTCTCGCCCGCGACTATCCGCTTGCGGAATGTGGCCGTATCGCCAGCCTCGCCGCGGCGGAGATCATATCGCATTATGGCGGGCGGCCCGAGGTGCCGCTTCACGAATACGTCGCGAAACAAATTTCCTGATGAGCGCGACCATTTCAAAATAATTTCCCGGCAGACAAATCCGAAAGCTCCTCCCGCTCGTATTAGCACTATGTCCAGCGAGCTTGGAGGCTCCAATGAAGAGAGTTTTTCGGGGGGCAGGCATCGCGCTCGCCCTAATGTCTACGGCAGTGCCGGTTGCCTTCGCGCAACAGACTAACATTGTAAACACACAGCAGGCCGGCAGTCTCAAGTCGAACCAGACTGCGGGTTATGGCGCCGGCAAGGTGCTGACTTTCACCTACACACAGAATTTCGATTGCGTCGACCAGCCCAAGGACGATCTCGACTTCAACAAGAAGAATGCTGCTATCGATCCCGGCGAGATGCAGACGCCGATCTGTCAGGCGGGCATCGATACGACGATCAATCCGCCTGGCCAGAAGGGAAAGGCTACCACCACCACCGATCCGCTTTACGTTCTCATTCCAATGTTCTCGGTCGATAATGACCAGAACCCCAAAGATGCGATTTCCTGTAA
>DASXXW010000169.1:0-12618 GCA_036502865.1 Rhizomicrobium sp.
GCCTTCGCAATGAACCCGCGATGAACATGTCCCTTTGAGGGCAGCGCCCGACGCGGGTTCCCATGCCCGATCCAAATACGGGTGGGGCCAATCCAACATGTCATTCCCGCGCAAGCGGAACTAGAGGCCTGCGTCCGGGATGATTAATGCGCCGCGGGCTGCTTTTGCGGGGACAACTAAAAGCTGGCGCGTCGTGACCGGGCGGCTCCAATTCCATTGCTTCCGCGTTAACTGATTTCGGATTCCCGCGGCAATCTCTGGGCGTGCCCGCAAGTCTTGAAACCGCCGCAATGATCCGCACATAACGCGACCAAATATGGCACCATCAAACAAGCCGGGCGTCGAACGTTGAAGAAACTCCAATCGCAGCGCCTCTATGCTGCGCGGCCCGATACCTGGTTGATCCGGCTGTTCGTTATTATCGCGCTCGTGCTCGCGATACCGGTGGCGCTGATCTGGCTGATACCGACTTTCTTTGTCTGGTTCGCGCCACGGCTTGATCTCGACAAAGATCTTTATGCGGTGAACCGTCCGGTCGCGTTCACATTCCTCGATGCAAACGGACATGTTGCGGGCCATCGCGGCGCAATCGTCGGCGAACGGCTGAAACTGGACGACATGCCGGCCTATCTCCCGGCTGCTTTCATCGCGATGGAAGATAGGAGTTTCTACGAGAATGAAGGAATAGACATTCGCGGGCTCGCGCGCGCGATGTGGATGAACATGCGCGCAGGCCATGTCGTGGCGGGCGGTTCGACGATCACGCAGCAGACCGCGAAGATCGTGTTCCTGTCGCCGAAACGTACCTTCGTCCGCAAATATGAAGAACTGCTCGACGCCGCCGCGCTCGAGAAATCGCTCTCGAAGAAACAAATACTCGAGCTCTATCTCAACCGCATCTATCTGGGAGCCGGCGCCTATGGCGTGGACGGCGCAGCACGTGTGTATTTCGGAAAATCCGCGCGCAGTCTGACACTTTCCGAAGCGGCCATGCTGGCCACCCTGACGCGCGCGCCTTCCGCTTTCTCGCCGCGGCGCGATCTTGCCGCCGCGCAGGCACGCGCGGACGTCGTGCTGCGCGCCATGGCGGAAACCGGCGCCATCACGCAAAGCAAGGCCGACGAAGCCCGCCAGCATCCCGCCATCATCACCGACCGCTCCTTCACCGATGCGCGCAATTTCTTCATGGACGCCGCAGCGGACGAAGCGCTGAAACTAACGGGGTCCGATGGTGTCGCCCAGAGCGGCGACCTGATCGTACACACCACGCTCGAACCAAAGCTCGAGGAGACGGCGCGCCACGCGCTGTCGCACACGCTGAGTCTTCATGGACGCCGCGCACGCGCCAGCGAAGGCGCAATCGTGCTGATGAAAACCAACGGGGCTATTTCGGCACTGATCGGCGGCCGCGACTATGACACCAGCGTCTTCAATCGCGCCACACAGGCCAAGCGCCAGCCCGGTTCCGCGTTCAAGCCGTTTGTTTACATGGCCGCGCTTGAAAAAGGCATCAGCCCTTGGGAGACACGCGACGACGGGCCTGTCGATATCGATGGCTGGAGTCCGACGAATTACGGCGGCCGCAGCTACGGAACAGTAACGCTTGCGCAGGCGCTTGCCCATTCCATCAACACGGTCACCGCGAAACTTGCACAGGAAGTCGGGATCCGTCACGTGATCCAGGCGGCGCAACGCTGCGGAATAACATCCCCGCTCGCATCGAACGCTTCGCTCGCGCTCGGAACTTCGGTTGTTACTCCGCTCGAACTCACAGCCGCCTATGCGACCTTTGCATCGGGGGGCTATCGCATCGCGCCCTATATGGTGACGGAAGTGGAGGATAGCGCCCATCACGTTCTCTACGTGCGCAGCGCGACAACGCCCGTCCGGATCATCTCCGAATCCGTGAACCGCGATCTCACGGCGATGCTGTACGGCGTGTTGGTAGAAGGAACGGGACGTAGCGCGGCGCTATCCGGACGCGAAGCTGCGGGTAAAACGGGCACCACCCAGGATTATCGCGATGCCTGGTTCGTAGGCTTCACACCCGACTACGTCGCCGGCGTTTGGGTCGGCAATGATAATTACTCGCCGATGCGCAACATCACCGGCGGGACATTGCCCGCCTCGATCTGGAAGACGGTGATGACGGCGGCGGAAGACGGTCTTCCGGTCAAGCGGCTCGACAAATCCTCGCCGCCTCCACCTGAAGATGTGGCCGATACCGACGACAACGGATCTGCGAATGGCGACGATGAGTCGGAAAAGGGCGATTCCGATCACGGCTCGTTTTGGGACTGGTTGTTCGGCAAAGACAAATCTCCCCCGGAAGACCGCCAATCTTCGACGGACGATCCCGGCCCGCCGCAGGCTGAAATTCCCCCCCAGGGTGGTGCGAGTGTGACGGATACGGAGCGCGCGGAAAGCGAAGCGCGCCGATATGAGGATCCGCCGGGACGTGCGGACTCCGATGATGTGCCGCCGGTGCGTGATAATGACGACGAGGCCGGCACGCCGCCGCCCACCAATCCGGCACGCCACTACGTGCCGCCTCCACCGCCGCCCCCACCTCCACCGCCGGACGACGATAACGACAACTAAAGCACGCTACTTTTTCGTGCGGTATCGATAACCATGCGTGTCTTGACCCGGATAATCCGTGCCCCTACACCCCGCGCGGATAATCTTCGGGGCTTCGGGCCATGAATGTGCATGCCAGTGATACCACCCTGCCCCGCTTCGCGAGCGTCGAACAACTCATCGAAACGCTGAAGCCCGGCGCTCCGACCTATATTCTGTTTCCGGAGAAATTCGCGATCGCAGCGCGCCGCTTTTCCGATGCCTTTCCAGGCGACACCATGTTCGCAGTCAAGGCCAATCCGGCGCCGCAAGTGCTGCAATATGTGTATGCATCGGGCATCCGTCATTTCGATACGGCGTCGCTGTCTGAAATCGAACTCGTGCATTCCATGTTTCCCGATGCCCAATGTCATTTCATGGCGCCGGTTCGCCTGCCCGGCACGGCAGCGATCGCCTATACGCGCCACAAGGTTCGCGATTTCGTCATCGATTGCGATTTCGAACTCGACAAGCTGCTTTCCGAAACGCAGGGCGGCAAGGATTGCCGCATCTTCGTGCGGCTCGCGACGCCGCTCGGCGGCGCGGTGCTGGAACTCTCAAGCAAATTTGGAACGACGCCTGAGGATGCTGCGCGACTTCTGAAACGTATCGTGAAAGCCGGTGCTGCACCGGCGCTGACATTCCACGTCGGCTCGCAATGTCTGAGCCCGTTCTCCTATGCGCAGGCAATCGAAATAGCACGCCGCGCTGCCACGCTGGCCGAAATCGATATTGTTGCTCTCGATATCGGCGGTGGTTTTCCAGGCCCGTATCCCGGCCAGGATGTGCCGCCCTATCATTGGTATTTCGACACGATCCGCGAAGCGCTTGCGACACTGCCGAAGACGGGCAATCTGTCCCTTTTCTGCGAGCCTGGACGTGCGTTGATCGCCGAAGGCGTTTCGCTCGTCACGCAGGTCACGCTGCGCAAGGGCGATACGATTTACATGAATGACGGCATCTATGGCAGCTTCGACGAACTCACCCTGCCCGGCTGGACGACGGACTATCATACGCGCGTGTTTTCGCTCGATGCCGAGGGGCAGGCGGTGAGCAGATCCGCGCCGGACCATGCGTTCCGGGTCTATGGGCCGACCTGCGATACGCTCGATGTGCTGCCGCGGCCACTGATGTTGCCCGAAACTATCGCTCCCGGTGATTTCATCGTCTTTGAATCCATCGGCGCCTATTCCTTCGCCGTGCGCACGAATTTCAACGGCTTCCTTCCCGATCGCTGGGCGATTGTGGGGAACTGAAGGCGCAACCACTGTAAGTAGAAATCACCTCCCCGCGAAGGGGGGAGGTGATGCCCAGGCGCTTCTACGGCGTCGCGTAGGATAGCTTCACGCCGACGATATTGCCCTGCTTGTCGCGCGTTTCGGTGTCGAAGGCCGGATTGTTGTAGAAAGTCTGGCCGTTATCGTAGAAATCATGCGCATAGGTCGCCGAGACTACGAACTGGTTGGGAATGAAATTATAGTTCAGCGCCAGTTGGAGCGCGGTGCTATCGCCGGGCTCGGAATAGCGCGGCGCGCCATTGGCGAGATTCATCGCCGTCAGATTTGACGCGAAAGTATGTGCGACGCCGGCATTCACCGAGAAGAGGTCGGTCAGTCGCGTCTGCGTGTCCAGCGAAAGCGTATAGTTTGTATGGCCTTCCGTCTCGACGGTGTCGCCATTGGCGAGGTTGAAGTTGCTGCTGTCGCCATAGATATCCGCATTGAAGGCGCCGCGGATGCCGAAACTCCTTGTATCATAGCCGAGCGCGGCGCCCACCGTCCCCGACTGCCCGCCGCGCGCGACGGTTCCGTCTTCGACGGTGCTCGCCGTATGCGCGTCGATCAAATCCGGCGTGTAAGAGCCGAGTAGATCGAAATCGAACGGCCAGCTGTTCTGGTCGAGAACACGCCAGGTGGCGCCAAATGTGGGATCGCTGAAACCCGAACTATCGAGGGTAGACGACGTGCCGTTCGCATAGTTGATCTGGCGATAATCCGCCGGCGCGTATTGGAGCGATGCATTGAGGGAAAGATCATCCGTTATTCCAACGGCCAGATACTGATCGAGCGTGTTGGTATTGATCTGGAACGAAGATGTCTGCGCACCGAGATCGTTGGACGTATTTCCGCTGGTCCAGCCATGCGTGTAGGCGGATGTTCCATAAAGCTGGCCGCCAAGCGGGAGATAGTTGGGATCGGAGAGAATTCGGCTGGAATTGGGAGTCATATCTAGAACCTGGGCGCGAGCCTCGGGCCCGGCGCAGATAAGCCCTATCAGGGCCGCAAGAGATACAAGTCTGAATGTCACGGAAAAAAACTCCTTTCGCAATGAACACCCGCAGGTGTCCGTCTTCACGATTCCCCCCCTGGAGAACCACACCGCGATCTCGCGGTGCAGACATATTGCCGGAGTGAATATGCTGTGCTGGTGAGTCTCCCGTTCGCGATGTGCGCGCGGAAACTGGAAGCCCGCACCTGAATGGCCGATGAATGCTGGTGAGGCGAAATACTACACACGGGTGGACACAAAAAAGCCGCGAGTGTTACCTCGCGGCTTTTTGACAGACTGCACTATACCTGCCGGGATAGACGTCCCGGTCGGTGAAAGAACTACTTAGTGCATCGCGACTTTCTTCTTCATCGTCTTGGTCATACCAAGCTGATCGAAAAGGAAAGACAGTTCATCGGTCGTTTCCGCGATGCGTTCCGATAGCGAACTGCCGATCCCATGTCCGGAATTTGCGCTCGTGCGCAGCAGGATCGGATGATCCGAACTCGTCGCCGCCTGCAAGGCAGCCGTGAATTTGCGCGAGTTCAGCGGATTGACGCGCCCATCCGTAGCACCGGTCAGCATAAGCACCGACGGGTAAGCCGTGCCTTTCACCACATGATGATAGGGCGAGTACGCGTAGAGCGCCTTGAACTGATCGGGATCCTTCACCGTGCCGAACTCGGTGGTGTTGAAGGAACCATTGGGATCAAGCTCCACACGCACCATGTCGTAAATGCCAACCGCCGATACCACTGCATGCGCGAGTGCGGGATGCTGCGTGATCTCCGCACCCATCAGCAATCCGCCATTCGAGCCGCCCATCAGCGCCAGATTATCATGGGAGGTGTAATGCTGCGCGATCAGGTAATCGCCGGCTGCCGCGAAATCGTCGAACACATTCTGTTTCTTCGTCAGCATGCCTTCCTGATGCCAGCGCTCACCATATTCCGCGCCGCCGCGGATATTGGCGACGACATAGATACCGCCATGATCGAGCCATATGCGGCGCATGGAGCCGATGAAGCCGGGCGTCATGCTCACACCGTAGCCGCCATAACCATAAAGCAGCGTCGGATTATGGCCGTCGAGCTTCGTGCCTTTGCGCATGATGATGTTAAGCGGAACCTTCGTGCCGTCTTTGGATACCGCAAATTCGCGCTTCACTTCCGCATCGGCGAATGAAATGGGCGAAGTCACCTTCAGCGCCGTTTCGCTGGTCTTGCCTGTCGCGGGATTCCAGCTCGCATAATAGCGCGGACGCAAATAGGTCGAGACGTCGAACAACACTTCGCCATCTGCCAGCGGCTCGATTTCCGAATTGGCCGCGATGTCCGGCAGCGGCAGCTTGCCTTTGGCATGCCCGTCGAGATCGAAGATGCGGACCTGATTAGGTCCACCGACAATATCGCGCACGAAGAGACGGTCGGACGAGAGCGACAGGTCGAGCACGTGTTGCTCGGCGCCGCCCGAAAGAATGGCCACTTCGCTTTCCGGAACAAGAGTCGGCGCCCGCCCCAACGCGCCGCTTGCATAAGGCGCCTTCAGCTTGACGATCTTGCCGTTCGGCGCGCCGGCGCGGCTGATGCCATAAATCGCATCGTCGGGCCCGATCGCGGCATAGACGACCTTGTCGGGATAATTTGCGACTTCGACCGCCGGCTGGCCATCACGCAAAACATAGAAGGCCCATTCGCCGCCATCTCCACGCTGAACCGATGCGAGGATCGCCTGCCGGTCATAACGGTTGTCGAGAAACACTTCGGAGACGCGCTCAAGGCCGTCCTTGCTGCCAAGCGCAAGAACATCTTTCGCGGAAGGGTCACCAAGGCGATGGAAATAAACCTGCATGTTGAAATGCTGGTCGGCTTCCGGCGCGTCGGCGCCGGGATAGCGCGTGTACCAGAAGCCCTTGCCGTCGGCCGTCCAGGCGAGGCTTCCGCCTGCGGTCGGAAACTGCACACGCGGGATCGGATCGCCGATCTCCTTGCCGGTCGCCACCTCATAAACATGCAGCGTCCCGTCCTCGCTGCCATTCTTCGACAGCGACATCGCAACCATTTTTCCGTCGGGCGACGGCACGAACCAGTCGATGGAGGTCAGGCCCTTGGCGTCGAGCGCATTGGGGTCGAGTACCATTTTTCGGCTGTCCGGATTGGCCTTCGCGTCGAGCGACACCAGCATGGGTTGCTGCTTTGCCGGATCGCTGTACATGGCGAACACCAGATCGCCTCGCGCTTCCAGTTCGTAATAGGCCGGAGACGTAGCCGTGATCAGCGTGGTCAGCTTCGCCTTGATCTTCTCCGCTTCGGGCAGGGCATCGAGATAGGCGCGGGTGCGCGCGTTCTGCGCGTCGCTCCAGGACTGTACTTTGGGATCGGCACGATCCTCCAGCCAGCGGTAGGGATCAGCCACTTTCGTGCCCTGGATCACATCGACCGTATCACCCGCGGGAGTTGCTGGCGGCGGCGGTACCGTTGCGGCGAGCGCGGCTCCCGCGGCGCAACATAATGCGAGGACCGAAAGACTGGAGCTAAAGCGGGACATGAGCGGATCTCCGAAAAATGCCGTGCCAACCGGCGGCTATCCAATGAGAATCTCATCATTCTGGGACAAATCAAAGTGTAATTTGCAGAATCTCCCCCAAAGACATCGCACGGGAAAATTCCCGACCAGTTGACCGCAGAAAATTCTGGCTATATTCTGGCCAGAATGACTTTCGTCATCATCCTAGCTCCGGAAGCGGTGGAAGATTTCAGGAAGCTGAAAGCAACGCTGAAGGCTGAACTACGCACAGCCCTCGAAACGCATCTACGACACGAGCCCGCAAAGCTGAGCCGAAGTCGCATCAAACGGCTTCGCGGCCTGAGGCGGCCGCAATATCGGCTGCGCGTCGGTGATATTCGGGCGTTTTACGACATATCGGAAAGAACCGTTGAAATTCTGGCAATTGTGCCCAAGTCGGAGGCAGACGCATGGCTCGCGCAGTTCGCAAATCCGGAGTGAGAGAAATTCCTCTTTCGGAGGTGAAGGACGATTTGTCCCGCTATCTTCGCGAAGCAGGCAAAGAAGAGATTGTGATTACCCGCCACGGCAAGCCGGCCGGCGTGTTGATCGGGTTTGAGTCGGAAGAAGATTGGTTCGATTACCGTCTTGAGAACGACGCTCGCTTTCTGCGCCGTATTGAACAGGCCCGGGCAAGCTTACGTGCCGGACGGGGTGTAAAACTGGAAGATTTATAACATCGTCTTGACCAAACCGACCGACCTTCTTCGTCCGACGTCAGTGGGGCTGCGCTGCATTCCGGGCGATTTCGTCATCGATCCGGTGCGGGCTGTGGCGCGCGCGGTGATCACGCATGGCCATGGCGATCATGCACGGCCGGGGCACCGCGCGGTGCTGGCGACGCCGGAAACGCTTGCCATCATGAAGGCGCGCTATGGCAGTGAGTTCGCGGGTGCGACGCAGTCCGCGCGTTACGGAGAAACGGTTTCATATAATGATGTCGACGTGACGCTGATGCCTGCCGGCCATGTGCTCGGCTCGGCGCAGATCGTGTTGCGCTGGAAAGGTCTCACCGTCGTCGTTTCCGGCGATTACAAGCGCCGCCGCGATCCCACCTGTGCGCTGTTCGAGCCGGTTCCGTGCGACGTGTTCATCTCGGAAGCGACATTCGGCCTGCCCGTGTTTCGCCATCCCGAGGATTCAGGCGAGATTGCGAAGCTGTTGAAATCGCTCTCGCAATTTCCCGAGCGTGCGCATCTGGTGGGCGCCTATGCGCTGGGGAAGGCGCAACGCATCATCTGCCTATTGCGCGAAGCAGGTTATGACAAGACGATCTATGTTCATGGTGCGTTGGCGAAACTCAATGCCTTATACGAAGCGCATGGCGTCGATCTCGGATCGCTGGCGCCTGCAACGGCAGATGGCGGCAGCAAACTTGCCGGCGAGATTATATTGGCGCCACCGGATGCCATCGCCGAACGCTGGTCGCGGCGTTTCGCCGATCCACTGCCCATATTTGCGTCGGGCTGGATGCGCGTGCGCGCGCGTGCAAGGCAGCGTCACGTAGAATTGCCGCTTGTCATTTCCGATCATGCCGATTGGGACGAATTGACGGACACGTTCCGGGAAATTCGCCCCGAAGAAATCTGGCTCACCCACGGCGAAGAGGATGCGCTGTTACATTGGGCGAATATCAACGGCATGAAAGCCCGCGCGCTCTCGCTGGCCGGCTATGGCGACGAGGAAGGCGAAACGGCACCAACCGAACAATCGCCCGGGGCTGCATAATGCGTGCATTTTCGCGGCTGCTCGACAGGCTCGCCTTTACACCATCCCGCAATGCGAAGCTCGTACTGATGCGCGACTATTTCCGCGAGACGCGGGATCCCGAACGCGGCTGGGCGCTCGCCGCACTGACCGGCGCGCTGACTTTCGAGGTCGCCAAGCCGGCTGCGATCCGGAAGGCGATCGAAGCGCGGATGGACCCGCAGCTTTTTGCGATGTCCTACGATCATGTGGGCGATCTCGCGGAGACGGTCGCGCTTGTCTGGCCGACGCGCGCAGACGCACCCACTCGCGAACCGGAACTATCTGAAGTCGTCGACACGCTGCAAAGCGCGCTGCGCCACGATGTGCAGCGTCTGCTCGAAACCTGGCTCGACGCGCTCGATGCGGACGGCCGCTGGGCGTTGCTCAAATTGCTGACAGGCGGATTGCGCGTCGGCGTGTCAGCCCGGCTTGCCAAGCAGGCGCTGGCCTCGCTTGGCGGCAAGGATGTGAGCGAGATCGAAGAACTCTGGCACGCGCAACACCCTCCCTATGAAGATGTGTTTGCGTGGTTGGAAGGCCGGAGCGAGAAACCTGCGCGCACAGCCCCCGGACGATTCCGGCCCGTGATGCTTGCCCAGGCATTGGACGAAGCGATCGATTTCGCAAAGCTCGATGCGCGCGATTATGCCGCCGAATGGAAATGGGACGGCATACGCGTACAGGCGGTGAGCGAAGGCGGCGTTCGCCGCCTGTTCAGCCGCACGGGCGACGATATCGCGCATTCCTTTCCTGATGTGATCGCAGCGCTCAACTTCGAAGGTGTGATCGACGGCGAGCTGCTTGTCATACGTAACGGCGCAATAGCGTCGTTCTCCGACTTGCAGCAACGTTTGAACCGCAAGACGCCGGACGCAAAAACCATCGCGAATTTTCCTGCTGCCATACGCGCCTATGATCTGCTGCTGGAAAGCGAGGATGATCTGCGCACCCTCCCCTTTCGTGAGCGCCGCAAACGTCTCGAAACCTTCGTCGCGCGGAGTGGCTCGCCGCGCCTCGATCTATCACCGCTGGTGCCAGTCGAGAGTTGGGAGGCGCTTGCCGCTTTACGCGCTGTGCCGCCGCCGGGCGATGCCGCACTCGCCGAAGGGCTGATGCTCAAACGCTGGGATTCCATTTATGAAGCGGGCCGTCCGAAAGGCCCGTGGTTCAAATGGAAACGCGACCCGCATCTGATCGACGCAGTGCTGATGTATGCGCAGCGCGGGCATGGCAAACGTTCGAGTTTCTATTCGGACTATACGTTCGGCGTCTGGCGCGAGGATACGAACGGAACGCGCGTTTTAACGCCGGTTGGTAAAGCCTATTTCGGCTTCACCGACGAGGAGTTGCGTGCGCTCGACAAGTTTGTCCGCGACAACACCATAGAGCGTTTCGGTCCGGTGCGCTCCGTGCGCGCAGATAAGGATTTGGGTCTCGTACTCGAGGTCGCCTTCGAAGGATTGCAGCGCTCGACACGCCACAAATCCGGCGTCGCCATGCGCTTCCCGCGCATCAGCCGCATCCGCTGGGACAAACCCGCCCGCGAGGCGGACGAGCTGGTAACCCTGGAACGGATGCTGGAGCAGAAATAGTTCGTCCGGCGCACCGTGAACTGGCGCTTCTCGCCGATAGGAGATAGCTTCAGCGGGAATTACGCGGGGCCAACTATCATGAAATGGCTTTTCATCGCTGTCAGTACTCTTGTGGCAATCGCTGCCGTTGTGTTGCTTCTTGCATCCGCGAAGCCGGGGACAGTTTCCGTATCGCGCTCGATCGTCATTCACGCGCCTGCGCCCACGGTATTCGCGTTGATCGACGACCTGCATAACTGGCCGCTGTGGGCGCCGCAGGACCGCGAAGACGCAACGATGAAGCGCGATTTTGGCGGTGCGCCGCGGGGCGTAGGCGCCATGTCAAGCTGGACCAGCAAAGGCCGCTCCGGCACCGGGCAGATGATCATCACGCAATCGATCCCGGATTCGAGAGTCGATGTTACCGTCGATTTTCACGCACCCTTCGTCGCGCACAATACAAACAGATTTGTCCTCGAACGTGACGGTGACGGCACGCATGTCACTTGGTCCATGCAGGGCACGAACATTTTTATTCTCAGGCTGATGAGTGTGTTCGTAAGCCCTGACGCCATTTTGGGGTCGCATTTTGAAAAAGGTCTGGCGGCGTTGAAATCGAATGCCGAACGTTCCGCCAAGAGTCAGGAAAAGCCTGCCGGTGGAGGCTGAAGACGGGATAAGCGCGTCATCTCAAATGTGGAATTGTCTGCGCGGGCGCTTGAGCATGCGGAGCTGTCTTCAGGCTGTTCTTGTCGAACAATGCCGGATTTTGCAGAACGTCGTCGAGATCGTCCGAAGCTGAAAAATTGGCGATTTTGTATGTGTCGCCTTCGTGGATAACGTAGGAGTAGCTCAATCCCTCGGGTGTCCAATTATTTCCTGGCCCCGCCGCCTGAAACACCAGATAGACGGGATCGGCGTCGAGCACGAATTTGACATTGGACTCGAGCGCCGCCTGCATGCCTGCGGTAGCCGCATTCATGCCCATATTCGCCGCTGGAGTTTTCATCGACCGGTTGCGGAGCGCGATCGCGTCAAGCCATTGCTTTACCCGTTCACCGCTCCGCGGCGTAAAATCATGCGCAAAGGCATCGTTTCTTCCGCTATGCAGATCGCGCACGGCCTTGCGCATAAAGGCCAGCATGAGATTGTGTGACGTGACTTTCAAGTTGCCGACCGGAAAATCTATCGGCGTCCCGTTGAATTCGAGATAGGCGGGATGGGTTTCCGGCTTGTCACTTCCGGCAATCGCAATCGCGAATGGATAGGACGGAAGTATTTTCGGTACGGGCGGATAAGCGTGGCCATCCGTCGTTTGCGCCGCATCAAACGCACTCTTTATCAGTGACAGAACCGGCGCGTTGCTGCTGGCTATGCTGAGCCTTGTCTGGTTCTTCTGATCGAACCCGACATAGAAAGCGGCGCGCCGCGGGACCGATTCCGTGGGCGCTTCCCAGACAAACATTGTATCCGGCCCCACAAGAATTTCCGCCACCACCGTCAGATGATCGAATTGGAACATGCTCCGCGCTGTATTGATCCAGTTGGCGGTGCTGTTATCCGTCAGGGATACCGTTGTCGTCTCGCCGCTGAGCCGTTTCATTTGATCGGGTGAGGTCCACACGCTCGCAAATTTCGCCGTATCGCGGCTGCGGATGGCCTGCACGGCCGTCGCAAACATCGCCTCGGCTTTGTTCCCCGCAGAAAATTTGTCGAAGGGGATGTTATACGTCTTCATCTCCAGCTTCAGGTAAAGCGGACAGGAGACCTGTCGCCCATCGATGTTGATGGGAAGCGGGAGACGCGTCGTTTCGAATTTTTGGGCGAACGCGCAGCGGGGAATGAC
>DASXXW010000170.1:0-5418 GCA_036502865.1 Rhizomicrobium sp.
CGATGGTGAAGTGATAGTCCCCGCACATGCAGGTGTCGACAAATTCGATGTCTACGTTGTCGCCGACGCCTTCAAGGTAGCGGTAGTGCAAAACACCCGACGTGCTTCTGATCGACGCCGGACCAAGCGCCCAGATCGAATTGCCGGCGCAGCCCACTCCCGGATGCCGCAACATCGTGCTGCTGACCCCGGCCGCGCGCAGCAAGCTCGACCAGCTCCGCGGCATGGGATTCACGACCTATCTCGTCAAGCCCATTCGCCAGACCTCGCTCACGGAACGTATTCGCGGCGTGCCAGCCCCCGATCAAGCTGAACATTTCCCGCGGCAAAAACCGAAGGCGCAGGTCGTCTCGCCTCCACCAAAGGGAAGGCAGTTGCGCATCCTTGTTGCGGAAGACAATCCCATCAACGCACGGCTCATGCGCGAATTGCTGCAGCGCCGTGGTCACATCGTTTCCGAAGTCACGTCCGGCGAGGATGCGATCGCGGCTCTTGATCACTCGAACTACGATATCCTGTTCACCGATATTCACATGCCGGGCATGGACGGCATCGAAGCCACACGGCGCATCCGGTCTCAGGAAGCATCGGCGGGACGCGCGCCCATTCCTATTGTTGCGCTGACGGCGGATGTTCTGGATGCGGGGCGGCTGGCATGTCAGGATGCGGGAATGGATGGATTCCTCGGCAAACCTGTCTTTCCGGCTGAACTCGACAAGATGATTGCAGGATTCTTTCCCGAGCCCTCGCACGACGCCGCCGCATGACGGCTCCAACGCGCAGGCGCGCGCCGCTGCGTGAATATTTCAGGCCTCGCACGCTTGTCATGCTGGCGTTGGGCTTCTCCTCCGGACTTCCATTTCTTCTGACGGGAAATACGCTCGGCTACTGGCTGAGCGAACTTGGAACGTCGCTGAGCGCGATCACCTTTATTTCCTGGGTGGGGCTCGCCTATTCGCTGAAGCTTCTTTGGGCGCCGGTACTCGATCGTACCAATCCGCCGATATTCGGCCGTCTGGGACGAAGGCGCGGATGGATGCTCCTGTCGCAGCTCATCCTTGCCGGCGGAATTTTCCTGATGGCGATCCAGACCCGGGCTGACGATCTGCTGACGGTCGGCGCACTGGCCCTTGTAGTCGCCTTCGCATCGGCCACACAGGATTCGGTGATCGATGCCTGGCGTATTGAAATCGCCGCAACGGACGATGAGCTCAAACTGCTGACCTCGGCCTATCAACTCGGCTATCGCATCGCCTTTCTTGCAACCGACGCTCTCATCCTGATCTCGGCAGCGCATTTCGGCTGGCGCCCTTCTTATATCGCCTGTGCGGTGGCAATGTTCATCGGTATCTGCGCAACGCTCGCCGCGCCCGAGCCGTCAAAGGCCGATGAAGTTATCGACAGCAAGGCTGCAAAAACTCCGCTGTGGTCGGCGCGCGGATTTCTCGATGCAGTATGGGGACCGTTTGTTGTCTTCTTTCGTACCTATGGCTGGATGGCGCTGCTGATGCTTGCCGCGATCAGCCTCTATCGTTTGCCGGATTTCCTCAGGGGCCCCGTTACCAATCCATTTTATCACTACATCGGTCTTTCGAAGAGTTATGTGGGCGCGGTACGCGGCACGGTTGGTCTTGCCGCCGTGTTCCTTGGAATAGCCGCAGGCGGCGCGTGCGCTGTGCGCTTCGGCTATATGCGCGCGCTGATTGCAGGCGGCATTCTCCAGGCTCTCTCGATTGCCGCGTTTGCAAGCCTTGCGGAAACCAATCCTGATCCGCTTCTGTTCGCCGCGGTGATGGTCGCCGACAATTTTAGTATCAGTTTCGCCGGCGTGGCTCTCGTTGCCTACATGTCGAGTCTGACAAGCCTTGGCTACACCGCCACGCAATATGCATTGCTGAGTTCTGCCTATACCTGGGTGGGCAAGGTGCTCAAAGGTTTTTCGGGCCCGCTTGTGCAGGGAATAGCGGCGCATGAGGGGCTTCTGCCCGCCTATCAAATGTTTTTCATAGGTGCCGGGCTTTTGGGGATACCGGCGATCCTGCTGTTCATGGTTCTTGCGGCGCGGCAGCGCGTGCCGTTACGTGCTGCAACAGAGAGTTCGGGGTAAGCGAAGCCGCCGGCCGCCGGTTTGCGGCAGGCCATCGACTCCGGTAGCATCCTTGCCAAAGCGGGGCGTCTTTGTTCGCGGCCCACGCTTGCGAAGGTGGCACTGCATTGGTCAACATACACGAACCTGGAATGTTCGAGGGTGTGCTCGGGCAATGGCCAGTTCTGGCCACGTCCGGAGCCCTTGAGGTTCGCCTGGCCGAAACGGAGCAGGAAGTCGAAGCGGCGCAACGCCTGCGCTACCAGGTTTTCTACGAAGAAATGTCGGCGATCCCCAGCCCGGCGATGCGCGATGCCCGTCGCGATTTCGATCATTTCGATGCATTCTGCGATCATGTTCTCGTGATCAATCGTGCGGCCATGGATGACGATGGCCAGCCACTGGTGGTCGGCACCTACCGGCTGATGCGGGACATCGATGCGCTGCGCGCCGGCGGTTTTTATACAGCCGGGGAATATAATATTTCCGGACTGCTGGAATCGGGCGCCGCCGGCGGGCGGGTGGTGGAACTCGGGCGCTCCTGTGTATTGAAGGCGTACCGCGCCAAGCCGATCACCATGCAACTACTTTGGCGCGGCGTGATGATGTATGTCGCGCGCTTCTCGATGGGCACCATGATAGGCTGCGCGTCGCTGCAGGGTACCGATGCCGATGCGGTGGCGCTGCCGCTTTCCTACTTGTATCATTTTCATTCGATGCCGGAAGCCACGCGCGTGCATGCGCATCCCGAGCTTTACGTTCCCATGAACAGAATGCCCATAGACGCGATCAATGTGCGCGATGCGCAACGCGCACTGCCGCCGCTGATCAAGGGCTATTTGCGTGCCGGAGCGCAGATCGGAGACGGCGCCGTTATCGACCGGCAATTCGATACGACGGATGTGTTCATCTATTTGCCCGTCGCAGGAATGGATTCCAGATATCGCAGCCGATTCGGCGTCGCGCAGTAATTACTCCGCCGCGACGGCGAAACCGGGCAGATCCGGCACCGCCTGCGCAATACCGGCGATGGCCGCGATCTCCTGCTCTGTAAATTGCCGATGGGCCGCCCAATAGGCACCTATGGCCGCCACCGGCTTCGCCGCGCCTACCGGCGCCATGATCAGGCTTTTCACGAAAGTCGGGCGATAGACATCCTTCGGGATGCGTGGATCGGCGAATACATCCTCGATGACCGCGACCTGGTTGTTGAGCATGCTCCAGCCGGATATGCAGCTCTCGATCGGGAATCGCTGGCCTTTCCAGAGCGGCTCAATGGCGTCCTCTTCCCAGTAATGGCACTGATCGCTTTCGCGCAGCACGAAAGTCACTCCATCCGCGCGGGTCGCGCTGCGCACGCCGTAACGCACGATCGAAATGACTTCGGGCAGGCTGCGGGCAAAAGAGAGTCGGCGAAACACCTCCTCCAGCAATGTGTTGCTGAGGCCGTTTGCAGGGGGAGAATCGAAATTCGGATCGCCGGACATTCCGCACCGAAGAATCGGCTTGCAGGGCCTATTCAATACCACAGGCCTGAATACTTCCTTGTATTATGTTCGCGGGATTTTGAGGTCGACCGATGTCATGACGTTACTCATGCGATTCCCGGGCGCCGTTCGGCGGGACCCCAGCGTGGCCGCATGGTTTTCGAAAGCCGATGACGAGCTGCGGCAGTTTGCGTTGCCGTGGTTTGACCAGATGCGGAGCTGCGGTCCAGACGTTCGCGAGCTTCTCAACGACGGCCATCCCATCGCCTGCGTCGAGGATGCGGCGTTCGGCTATGTCGACGCCTTCACCGTTCATGTGAATGTCGGTTTCTTCCACGGGGCAAGCCTGGCCGATCCGGGAGGCCTGTTGGAAGGTACCGGCAAACGGATGCGGCATGTGAAACTGCGCTGGGCCCAACCGGTGAACATAGCCGCGCTAAGCGAACTGATTACAGCGGCGTATCGCGATATGAAGCTTCGCCTTGGTCCGTCCGCGTAACTTCGGCGCAGTCTACGAGCGGTGCCCCGAGTCGCAGGATGACGGCGGCTCGGCCTGCAGCGCCGAATAGTCTCCCGAGAGTTTGTCGCCCGGTGAGGTATCGCGAATGAAACCTACCGAGGTGCCTTTGTTGTTTTCGAAATAGCCGGTGACGACGCCACCCGAATTGATCCCCGCCGGAGTCGTAACTGCGGAATCGCGAATGGAGAATTCGGTGAATGTCCCGTCTGTCGCCCGCAAGAAACCGGCCCCAACGGTACCTGTCCCATAACCTCCGACGATCACGCCCTTGCCGTTGATTGCGGCCACGGAGCTGCCGATGGCCCCGGGCGGGTCGAATTTCAGGATGGTGCCGTCCGCATCGCGCAGGAAACTGTGCAAGATCGGGTTGCCCTCCTGGTAATAGCCCGCGGCGTCGCCATGGCTGTCGATTCCTACGGGAGAAGTGTCTGTGGAGCCGTCCGGATCGAAGCTTGTGATCGTGCCCGCCGCGTCGCGTACAAATCCATGCGCCTGCGGATTGTCGCGGGAAATCGCATAGGCTCCGGTGATCGCGCCCAAATGGTTGATCGCGTTCGCCACCGCGTCATACGCGCCAGGAATGCGAATAGTCCGTATTCGCCCATCAGCCGATCGCGCGAAGCCGAGCCAGCCGTTGCCCCTCCCATATTGCCCTACGATCACGCCCGCCCCACCCATCGCGATGGCATTTGTGTAGGTCGAGTGCGACGGGTCGAAGCTCGTAATCGTTCCGTCGGGAGCACGGACAAACCCATGATAAATATAATTTTGATCCATATATCGTCCGGCTACAGAGCCTTTACCGTCGATGGCTTGCGGCTCGGTCTCGATTGATCCTGTCGGGTCGAAGATTGCGATTACCCCTTTGGAGTCGCGTACAAAGCCGTGAGCATTGCCGCTTGCATCAATGTAATTGCCGGTGACGGCGCCCATGTCGTTGATCCCGGCGGGCTCGGTCCCGCACACGCCCTGTTTGACGCGAAAGACCGTGACGCCCGCATTCGCCTGCGCGGTGATGCAAACAGAAACCGAAGCCAGAAGAAGGGTTGTGTAGCTTTGCCGCCGAAGCCTTCGTGCCATGATCGCCTCCCATGCACGGAAACGGGCCACGACCATAGCACGAATTCCGTGCCTCGGGCTACTGGACTGCGAATAATCAGTTCGCCGCATTTCCATCGCGTCTCACGCAATATCGGGCGCGACATCCGTACCAACCAGGGCCGACGGCGAAGAACTGGCCCGGCAACTCGAGAGCCTGGAGAAGGAGCTCGATGGCGACAAACCGAGCTTGGGCAAATTGGCGCGGCTGCGCGAACATTTGACCG
>DASXXW010000171.1:0-11545 GCA_036502865.1 Rhizomicrobium sp.
CACAACGATCTCGCGACGTCGACGCGATCGCTCGAGGATCTGCAAAGAAGCATGGGTCTGGTGCGCCTTCATGCGCGCGAATGGCACATCGATCCGCACCGCATCGGCGTGCTCGGTTTTTCGGCCGGCGGCTATCTCGCGGCGGAGATCAGCACCAAATACCGGCGGCGGCTCTACGCGCCGATAGACAATGCAGACAAGGAGAGCGCCCGGCCGGATTTTGCCATGCTTATCTATCCCGGCCATCTGGCGACGGATAACAACAACTTAAATCCGAACGTCCCCGTCAGCAGCGAAACATCACCGGCATTTCTGGTGCAGGCGGAAGACGACACGACCGACGGCGTGAATCAATCCCTGGTCTATTATGCTGCGCTGACGAAAGCCGGTGTTCCGGCCGAGATGCACCTCTATGCAAAAGGCGGGCACGCATTCGGCCTGAGGCCGACCCCATTTCCGATCACCGAATGGCCGCGATTGGCCGAGCCATGGCTGCGCACGATCGGGATGATTCCCAAATAGGCGCACGCGCGATTGCACACCTGCGATTCCGCTGGGCTGTTCTGCGTAACCACGATTATTGTGGATGAAATACCATTACCGGAACTTCGATCCGACTGTCGTTAAATCTTAACGCACGCGACACGGTCCTGAAATATTGACGCACCAGTTTCGCGCGGTGCGTGCGGGTTCACGGAGCGGATGTCCGCACGGTTGTTACAATCTCACCAAAATTGCGAGGTCTCATGTACGCTACGACACGGGCGATACGTCCCACTTGGCTGTTGGCCGGGTGCAGCCTTCTTGCCATTTGTTATTCGGCGAATATCGCCGAAGCAAAAGCACCGTTCCTGAAGCAGAATTCGCTGATCATCAGCAGCTCCACCTATGACAATACGCAAGGCGCGGTGACCGGCCTGCAGGTTGGTTCGCAATTACCCAGCGCCCAGACCAACACCACCTGCCAGCCGTTTTCGACGGCCGTCGCCGGAAATGACTACGTCAATGTGTGGAACAATGTGACGGCTGACCCGAGCTTCGGTGTCAGCTCGGCGATCACCCTAACGGACGTCAATGCCAACACCGGCAGCGTGAATGCGACCCTGTCGATTCCTACCAGTCAGGTCGTCACCAGCTTCTCCTCGAAATCGGAACTGAGTCTGCATGTCACGAATGCCTGGTTCGGACCGGTTCTCTCCTTCGTCGGCTATGGCGGAGCAGGGGTCGGTGCGCTCGATGCGTCGAATTCGGATGCCGTCCCCGGCCAGGACCCGACAAATCCCGTGACCTGTTTCTTCGGAACAGGCTATGCGGCGCCCCGCACGATCGTGAGCGTCGGCCAGGACGGCGGATTGGCCTATACGCCTACCATCAACTATGGGGGCAACAACGGACGCTCCGCGCTCTACAGCGCCGATGCCGATACCTATTACTCTGTGGGAAATTCCAACAATGGCGATACGAAGAGCTACAACCAGGGACTGACAAATCCCGACGTCACGCAGACGACGGGCCTGGAAGTCATCAATCCTCTCGACTGGCCGACTTATAATTACGCGGCGATCCCGGCAGGCAACTCGCAACAGGTCGACCCGCAATATGCATCCATCAGCGGGGACAAGGCTGGAAAGGATAATAATTTCCGGGGCGTCACCGAGTACAATGGGTCGCTGTATTTCACCAAGGGCAGCGGCAGCAATGGGATCGACACGGTCTATACCGTGACACCGGGCCTTCCGTCGCTCGGCAATGCCGCCAGTGCTACGGTCAGTGTTGTGCCGGGTTTTCCGACCGACGCGGCCAAGCAAACGGGCGGCAACTACACGCCGTTTGCTGTGTTCTTTGGCAATGCCACGACCATGTATGTAACGGATGAAGGGGCAGGCAACGCGACCGACATGTCGACGCATGCCGGTCTTGAGAAATGGAGCCTTGTGAACGGAACCTGGCAGTTCGATTATGTGCTGACCAACAATCTGATCGGCACCACTTACACACTGACGGGTTCTGACGGTGATTATCCCACTGTGACGACGGTCGGCTTGCGTAATCTGACCGGCAATGTCAGGGGCGACCGGGTGAAATTGTGGGCGACGACATCGACCTCCAGCCTCTCGGGCGACAATGGCGCTGATCCCAACGAAGTCGTGGAAATCGTGGACAAGCTCTCGGCCACGACGTTGCCGACGAAAGAAGCCTTTACCGTGACGTCGGCGCCGACTTACGGCACCGTGTATCGCGGCGTAGCCTTCGTGCCGCCGGCGAATTAATCGGCGAATATGATTTCCCTCTCTCCCGCGCTGACCGGGGGAGAGGGGTTTCATAATTACATCTTCGGAATATCCAGCTTGGTGATCTGTGCCGAAACCGTGCCCCAACTGACATGGGCTGAGATCCTGAGCGGCACGAGATAATGGTGGTCCGGAGCTTGCGGTGACGGGATTTCCGCGAAATCGCCATAGATGGGCGGGAAGGCCGCGCCCTCTTTAAGTATCTTTGGCTTGAAGCCGGCTATCTGTTTGTAGTGCAGGCGGCATAGATGTGCCGTGCCGTTGTAAATCGCGCCGAGACTGACTGGTTCGTCATGCTCATAGGCGAATTCGATATTGTAACGCCGCCGCCCGTCAAACACCGGCGCTACCGTTCCGCATGGATTTCCGTGATCCGCCGTCAGGCCTGCGAGTACCAGCGCAATCGCGCTCATGGGATCCAGCGCTTCGCGTTTCTGAGCATCGCTGACGGGATATTTGGTCATGTCATAGGGTGGATCGGCAGTCGTGGTCACAGCGCTCTTGTCGAATGTTACCAGCACGCGTTCCTTCTTCGCTTCGCCGCGGCGATAGAAGGAGTCGTATTGTTTGGGCGCCAGAGACACGCCCGCCAAATGCCCGGACGCCGAAGCATCGATGATCGCCTGCCAGAACAGGCTGACGATTCCGCTAGTCTCGAAGTGCGACGACGCCGAATAGCCGCCATCGGCAAAACGGAGCTGATAGCTCGTCTGTCCGAACGGAATGCTCCAGAACGCGATGCTGTAGGCGAGGGTCGCCGCTCCGGACGGTACCGGCGGCGCGGCCGCAGGCTGTGCAATTGCCGAACCGCTCAAAGCCAGTGCAAGTAAAGCAGACGCCGAACGCAACATGTTACTCTCCTGATGACGCGATTCCGGCCGGAGAAATTGGTCCAATTGTGACGCGATTGCCGACAAAGGATATCGACAGGCTGGCCGGCCTTGTCGCCGGCGGAGACCGCAAGGCGCTGGCTCACGCCATTACGCTTGCCGAATCCACGCTCGGTCCTGATCGCGACGCCGCCGAAAAACTCCTGACCAAATTGCTGCCGCGAACGGGGCAGGCGCTCCGCATCGGCATATCCGGCGCGCCCGGCGCGGGCAAATCGACCTTCATCGAAGCGCTCGGCACCTACATCACCAAAACCGGCAAGACGCTCGCCGTGCTTGCGGTGGATCCGTCGTCGCAGCGGAGCGGTGGCTCGATCCTCGGCGACAAGACGCGCATGTCGCTGCTGGCGCGCGATCCGCAGGCTTTTATTCGCCCAACACCATCCGGAACGACTGCGGGTGGCGTGGCGCGGCGCACCCGCGAATCCATGCTGCTGACGGAAGCAGCGGGCTACGAGGTGGTATTCGTGGAGACAGTGGGGGTGGGCCAATCGGAAACGGCCGTCGCGGGCATGGTGGATTTATTCGTGCTGCTGGTGGCACCCGGGAGCGGCGACGATCTGCAGGGAATCAAGCGCGGGACGATGGAACTCGCCGATCTCGTCCTCGTCACCAAAGCCGACGGCGATCTCTCCGAAGCGGCGAATCGGGCGTTCGGCGATTATCGCGGCGCGCTTTCGTTGATGCGGCCGAAATATCTGGGTATGCCGCCGGAAATCGCCCGGGTTTCGGCGCTTTCGGGCACGGGAATCGCCGAGAGTTGGTCGATCATCCAGACGCTTTGGCAAAAGCTGAAATCGGCCGGGCATCTGGAGGAATTGCGCAAAATGCAGGTCCGCAGTTGGTTCTGGAGCGAGGTCCAGACCACCCTTGTCGAAGCGCTCGGTACCGATCCGGCCGTGGCTGCCGAGGCGGGTGAACTGGAAAAAGCGGTGCTGGCGGGGAGGTTGCTCCCAGAAGCTGCGGCGGGGACACTGATCCGGGCCTTTCGCAAGGCTTGACGGCAGGAATCCCCCCCCTTAAGAGAACCGCTCTTTTCGGCTCAAGAGGTAGGCCATGGCTCGCCGTTGCGAACTTACGGGCAAAGGCGTGATGACCGGTCATCACGTCAGTCACGCGAACAACAAGACCAAGCGCGTATTCCGCCCCAATCTGCAAGATGTCTCGCTGGCGAGCGAAGCGCTGGGCCAGAAACTGCGTCTGCGCATCAGTATGAATGCACTGCGGACGGTAGACCGTTCGGGCGGTATCGACGCTTTCCTGCTTGATGCCCGGGACTCCGTGCTGTCCGACCGCGCGCTCCGCTATAAGCGAATGATCCAGAAGAAACATGAGGCCAAAGCGGCGGCTTAAGATCGGCAGCTTTTGGTTGTCTGATCCGATATCTCCTTTCCTCACCGGCGAAGTGGGGGAGGAAAAGCTAAGCGGCTAAGCCGCCCGTCTGTGCATACGCCCGCGCGAACGCGGCGCTTCTTCCGCAAATAATGAAATAAGCTGGCTGGTCATCGCGCCGCCGAGCTGTTCGGCGTCAACGATCGTCACGGCGCGCCGATAGTAACGCGTGACGTCATGGCCGATTCCGATGGCCGCGAGTTCGACGGATGATTTCTCCTCGATCTCGGCGATGACATGCCTGAGATGCCGCTCCAGATAACTACCCGTGTTGACCGACAGGGTTGAATCATCCACTGGCGCGCCGTCGGAAATCACCATCAGGATGCGCCTCTGTTCATGCCGCGCCATCAGGCGATGGTGCGCCCAGATCAACGCTTCGCCGTCGATATTCTCCTTGAGCAGGCCTTCGCGCATCATCAAACCGAGATTCTTGCGCGCGCGCCGCCAGGGCTCGTCGGCGGATTTGTAGACAATATGCCTGAGATCGTTCAGGCGTCCGGGCTGGAGCGGTTTGCCGTCGGCAATCCACTTCTCGCGGCTTTGCCCACCTTTCCAGGCGCGCGTCGTAAAACCGAGGATTTCGACTTTCACGCTGCAGCGCTCCAGCGTCCGCGCCAGAATATCCGCGCACATGGCGGCCACCATGATCGGCCGCCCGCGCATGGAGCCCGAATTGTCGAGCAGCAACGTAACGACCGTGTCGCGGAAGTTCATATCCTTTTCCCGCTTATAGGAGAGCGGGTGCATGGGATCGATGATGATGCGCGGCAGGCGCGAGCTGTCGAGGAGCCCTTCTTCGATGTCGAATTCCCAGCTCCTGTTTTGCTGCGCCAGCAGCAGACGTTGTAATTTGTTGGCGAGGCGCGCGACCACGCCTTGCAGGGCTACCAGTTGCTGGTCGAGGAAATTGCGCAGTCGCGTCAGTTCATCGCCATCGCAAAGATCCGTCGCGGCAACTGTTTCATCGAACTGGGTGGTGAAGATTTCATAACCCCATCCTTCCTGATGCGAGAAGGGCAGATCTGGCCGCCAGGGTTTTGCGCCGGACTGATCCTCATCCGTATCCGACGACTCGGCGCTCTGCTCGGCTCTGATCTCCGCAGAAGTATCCTGATTGTCTTCGCCTTCCGTTTCCGTTCGTTCGGATTCGGCGGATTCGGATTTGGCATCGGTCTCCGCTTCGGCGCCTTGCTCCTCCGGCTGCCTTTCGGAGTCCGCGGATTCTTCGCCCTCGGAGTCGGGGTCTTGCCCCGTATCTTCGGCGAGTTCGAGATCTTTCAGAATGGTCCGCGTCAGCCGCGCAAAGCTTTTCTGATCGCGACACGCATCGGCAAGCCGATCGAGATCGGCACCGGCGCGCTCCTCGATCCAGTCGCGCCAGCTTGCGACCGCAGCCTCTGCGCAGTCCGGTGGCGGGAGGCCTGCAAGCCGTTCGCGAACGATCAGGCCGACAACTTCGGCAAGCGATGCTTCGTTCCGTTGCCGCACTTTGGAGATTCCGGTCGCGCTCAGCCGCGCCTCAAGTTGCGCGGTGAGATTGGCGGCCACGCCTTTCATGGCCCGTGCGCCGATCGCTTCCACACGCGCCTGCTCGGCCGCCTCGAAGACGGCCGCAGCGTCTGGTACTTTCGGACGATATTGCTGATGCAACGCCTCATCATGATAGGCGAGGCGCATCGCGAATGCGTCGCCTTGGCCGCGAACGACAGCAATTTCGGCAGGAGAAAGATTGCGCGACGGCAGCGGCAGGCGCGCCTTCATGCCTTTCAGCGCTGCAGGCTCGGCGCTGTAACTGATTTCGAGCGAAGGTTCTCCGGCGAGCGAACGGACCGCGCTGGCGACCGCTCGCTTGAACGGTTCAGCCGGATTTTCCGTCGTCATGCAACAAGAACTTTGGCCGAAGACTCCGGCAATTCATCACCAAAAGAGCGCTGATAGAACTCCGCTACGGCGGCGCGTTCCAGTTCGTCGCATTTGTTCAGGAAAGTGAGGCGGAATGCAAAGCCTATGTCGTTGAAAATTTCCGTATTCTCCGCCCAGGTAATCACAGTGCGCGGGCTCATGACCGTCGACAGATCGCCATTGACGAATGCATTGCGCGTCATGTCGGCCACCCGCACCATCGCCGAGATCAGCTTTTTCCGCTCCTCGGTGTGATAAGACGGCACTTTGGCAAGGACGATTTCTACTTCCGCATCGTGAGTCAGGTAGTTGAGCGTGGTGACGATGTTCCAACGATCCATCTGCCCCTGATTGATCTGCTGCGTGCCGTGATAGAGGCCGGTGGTGTCGCCGAGACCGATTGTATTCGTTGTCGAAAACAGCCGGAACGCGGGGTGCGGACGTATCACCCGGTTCTGGTCCAGCAGCGTAAGACGGCCCTGGACTTCGAGCACGCGCTGAATCACGAACATCACATCGGGCCGTCCCGCATCATATTCGTCGAAGACGAGCGCGACCGGATGCTGAAGGCACCAGGGCAGCAGCCCCTCCCGGAACTCCGTCACCTGCTGGCCTTCGCGCAGCACGATGGCGTCTTTTCCGATAAGGTCGATGCGGCTGATATGGCTGTCGAGATTGATACGAATGCATGGCCAGTTGAGCCGCGATGCAACCTGCTCGATATGGGTCGACTTTCCCGTTCCGTGATAGCCCTGGATCATCACGCGGCGGTTGAAGGCAAAGCCGGCAAGAATGGCAAGCGTTGTTTCGCGGTCGAACCGGTACGCCTCGTCGCGATCGGGAACATATTCGCCGCCGCGGCTGAAGGCCGGAACCTTCATTTCGGCATCGATCCCGAAAACCTGCCGTACATCCACTTTCGTGTCGGGCACGGCCGAAGGATCAAGGCCCTGCATGTCTTGTGTCATGATGCTATGTGATCCGGCCAGGATGATTGAGCCTCAAGTCAGGCCCGATGCGCGAAGCACTCCGTAAGCCTGTATAACCCGCTTCAGCCGCTCTTCTGTGCCGCGGTCGCCCCCGTTTGCGTCGGGATGGAAGCGCTTAACGAGTTCCTTATACCGCGCCTTTATATCCTGCAAGCTGGCGCCGGGATCCAGATTGAGGACATCCAGCGCCTTTATTTGGAGGGCTGTGAGCGGCCTCTGCGATGGGCGTTTTTCGGCATGGGACTCGGCATCTTCCGATGACGGGTTGTTGAACATGGAATGTGGATCGCGGAAGCTGCGATGATCCCGTCCTGCGTGACCCGTCGCCGCCCGGCGCCCAAGCGGCCATGTCGGGCGATGGCCCGTCATCGCATCGATGCAAAAAGTTTCAATTTCCGTCTGGCTCATCCCGCTGAAAAAGTCCCAATGCTCGTTGAATTCGCGGGTGTGTTCCTTGCATAGCCATTGATGGTCGTTCAGCCGCTCGCGCGATTTTGGAACGCGAAACTCGCCGTCTCCCGTGCAGCCGGCCTTGTCGCAGCGCCGCGTCGAACGCGCGCGGATGGGCGCATCCGGTTTTATGCGGATGTCCTTGCCGAGGCGGGGCCGGTAGTCTGCCGTGCTCATGCCTGGATTATGGGATGCAGGTGTGAAAAAACAAGAAAACGTAGCGCTTGACTTCTGCCCGAAGCGTGCAAAGGGACTACATGACCGTTGCCGATGAAATTCACCGAAAGCTCACGGATGCACTGCAGCCGCTTGAACTTATCGTGGAGGACGAGAGCGCAGGCCATGCGGGGCATGCCGGATCGCGGCCCGGCGGGGAAACGCATTTCCACGTGCAGATAGTTTCACCTCTATTCGAAGGTGTGAACCGGCTTGCTCGTCAGCGTATGGTCCATGAAATACTTGCCGAGGAACTGCGTGCGCAAGTTCATGCGCTTTCCATCAAGGCGCGCGCTCCGGGCGAATAAATTCTACATCGCCGCGGTGTCTTCGTGTTTCGGTGGCGGAGTCACGCGCACAAGCGTGATCTGATTGCGCTGGCGCCGCAAAATCTCAAATTTGAAACCGTAGAAAGCAAAGCGCTGGCCTATCTCGGGAATGGTGCGCGCCTCATGGATGATGATGCCGGCGATGGTGGTTGCTTCCTCATCGGGAAGCGTCCAATCGAAAATGCGATTGAGATCGCGGATCGGCGTCATTCCTTCCACCAGATAGGATCCGTCCGTCTGCGGACGAATTTGAGCAGGTTCGCTGCTCGCTTTTTCGTCGGGAATGCCGCCGATGATTTCCTCGACAATATCGGTGAGGGTTATCACGCCCTGAAGCGCGCCATATTCGTCAACCACCAATGCAAAGTGGCGCCGTTGATGACGGAACGCCCTGATCTGTTCTTCGAGCGTTGTAGTGTCGGGCACAAACCACGGCTCTTCCATCAATGCGAGGATGTCCCATCCGGCGAGTTGGCCGCGGCGTCTTGCAAATTCGCGCATGACGTCTTTGGTCCGGAGGACGCCGATGATGTTGTCCGGCGTACCGCGCCAGACGGGAACGCGCGTGTGGTTGGCGGCCATCAGTTCCGCGAAGAGACGCGGGGCAGGTTCGTCTGCGTCGATCGCGATCATGTTCTTGCGATGGATGGCGACATCGCCAATCGAAAGCTCCCGCAAATCGAGGATGCCGCCCAGCATATTGCGGTGTTCGCGCTGCACCCCGCCTTCGCGATGTGCCAATTCGACAGCGCCGCGAATCTCTTCATGCGGTGGCAGAACCGGGATTCCCTCGCTTAGTTCGTGAATGCCGAACATGCCGAGCAGTTTCCACACGATGAACTCGACGGTGCCGACTATGGGGCCGAGCAATCTTACGATAGGCAGCAGAATGCGGCCAACGCCGAGTGCAAATCTGTCCGTCCGTGCGATCGCAAGCGTCTTGGGCAGAACTTCGGCAAATACGAGCACGACGAAAGTCAGTACCACTGTGGTGATGATTACTGCGGTGTTGCCATAACGAGCCGCCAGCAGGGATGTGGCCAGCGAAGAGACGAGAATGTTGATGAACGTGTTGCCGAGAAGGATGGCGCCGATCATCCGCCCACGATCCGCGAGCAGTGTATTTACGCAGCGGGCGGCGCGCGACTGATGCTGTTCCAGGCGGTGCATGATCGCCGGCGAAACCGCCGTCAATGCCGTCTCGGAGCCCGAAAGAAATGCCGAGACAAACAGCAACAAAATAATGACGACAGCTCCCGCTGCAAGAATACCTGCCATGGCGAGGTCCTTCGCGTCTTTTCTGAGTCGGGATAATAGCGGGTTTTGTCAGGCCGACAGAATGTTCTCCAAGGCCCCGGCCGGCACATCGGCAGTTGTAAAGGCCTTCCCGATGCCGCGGGCGAGAATGAATATCAACTGCCCCTGCTTCGATTTCTTGTCATGCATCATATGAGAGAGCAGCGTATGGGCGTCGGGGCGTTGGCCGGGGATATCGTCGATCGATACCGGGAGCGAGACCCTGCGCAGATGCTCCTCCAGCCTTTGCGCATCGCTTGCCGGCGCGAAGCCAAGCTGCGCCGAAAGCCGGAATGCCAGAACCATACCGATAGAAACGGCTTCGCCATGCAGGAGACGCGCGGAATAACCGGTCGCTGTTTCCAGCGCATGGCCGAAAGTATGACCGAGATTGAGCAATGCGCGATCTCCGGCTTCGCGCTCGTCGCGCCCGACAACATCAGCCTTGATCCTGCAGGAATGGGCGATCATCCGCTCCAGATAGGCGGCGTTTCCGTCCAGTCCCGCTAGCGCGTATAGTTCCAGCCAGTCGAAAAATCCGGCGTCGCCAAGCGCACCATATTTCACGACCTCGGCATAACCCGCGAGCAGTTCGCGGCGGGGCAGGGTGTCCAACAATTCCGTATCGGCGATGACGGCCTTCGGCTGATGAAACAGCCCTACGAGGTTTTTGCCTTTCGTGGTGTTGATCGCTGTTTTTCCGCCTACGGATGAATCGACCTGGGCAAGAAGCGTCGTGGGCAATTGCACATAATCGATGCCGCGTTTCAGCACGCCGGCAGCAAACCCGGCGAGATCGCCGATCACGCCGCCGCCCAGCGCCAGCACGATCCCGTCCCGCTCGATCCCTGCGGCGAGCAACTCATCGGTCAGCTGTTCGAGGCCACGAAAACTCTTTGTTTCTTCGCTCGGTTCGAGCACGATGGCACGCGCGGCGATATTGCTTGCCTGCAGGGATGTAAGAAGACGATCCAGGTGCAGCGCGGCGACGTTGCGGTCGGTAACAACGGCAACGCCGCTTTGCCCTCGCGGTCCAATAAACTCGCCCACGCGAGCAACAAGGCCCGCTCCGACGTGAATGGAATAACTTCGCTCGCGCAGGGAAACTTCAATGCGTTCGGTCATTGCCGATCCAGTGTACCGATTTCCGTAAGGGCATTCGCGATCCGGCTGACGGCGACCGAATGTGGTCCCTGATCTGCGTCGATGACAATATCGGCCTGGGCATAAAGCGGCTCCCGCTCGGCCAAAAGCCGTTCAAGTTTCTCGCGCGCATCTCCGCCTTGCAGCAATGGCCGTGTATTGCGGCGTCCCAGCCTGGACAGCAGCAGGTCGACAGGCGCGCGCAGCCAGACCGATACCGCATTCTTCGCAATGCTCGCGCGTGTGGAGGCGTCGAGAATGGCGCCACCCCCGGTCGCCAGCACATGGGGCGGCTCGAGCAGCAGCCGCGAGATCACGCGGCGTTCGCCTTCGCGAAATTCTGCCTCGCCGAAGCGATTGAAAATATCCGGAATCCGGCATCCCGCGGCGGCCTCGATCTCCATGTCGGCGTCGCGAAACGGCACGCCGAGACGAATCGCAAGCCTTCGCCCCACCGAGCTTTTCCCCGCGCCCATCATGCCGATCAGCGCCACAGTGCGTTTCAATACGGCCATTGCCCCGGAATACAGGGGCAAAGGAGCCTGCGCCAGCAATGGGCTTTACTTTCCTTCGCAGGCGCGCACAAAACAGGCAGCAATCGCGAAAGGTCACACATGGGTTGGAGCCTCCGTATAGCCATTGCC
>DASXXW010000172.1:0-3291 GCA_036502865.1 Rhizomicrobium sp.
CTGCCAGCATGTATGACTTCGCATTCCTTGCGCCGTGTCCGGCCTCGGGAATCATGGTGCACGGGACAAAGGATCAAGTCGTACCGGAGGCCGACGTACAGAAATTGGTTGACCGGCTTTCGGCACAGAAAGGCATCAAGATTACCTATACGAAGATCGAAGGTGCGAACCATTTCTTCGACAAATACGAATCTGACGTGCTTCAGGTCGTCGACGGTTATGTGTCGAAAACCATGAGTTCGCCGAGGGAGGGACGCTGACGCGCACTCAAAACCATGTCGAACCCCGCTGTGCAGTTTCAGTCGCCTTTTCTCCGAACCTATGTCGCCCGTGGCCAATTCCACGATTGCACGGATCCGTCGGTGCTCGACGATCTGTTCGGCAAGGAGCGCGTCACCGCCTATATTGGTTTCGACTGCACAGGGCCGAGCCTGCATGTGGGCAGCCTCGTCCAGATCATGACTCTGCGGCGGCTGCAGCAGGCCGGGCATAAACCGATCGTACTCATGGGCGGCGGCACCACCAAAGTGGGAGACCCGTCGGGCAAGGACGAAACCCGGCAGATCCTCACTCCGGAGCAAATCGAAGCGAACAAACAATCGATCCGGAAATCATTCGAGCGGTTCCTTACTTTTGACGATACATCCGGCGCGATCATGGTCGACAACGCCGAATGGCTCGATCGTCTCGAATACATACCCTTTTTGCGGGATGTGGGGCGCCACTTCTCCGTCAACCGCATGCTGACCATGGACAGCGTGCGCCTCAGGCTCGAGCGCGATCAGCCGCTGACCTTCCTCGAATTCAACTATATGATCCTGCAATCCTACGATTTCGTGGAATTGTACCGGCGATATGGCTGCCGTCTGCAATGCGGCGGTTCCGATCAATGGGGAAATATCGTTTCCGGAATCGATCTCGGCCGGCGCATCGACAATGTCGGCCTGTTTGGTCTCACCACGCCGCTGATTACAACATCGAGCGGCGCGAAGATGGGAAAAACGGCGCAAGGTGCGGTGTGGCTCAATGCCGATATGTGCTCGCCCTATCAGTACTGGCAATATTGGCGCAACGCGGAAGACGCTGATATAGGCCGCTTCCTGCGCCTGTTCACCGATCTTCCCATGGATGAGATCGAGAGACTCGAGCGGCTTCAGGGCAGCGAAATCAACGAAGCAAAGAAAATCCTGGCCACTGAAGTAACAGCTTTGTGCCACGGCCGGGAGGCGGCCGAAGACGCGGCGGCTACGGCGCGTCGCACATTCGAGGCGGGAGAAATAGCGTCGGGTCTTCCCACGGTCGAAATACCGCGCGCGAAACTCGAGGAAGGCATACTGGTCGCAAACCTCACACACTTAGCGGGTCTTGCAAACTCATCCGGCGAAGGGCGGCGACTGATCGAATCTGGCGGCGTGAGGCTGAACGATGCAGTTGTGTCCGGCGTCAAATCGACGGCAGATCTCAATGATCTAACGTCGGAAGGTGTGCTGAAGATTTCCGTCGGCCGGAAGAAGCACGCGCTGATCAAGCCTGTGTAAGGCTTTCCGCCAGCCGGCTACTGCGGTCTCGCTGGAGACGGGGCGGCCGATGTCGATGGCCCGGTGGGCGCTTTACCTTCGAATATCCGTCTGAGGATGCCCGGTGCCAGCACGGAGAGTGGATTGGTCGAAATCTTCGGCTGATCGAGATCGCCACGCATTGTGTAGGTGATACCGAAAATGCCCTCGCCCTTCTTGGAAACAAACACGTCTCCCAGAACGGGTATGGATCCCAGCAAGCCATTCAGACCGTACATGGGAGCAACAGCACCCTGCAATGATATCTGATTACTCGTGCGGTCGACAAAACCGTCTGCGGTAAGTCCGATGGATGGCCCCGTGGCCGTGGCATCGTGAACGGTGATGACATCATCGTTCAGGCGGAATGGAATATGGACCCTATCCAACACAATTCCCTGCCCCTGCATCAGATCCACAAGGCCGCCCGGCGAACCGGATGAAAATAACCGCGCGATAAAAGGCTGGTTGAGAAGCGTGGCATTGCGAATGACAAGTTCGCCGGAATAATCGGCGCTCTTCTGGGATTCGGGGCTTGTCATCGGCGCCGTTGCGTCAAGGCTCAGTTCGCCGCCTTTGAGGCTTTGATAGTTGAGCAGAGTCCGGACCAACGTGCCCGCGTCCTCAGCGTTGGCCGTAAGGTGCCGCTGACCGTTCGATGCCGTCATATTGACAGATAGTGATGCGGTTTTGGTAAGACCGGCCTTTACCGAGAATGTACGCGGGTGCTGTCCCACGCCGGTCATGTCGAGCGAAAATGGCGACAGTGCAGCGTCGTCATGAAGCACGACCTTGTCGAGATAGGCCGTCAAATGAAATGGTTCCGGGGATTGAGCCGTTGCAGGTCTTGTCGGGCCGGCGCCGCTCTTCCGTTTCAGCAATCCCGACGCATCGAGGGAATGGCCGGTAATGGCAAAATCTTCGCCTCCATCAAGCCGCTTCTTCATCGTCACGGCAAAATCATTACCTGCACCTGCACGAACCACGGGCGCGGAAACACTTTCGACCCCACCATCGGACCCAAAGCCAAGGTTTGCGGACGCCGTAATACTCGTTCCCTGAATGGCGACATTGGCCGAGCGAAACGAACCTCCTGCCGCCATTTGAGCGACGACATGCGCGCTCGACGGAACGCCTGCCGGCTTACGCCACGCGAGGACATCCGCGGAAAGGATCGCCTGGGTGAGATCGGCATCGATGCTGGCCGCCTGAACTGTTCCACGATACCCCGTCAGATGCGCGGTCGCACCGATCGGACCCGTGAGAAACGAACCCAGTGACAGGCCCAGATTACTTCGCGCGGCATCATCCAAAACGCCGTGCACATTCACGGTCGTGCTAACCGGTCCATTCGGCTTGAATATTTCAAGCCAATCGACATCGAGCGGCGTCCCACCGATGACTACATTTCCTGCGGCATGAAGTTTCGCGTTGTCGACGGCGAGTTGGAGCGAACCATCGGAAATTTTGGTGTGAGGGGCCAGCGCGATACCGAATTTGCTCACGACTCCCTTTACGGAAATTCCGATCGCGTCCACGCTTTCGCCTCTGATCGTCGGCACGCGGAACGACGCATCAAGCGAGGCATTCCCATGTGAGCTTGACGTATTGACATGAAATCGCGTCGGGTATTGCAGCGGCTTCATGTCTAAAAGCGCGAAGAGCTGTGGCAGTCCGCCGGCAATATGGGCGTCGATCACCGCGGGCGTACCATGGATATGCAGATTGGCGATGG
>DASXXW010000173.1:0-7430 GCA_036502865.1 Rhizomicrobium sp.
TGTATGTCCTGGTCTTCCGATTTGGCGCTCATCACTCATGACCGGACTGACCGCACAGCTAGCTTCGCTCTTTGCCCGCACCACGCTTGACCATGTCGGTCGCGAATGGCCCAACAAGCTCGATCATGTAATGGCCGGGCCCCGGGACGTGCAAGGCCCGCGCGATTTGCACGCCATTTTCTTCGGTAGTTTCGACTGGCACTCCTGTGTGCGCGGCTATTGGCTGCTGGCGCGGCTTTATCGGCGTTTTCCGAACCTGTCGGAAGCGGCGGAAATTCGCGCGCTGTTCGAGGAACAATTCACAGCAGCGAAGGTCGCGAGCGAAGTTGACTATCTGGCGCGGCCTGAATCGCGCGGCTTTGAGCGTCCCTATGGCTGGGCGTGTGCATTGTTGCTGGCAGCCGAACTCGCGCATCATGAAACGGCCGAAGGAAAAATCTGGAACAATAATTTCAGCCCTCTGGCCCACGCTTTCGAACAGCGTTTTGAGGCTTGGCTCCCGATCGCGACTTATCCGATCCGTGCGGGCGTACATCCCAACACGGCATTCGCTTTGTTACTTTCGAGCGATTACGCGAAAGCGACCGGCAATGCGGGTTTCGCAGCCTTGCTCCGCGCGAAAGCGATAGGCTGGTACGCAAACGATACGGATTGCCAGGCCTGGGAGCCCTGTGGTGACGATTTCCTTTCGTCTGCGTTGATTGAAGCGGCCTGCATGCGCGCGGTGCTGGGGCGCGCCGCGTTTGTGCCCTGGCTCGCGCGCTTTCTTCCGCGGCTGGCCGAAGGCGAACCCGCCACTCTGTTTCAACCGGCTTTTGTGAGCGATCGCACCGACGGGAAGATCGCCCATCTTGATGGGCTGAACTTCGCACGTGCCTGGTGCTGGCGGCTGATTTTCGATTCCATCGAAGACACAAATGCGCGCGCCCGCGTCGAGGAGACCATTGCGCGCCATATCGATGCCGCATTGCCTCATATCACCGGCGATTATATGGGCGAGCACTGGCTCGCCACCTACGCTCTCCACGCGCTGGATCCGGGAATTTTGGAATAATTCTTGCACTGTTGCGGCGGTAGTCTCGCAAACTGGTGGCCGGTAAGATAGAGTTGCAGCAAGGACCGAGGATCAGTCGCGATGGTAAATGGGCGAATTACGCTAGAACCGGGAAAGCGTGGCGGGCAGCCGACCATTCGCGGGTTGCGCATCACTGTCTATGACGTTCTTCATCAACTTGCGAACGGCGCCAGCGAAGAAGATATTCTCGCCGACTACCCCGAACTCGAAAGCGCCGATATTCGCGCCTGTCTCGCTTTTGCTGCGGAGCGGGAGCGAAGGACAGTTACGCTGTTCGCACAGTGAAACTCCTGCTCGACGAAAATCTTTCGCGACGATTGGTGCCGTTCTTACAGGATGAATTCCCGGGCACTTCGCATGTAACCACGCTTGGGCTCGAGCGAGCGACGGATCGAGAAATCTGGGAATTCGCCCGACTGAATGACTTCGCAATTGTCACGAGCGATGCCGATTTCGAGGAATTGAGTCTTCTGCTCGGCGCTCCGCCGTTCGTAATTTGGCTGAAGGGTGGAAATGCTTCGAAGTCTCAGACTTTGAACCTATTGACATCGCATACGGTCTTCCTTCGCCAATGTCTGCGCGAAGGGCGAGCTTGCGTGGAGATTTTGAAAGGGGCTCATAGGGAAGGAGCTAATCCTCTTTCTTGAGCGAGCCGGTTGCTACGGGGTGAAAATCCGTGCCGCCGGGAGGCGCCATGCTGAAATCGACGTCCAGGATCTTCGGCGCGCGCAGGGTGTAGCTGAGCTTGAACGTCGGCACACCGGCCTGCGAGGTACTGGTAAAGGTCACCGCATGTCCCGGCTCAACCGTGGCACTCGTGTAATGGATGACATGCGTACCATCGGAATAATCGGCGTGAAGCGTTCCGCCTTCGGGATAGATCATCATGATCTGATCGAAGCCGCCCGCAGGCTTGCCGGATGCATCGAACAGGTTTGTGCGGTCGCGGCGTAAAATGACCGCGCCATTCGCCGCCAGCTCCATGCTGGAAGAACCGGTAGAAGTTCCGCCGGTCTCGGCCACCTTGCCCTTACCTGAAGACCATTCGCCGAGAAGAAAGCTGACGCCTGACAGCCCGGGCTTGATCGAAGGCGTTTCAGCGTCCGATGGCGAAGCAAACACCATGGCAGCGACGCAGCTCATAATTGCGAGTGATTTCAACGGCGTTCTCTGGAAGAGGGCGCGGAGTATAGCCGTGCTTGATGCCTGAACAAGATCGTTGGTTGGGGTTTTTCTTCCATTGCCGGGCATGCGGTGTAACCAAAGCCGTGCTTCAACCGAATACCCCGGTGCGCCGCCAGTGAGGGGTGCAGAAGCCATTACGGAGAAAATTCCCATGTCTGCGAAGACCGCTATCAGTTCGTTGATTCTTGCCGGCGCCGTGTCGAGTGCACTCGCCACCGTTGCCGCCGCTGCGCCGTTGAGCAGCGCCGAAATGAAGGCTGCGATGGCCGCTCATAAAGAGAAGTGTTTCGGCGTCGCTCTCAAGGGCCAGAACGACTGCGCTGCTGGCCCCGGCACAACTTGCCAGGGGACCTCGACCGTCGATTTTCAGAGCAATTCCTGGAAATTCGTTCGCGGAGGTACCTGCGCCTCCATCGTGCTGCCGAACGGCAAGCATGGCTCGCTGACGGCGATGTAAGCCGCCACGGCGCCCAGAGAAAAGATCTCCGGAAAGCGGACGCGGGCCATGAGCTTCGCACGGGAAACCAAACGAGCGGGGCACCGGCTCCGCTTTCCGGATCATTCGCTGGCCGGTCTCGCCGGTACGAGTTTCAAGCATCATCATCTCCCCGCTATCGTTGACGACGGAACAGCGCGCGGCTTCTTCGAAGTACATGCCGAGAATTACATGGGTGCCGGTGGACCACCGCATCGCGCGCTTGAGGCGCTTCGCAGAGATCATTCCATTTCATTGCACGGTGTCTGCCTGTCGATCGGCGGCCAGCAGCCGCTCGACAAAGCACATCTCGCGCGTTTCCGGGATCTGGTCGTGAAATATGAGCCGGCCCTGGTCTCCGAGCATCTGGCATGGTCGAGCCATGGAACGAATTATTTTAACGACCTCCTGCCATTGCCCTATACGGACACGACATTGTCGCGAGTCTGCGATCACGTCGACGAAGTGCAGGAGGCGATCGGCCGCCCGCTGCTTCTCGAGAATCCGTCGACCTATGTTGCTTTCCGCGAAACAACGATGCGTGAAACAGAATTTCTCCGCGCAGTGTCCAGCCGCACGGGGTGCGGCCTGCTCCTCGATATCAATAACGTCTTTGTTTCATCCACCAATCAAGGCTTTTCCCCGCTCGATTACCTTGGCGATTTTTCGCTTTCGAGAGTTGGTGAGATTCATCTGGCAGGTCATTCTGCGCAGAACGACGGTGAGGGCGATGTATTACTGATAGACAGCCATGATGGACCGGTTGCCGATCCGGTCTGGAGGCTGTTCGAGTTTGTAATCGTAAAAACAGGCCCGCTCCCCACTCTGGTCGAATGGGACGGCAATATTCCCGATTGGCCGGTACTCAGGGCCGAAGCCCTCGCCGCCCAGGCGATACTCGACCGCAACACAAGTTTTATCACTTTGGACCGAAGCAATGCTGCATGAGCATTGGAACAACGAGCCTTACGCGACATCATTTGCCGCCGCGTTGCTGGACCCTGAAAAGGACGTGCCGCGCTCGATCATCGGGCCTTGCGGCAAATCCGCCCGCACGTTTTATAACATCTATCGTAACAACATTACGGTCAGCCTGATCGATGCGCTGGCTGCTGCATTTCCCGCAGTGCAGCGTATAACGGGCGTCGAATTTTTCAGGGCCATGGCGCGCTTTCACCTCCGCGAAACACCGCCGCACTCGCCCCTATTATTCGAATATGGCCGCGACTTCCCAGCATTCATCGCGCTATACGAATATGCGCGGGAGATGCCATGGCTCGCCGATATAGCGCGCATCGAAAGAGCATGGCTTGATGCCTATCATGCAGCCGACGCGTCGCCGCTCGCCGCTGCTGCTCTTGTGTCCATTTCGCCCGATCGTCTGGCGGAACTCACATTCATTGCGCATCCCGCAACGAGAATCGTCCGATCGGATTATTCGGCGGTGACGATCTTTGCTGCCAATAGAGGTGACGACCCCGTCGGCGCGATCGACGCGGGGGAAGCGGAAGACGCTTTGATCACACGGCCGGAATTCGATGTGATCGTGCGCCACCTTCCCTGCGGCGGAGCAGTTTTTCTTTCGAGTTTGATCGAAGGCAGGTCGCTTGGCGAAGCCGCCGCACACGCGATGGAAGCCGCACCCGCATTCGATATTGCAGCCAATATTGCTGGCCTATTGGAAGCCGGCGCGTTTACCGCCATCAGATATGGAGACGAATCATGAGCGTCGCGGTTGAACAATCCGGAAGCGGAATTCGATCAATTGCACTTCTTGCAGACAAAGCCAGCCGCCTCGTCGGCGCCATTGGTCAGCCTTCGTTTGTGCAATTGGCACTTCGTTGTGCCTTGGCAGTACCATTCTGGCGTTCGGGCATTCTCAAATGGGATGGTTTTTTCCATCTGAGCGACACGGCGGTCACGCTCTTCACCGATGAATTCAAGCTGCATCTGCCGGGCGGGCCCTATCCGTTTCCGGCGCCGATGCTCATGGCGTTTTTATCGGGCTGTGGAGAAATTACTTTTCCGGTTCTGCTGATTTTCGGTTTTGGTACGCGCTTCGCGGCCCTCGGCTTGCTGTTCATGACGGCGATCGTCGAGCTTACGGTTCCGGATGGTTGGCCCGTCCACATCACATGGGCTGCCATGGCGCTTGGTATCATTGCCTGGGGTCCGGGGCGTCTGTCCATCGATTATCTGATCCGCAGACTGTTTCATCTTCCCGCTGATGCACGGGCAACAGGCGCCTGAGTTTCGTCAGCCGAAGGTAAAGGAATAGGCCTGCACGCCGGGATCGAGGAATTCGATCTCGAAGGTGCGGTCTTCGATTGTCCCCTGCTGGCGAATGAGTTGATACAGCCGCTGGCTCGTCACCACGCCGTTCCCAATTGCATCGATATCGACGCCATGCATCGCGCCCGGCGCTTTTCCGTCGAGTGTGACGCGGAATCGAACCGGTGTTTTGCCGTTGGCCGGTCCCAATACCAGATGAAGATCGCGGGCGTGAAAACGGAAGCTGAGTTTACCGCCCGCGCGGTTGAGGACTGCCATTTGCGGGCTGATGGTCCAGTTGCCTGCCAGTGCCCACTGATTTTGCTCGAGCGAAGCGGGCATCGAATAATCGGACGGCAGATTTTTCATCACATGATCGGTGGCGAAATTCTCCCCGCGCGCATAGCCGACATAGGTCTCCGGCGATTCCACATCGTTCATGTCCGAGGCGGCCTGCGTGCCGCTCGCATCCGGATTGACGATTCCGCCGGGCAAATGGGCGTAACCGGCTTCCCTCAGCAGACTCTGGATGGTTCGCTCGGATTGATCGTAATCGCCTTCGCCGAAATGATGTGCGCGGATGCGGCCCTGTGCATCGATGAAATAATGCGCCGGCCAATATTCATTATGAAATGCGGCCCAGATCGCCAGATTGCTGTCGAGCGCGACGGGGTAGGTAACACCCAGATCGCGCACGGCACGGCGCACATTGTCGGGATCGCGTTCGAAAGCGAATTCGGGTGCGTGCACGCCGATCACCACCAGCCCGTGATCTTTGTATTTTGCTGCCCAGGCTTTGACGTAAGGCAGCGAGCGCAGGCAATTGATGCAGGAATAAGTCCAGAAATCGACAAGTACGACTTTACCTTTCAGCGACGCGGGCGTGAGCGGTTGCGAATTCAGCCAGCCCGTTGCGCCCGCAAGCGAGGGAAATATTCCTTCGACGGGCAGGTCGGATCCGGCGACGTGCTGCACGGGCGCTGTCGCCATCGGATGCACGCCCTCGATCAATGTTTGTTCGATCTTCGCGGTGTTGGAGAGCGACAGTTTGGTGAGAAGTCCGGTGTCAAAACCGAGCGCAATCGCGGCTACGCCGATGAGCACGGCAACGCCGAGTGCGCGCCGAATCCATTCGCCGGCGCCGAGCGATTTCTTCATCGCCGTGAAAACGCGCCCGCCAATCAGCAAAGCGACCGCGAGAGACGTCGCAGCGCCGGCCGCATAGGCAAGTAATAGCAGCGTTGTGCCGACGCCCGCGCCTTGCAGTGCCGCGCCGGTCAGCACGAGGCCGAGGATGGGACCGGCGCAGGGTGCCCATAACAACCCGGTCGCAGCGCCCAGCAGCAGGGATGAAGCCACGCCGCTGCCGGCATTGCGGCTCAACCGGTCGCCCAGCGCGACGAGCGGCTGCGTTGCGCGATCCGCAAGGGACGGCAGAAGCAGCATGAGACCGAAAGCCGCGAGCACGATCATAGCCGCTATCCGGCCATATTGATTGGCGTGGACAGCCCAGCCGCCACCCACCGCAGCCAGCGTCGCCACAAGGGCGAAAGTCAGCGCCATGCCGGCGAGCAGGGGCAGGCCGCCGCTCAGAAACTTCTGGTCGGACCGTGCGAACACGAAGGGCAGCACCGGCAGGATGCAGGGGCTGAGGATCGTCAGAGCCCCGCCGAGATAGGAAAGCAGCAAAAGTGTCAAAGGCGGGGACTCCGAAGCGTTGGCCGGAACATATTCGCACGGAGTACCCGGGTCGTTACATATTCCGCGAGCAGGCTCATCTGTGCCCCGTCTGTCCCGGAGGTTAGGCTACCACCCAATCTGGATACGTGGCATGGTCCTACCTAAGGGCGAGGCTTCGCCTTTCGGGGGAAACAAACATGATGATGGAACATCGTTGGACCGCGATTGTCTCTCTGCTGTCGCTGCTGATGTATTTCTGGACGAGCCTGCAAGTCGCGCGCATGCGGGGAAAATCGGGCATCAACCCACCCGCGATGACCGGCGACCCCTTGCTTGAACGCGCGGTGCGCGTGCAGTCCAACACCCTGGAATGGCTGCCGATTTTCTTCGTGAGCCTGTGGCTTTTTGCGATCTACTGGAACGAACTGGTCGCGGCGGGTCTGGGTGTTGTCTGGATTGTCGGGCGTCTGATCTACTCCACGGGCTATATGGCCGATCCGGCCAAGCGGAGCACAGGTTTCCTGATTCAGATGTTTGCGTGCGCAATTCTGTTATTGGGCGCGCTCGGCAGAATTATCTACAGCCTGGCGACCGGCGGCATGTGACGGCAGTTCTGATGCGACAGTTAACGGTTCATCTCCGGCTACCAGCGGAGATGATTTGTTAGGCATCGAAAGCGCATAACAGTCCTATCCGGTTACGGAGGGCGCCAATGTTCCAGATTTCTCGCAGGGCAGGAAAAAC
>DASXXW010000174.1:0-13190 GCA_036502865.1 Rhizomicrobium sp.
GCGCCGGCATTGCCTATGAGGATATTGTCGCCGGCAATATGCGGCGCGCCATCAACGGTGGTGTTGAATTTCCGATCTACGATCGTATCGACACGCCAGACCTGTTTGCCGCTTTGTTTGTCGAGGGCTACCAACCATCCATCGAGTGAAGCGACGTAAACCCTACCCTTCCATATCGCGACGCCGCGATTGATGACGTCGCAGCATGCGTTTCGCGCATATTGTCCATCCGCATGACTATCATAGGCCCAGAGTAATTTTCCGTTTCGCGCATCGACGGCATAGGCGTTGCCCCAAGGTCCGGAAAAATAAAGTACGCCGTCGGCGAAAACGGGATTGGATTCCATTCCGTGATGAACGCGACCCCTCGAAATAAAATCCCGGAACTCCCACGCGAAACCAAGCCGCGCGATGCTCGTCTCGTTGATCTGTTTCAATGGCGAGTAATGGCTGTTCGTGAAATCGCGTCCGTCCAGCAGCCACTCGCCGGGATGTTGTTGCGCGACACGCGTGTAATCAACCACAGCCGATAGTGGAGACGCGTTTGCGGTGACAACGGCAATGACGGCGAACAAAAAAACTGCAAATACGCGCATATTGAACTGCTTTTCGCTGGGGACTTAGCCACCAACGCGGGTAATCAGCGCCTGGGCCGCTGCGGGCGCGCGAATTTTCGCGCCTGCTATGAAATAGGCAAATACGTCGCCGTGTTTGGACGAGGATTTCGCCTTCTTCGCCCAGCCATCCAGGGCCCGGCCGTCATAACCGGTCTCCGTTTCTTCCTTGGTTCGCATCAGGCGGGCGTAAGTGAAATCTGCAGTGTGTTCGTCGATGGCCGGATAGTCGGCGCTGTCGGCGAAAACGATCGCCGCATTGTAGCGGCGGGCCAACGCGTAGAACTCTTTGTTTTTGAAGCTCTCATGCCGCACTTCGAGCGCATGACGAAGCTTCGCCCCTTTGAGATCCCGCGGAAGCAGTTCGAGAAATGCCTCCGTGTCGGAAGCATCGAACTTTTTTGTTGCCGCAAACTGCCAGTTGATGGGGCCAAGCTTGTCCCCCAATTCGTGAATTCCCTGGGCAAAAAATTTGGCCACGGAATCCCCGGCGTCGGAAAGCTTTTTCCGGTTCGTGCAAAATCGCGACGCTTTTACGGAAAATACGAAGCCGGGAGGTGTTTCCTCGCGCCATTTGATCCAGCTCTCGGGCTTGAAGCTGGAATAATAGGTGCCGTTGATTTCGATCGAAGTGAGTTGGCGGCTCGCGAAGCTCAGTTCCTGCTTCTGTGGCAGCCCCTTGGGATAGAACACGCCGCGCCACGGCTCATAAGTCCAGCCACCGATACCGACGCGAATTTTACCTGTCATGATGAATTTACGTTCCCCCTCCGCGCAATGCGGAGGAGGAACGTCACGTATGGATTTTACTGAACAGTCACGGAAGACACAGCCGAAGGAATTCCGTTGGCAATCACGACCAACGAACTTGCACCCGTTTCCATTCCCGACGGAACGTCGAAATTGGTCGAGACGCTCTGGCTGCCGGTTGCAACACCCATTGTGCTGTGGTCATGCGTACGGGCATAGAACACATGCTTGGTGGAGTTGTTGGTGATCTGGACAAGCGGATAGTTGCTCGAGGACTGATACTCGTCACCCATTCCGCCGCCTGCCTGCGACAATCCGTTAAACTGCGTACCGGTTATCTTGTACGTGCTACCGCGCGTCAGAGTTGAAGAAACGCTCGATATCGTGGGCTGCCACGCGGCTTGATAGGTACCGGCGCTATTATAAACCTCGGAACCGCCTATCAGGATTTGACCGTTGGGCAGCACCGTCATGATGCCATAGGCACTCGTCTTCGTGTCGGTGAGATTGGTGCCATCCCAAATGTACAACCTGCCGCTATTGCCCTCGACCATGGCATCGCCATTGGTGAGGAGCGTTATGAAGCTATCGCCAGCCTGGTCCTCATTTGGAAAATCGGGACCTGCCGCCCATCCGGTGCCGGGCGTATAGATCGCGTTGTGCGCCGTCGTCTCGCCGCTATGGGTCGCGCCGGTGGCGAACACCGTTCCATCTGGCCTCAGAACTGCCGGGCCGACTTCGCCGGGCGGATAGTAGCATTTGTTCGACGGCGGATAGTTGATGCAGCTGCAGCAGGGTGGTCCCTGCAGATTGGCAACCGTGCTGCCGAGGCTGACCCATTTGTTGCCGACATAGGATTCAGATTGCGGGTTGTCCTTTACGTCGTAGGTCAGAATGGAACCATCCGGCATCAACGTCCAGCCTTCTTCGGCATTGAAATCGTTCTTGCCCTTGTAGCTGACGCTCTTCCATTTCATCGTTTTCGGATTCAACTCCGCGCCGCGCTTATGGAGCTTGTCGCCGAGAAGAAAATTGCCATTCGGTAGAACAACCGACGGCGAATCTCCGATATTTTGCCATTTCTTCGGCGGCTTCACTGCTTTCCAGGTTTGTTTTACCGGGTCATACACCGCGCCGAGATTGGTGAGCGCGAACTGTCCACCGGGATTATATTCGCCGCCTTCCATCAGGACGCGTCCGTCAGCAAGCACCTGCGATGCACTGGCTGAGGGCGAATACCCTGCCTGGAGGCTTCCGACCTGTTTCCAGGTTCCGTTGACATAGCTTCCCGTATTGTCCGGCGTCAGCACCCAGAAATCATTGTTGTTGTACCCTTGGGCGAGAACCGTTCCGTCCGTCAGCAGGAACGTCAGCTGGGCACCATCAGGTGGCTGGTTCTTGAGCTGTTGAACGCTTTGCGCCGGCGCAATGCTCGGCAGTACCGCGAGCATCGCGGCCATCAGAAGGCGAGATTTCATGAATTGTCCCTCGTTAGACGCCCGGAAGCCATGTGGCCGGTACGCTAACACCAGCATAACCGGGTTCTTGCCGCGCAGAAAGTCCTATCACGCGCAAGAAAGTGGCCGATATTGCGCGTGGTCAATTATTTCGCGATCCAAAACTCTGCCAGATTGGCTGTTTTATTGCGCTTGGTATGGCGTCCGACGTCGAACCGCTGGGCACGGATTCGGATGCAACAAGGTGTCCATAACCCCCACGACTGGCCGCCCGACACCGCTTGTCCGCGTCTCGGGTACGGAACTTCGATACATGCCGTACGGAAATTGCGGAGAATTCCCTGAAGAAATTTCCTCGCATTCCTGGCTCAAAAGTTTTCCCGATATTTGATCGGTGATCACAGGCCATTTCTATTGGGAGTATTGTAGTTCGATCACGCTGAGGAACTTACGGCTTTCACGTCCAGCCCGGTCGTGTAACCTTCCCGTGATTGCGGTCGAATTGACGGGAACGCGGTGCAGACAGCCGAAGCCGATCTCAAAGCCCTGATGCTGGCCGGACTGGCGGGCGATGCAGCCGCGTACCGTCTGTTGCTGGAATCGCTGCAACAACAACTCGCGGCCTTTTTTCGGCGCCGGCTCGCAGGCGATTTGTCGGAGGTCGACGATCTGGTGCAGGAAGCGCTCATTGCCATTCACACCCGGCGCGGCACTTACGACCGCTCGCAACTTTTCACGGCGTGGACCTACGCCATTGCCCGCTACAAGCTGATCGATCATTTCCGGCGGAAGGGGCGCGCGAAATCGGTTCCACTGGAAGACCAAGCGCTGTTTGTGGCCGATGAATCGTCGAGTGTCGAAGCGCGACTGGACATCGAACGCGCTATGGCGACGCTCCCGGCGGCAACGCAATCCCTGATCCGCGATATCAAATTGCGTGAGTTCTCCAACGCGGAAGCGGCGGCCTCACGCAACATGTCGGAAACGGCCGCGAAGGTCGCGGTGCATCGCGGCATCAAGAAGCTCATGACGTTCCTGGGCGCCGAGCCGGAGAAGCGGCCATGAGCGATCTGGCACGCCAATTATCGTCCGATCTGGCGCCGGTGCAGCGGGGACTGGTCCTCCGCCGGCTGTTGTTTGGTCTTGGTGGGGGACTCGCCGCCTCTATCGTATTGGTTCTTTTGATTCTCGGTCCCCGCCCGGACATGAGCGGCGCGATGGATACGGCGATGTTCTGGATGAAGCTGCTCTATCCGCTGTCGCTGGTCGCGATTGCGCTGCTCGCCGCGGAGCGCCTCGCGCGGCCGGCCGCATCGGCACGCTCGCGTCTTGCCTGGCTGCCGCTCCCGTTCGTGCTGGTCGCCTTATTGGCTTTAGTCGTCTTTATTCTTGCGCAGCCGGCGGCAAGGGAAACCATTCTGATGGGTCAATCCGCGCGGGTTTGCCCCTTCATCGTTCTTGCGTCGGCCGTTCCGCCTCTGGCCGGTCTCGTTTGGGCTATGCGCGGCCTTGCACCCACGAGACTGGCTGAAACTGGTGCAGTCATCGGTCTAGCCGCAGGTGGCGCCGGCGCGTTTGCCTATGCCTGGCACTGCACCGAGGCGGGCGCACCGTTCCTGGCCATCTGGTACACGCTGGGCATCGCCGCAGCGGCCTTATTGGGTGGCCTGATCGGCCCGCGTACCTTGCGTTGGTGACGCAGCGCGGAACGCTTTAACGGCAATTGATTTAACGTATCGCAAGTTCCGCGCTGTCGGGTTATACCCGGCAAAGGGCATTCATTGCGGAGGATGGGATGAGAGTTCTGCTGATAGCAGCTTTAATGGCGGGGGCCGGGATCATTGCCGCCCCCGCTTTCGCACAACAACATCATCAGGGTGGCGGCGGAGGCGGAGGGCATCCCGCCCCTGCAATGCACGCGTCCGCGCCGACGGCGCATGTTCGAGTGGGGCCGGCTCATGCCGTGGGTCACCCGGCGGGAGTCGTGTCCCATCACGCTGTTGCCGGTCACCCAAGTCACACGGTTCATGCGGTTGCTGGTCACCCCAGCCATGTCGTGCACCACACCGGACCTGCCAGCGTGCATGTCGGTATCCATGCGGGACATGTCGGCGTCCATGTCGGGCGCGCCGGCGTACATGTGAGCGCGAGGGTCGCCGGATTGCGGCGCAATATCCACGCCGTGCACCGCTTCCATGCGGGCATCTACCGCGCTCCGCCGGGGTTCTATTACCGCCGCTGGGGCTATGGCGAATTCCTGCCGGCAGTCTATTGGGGCCGCGACTACTGGATCACGGATTATCTGGCATACGGTCTGTTTGCTCCGCCTGACGGATATATCTGGGTCCGCTATGGGCCTGATGCGCTCCTGCTCGACGAGTATACGGGCGAGATCATCCAGGTCGATTACGACGAGTTCTACTGACCGCTAAATCCAGGCTGCCCCGGTGATAGGTATCGGGGCAGCCTGGATGCGCTCTCGCAACGCGCGAAGAACATCCCGAACTTTTGATAGAAGATATCGCCATCAAGCTTTATGATGGCCGCTCGTATATCAAGTTCGGGCGGAGACAATGCGATTTCTTCGAGCGCTCAAAGCAACTCTCGGATTTTCTATCGTCTTTTTAGCCGGAGCTCACGCGGCGACAACGGCAATTGACGAGTCACATCTCGTCGCCTTGCCCGGCAACACGCGGCCGGAAGCGCTTGACCTCGCCAATGATCGCGGCCGAGTTCCGGATACATTCGCCCTCCCGCACATGATCATGCTGCTCAAGCGCACACCTGCGCACGAAGCGGCCTTCGAGCGTGCGATTGACCAGCTCACCGATCAGTCTTCACCGAACTATCACCACTGGCTGAGCGCATCCGAGATTGGAACCAGGTTTGGTCCTTCAGCCGACGAGGTCAGGACTGTGAGCGCATGGCTTAACGCGCACGGTTTTTCGATCAACACCGTCTATCCCTCCCGCGTTGCGATAGACTTTTCGGGCACCGCAGGAGACGTGCGTGCGGCGTTCCACACGGAAATTCATAAACTCAATGTGCATGGCCAACCGCACATCGCCAATCTGAGCGATCCGCGCATTCCTGCAGCGCTATCTCCGCTGATCGAAGGCGTTGTCTCGCTGCACGATTTTCACGGTCATCAGGCCGCGCATGGCGGGCCGGGCTGGACGGAGACAAATTGCGGGCTCGGCACCAGCGACCTGATCCCGAATTGTTATTTCGTAACGCCGCCGGATCTGGCTACGATCTATGATCTCAATCCGCTCTTCAACAAACAAACGACCGGTACCGGCCAGACCATTGCCGTCGTCGAGGATTCCGACATCTACAGCACCGACGACTGGACCATGTTCCGCTCGTTGTTCGGCCTGTCGGGTTATACGGGAGGATCGATCTCGCAGATGCATCCGGGCAATTGCACGGATCCGGGCACAAATGGCGATGATTTCGAAGCCATACTCGATGCCGAATATGCCAGCGCCGCCGCGCCGGACGCCGCCATACAGGTTGTGAGCTGCGCCGACAGCAAGACGACATGGGGCCTGACAATCGCCGTCGAAAATCTCGTCAATGAAACGTCCCCTCCCCCGCTCATCAATGTCAGTTACATCTGGTGCGAAGCCGACGCAGGCGCCGCCAACGACAAGGCCTATTACGATGCCTGGCAGCAGGCGGCGGCCGAAGGTGTGTCCGTATTTGTCTCTTCCGGCGATGAAGGCGCGGCCGCATGCGATTACGGAAAAACCCGCGCCGCAAACGGCATCGCGGTGAATGGGCTGGCCTCGACCGCCTACAATGTGGCCGTAGGCGGCACCGATTTCGGCGATACCTATCGCAAGGAAAACTCGAAATATTGGAACAGCAACAACAGCGCCCAATACGGGTCGGCGTTATCCTACGTTCCCGAAATTCCCTGGAACAGCTCGTGCGGCAGCGAGTTGATGGCGAAATATGTCACCGGTTCGAAAACGACCTACGGCACAAACGGGTTCTGCAATGTTGCAGGCGGCAGCCATTTCATCACGACCTATGCGGGCAGCGGCGGCCCGAGCAGCTGTGCGAAAGGTTCGGGAGATACATGCAAGGGTTACAAAAAGCCGCAATGGCAAAGCGTTTTCGGAAATCCCGGCGACGGTGTCCGCGATATCCCGGACGTGTCGCTGTTCTCGGCTGGTCCGGTGTGGGGCCATGCCTATATTGTTTGTTACTCGGATCCGGCGCATGACTTCAACGAGCCGTGCAAGAATTTCCCCAATGGCTGGATCTACGGCTATGGGACGTCTTTTGCCGCGCCGATCATGACCGGTATGCAGGCGCTGGTGGACCAGTCCGCAGCCGCCTCACAGGGCAACCCCAATCCGACGCTGTATTCGCTGGCGAATAGTGAGTTCGGCACCAAAGGGGATGCAGCCTGTAACGCAAACCGCGGCAACAAAGTCGGAAAGAAATGCGTCTTCCGCGATGTGACTACGGGCGACATGGACGTGCCATGCACGTCCGGCAGTGCCGATTGCTATCTTCCGTCCGGCACGAACGGCGTGCTCTCGAACTCGAGCACGAAATACAAGCCGGCTTTCAAGGCCGGGAGCGGCTGGGATTTCGCGACCGGTCTTGGCAGCATTGATGCGGCCAATCTCGTCGCGGCCTGGCCGAAGTAACGGATACTTACTGTTCGCCTACATTACCTTGCGTGCTTTGCCCAGAATTGGAGGCGCGCAAGAGCGGCGGCTCGGGCGGACGGTGAGAGTTTGGTGATATATGACACAAGCTCGGCATCGGAAGTGCCCAGCGCATCTCGATTGCTCCTGTAGAGCTCATACATGGTCCGCGCGCCGGCCTCTTCCTGCTGGAGATCGGAGGCTGAAACCTTGCCCGATTTGACCAGCCCCTGATCCGACGACCAATCCACGTCGAGCCCGCGCCAGGCCTCGAAACTCAGGCCCACATTATAGGCCAGATGGTCCGCACCGTCCTGCGCTTTGTAGCGCGCCACGGCAAAGGCGCACGCGGTCGTCTGGCTGGGACCAATATATTGCAAGGCGCAATGGAGTCCGTCCTCTACGCCGCGTGAAATTTCGTCCAGTGCTTTGGGCGATGCAACGAAGCGCGGCTTGGCATAGACGCTAGATACCGCGCTAACAATCACGATCACGGCAATTACGTGAACGAACACCGAATGCGCAATCGTCAACCGTCCCACGGATCCGAAATTATTGTGACAGAAATATCTCAGCAAGCTTGGATGGGGGTTCGAAGTCATGGGACAGGGTGGTTGGGTTCGCGGTCAGGTATATCCAGCGACCGTGACAATGCAACCCGCCCAAGCTGCGGCACCAGAGACGCGCGGCCCGCGCCTAGGCAGTATTGGGTATGTCCCGGGAACTCGCTTCGACCCTGCGCAATGTGTCGAGCATCTCGGCTGGGATGGGCTCCCGAAGATACTCCTCGTACATGAGACGCAAGTCGCGGCCCAATTGCTTCTGCCTGAGCCGTAACGCGAATGTATCGCGGCGTGCAGAGTGTTTTGCGGTGTCCATGTACTCGCTCCTGGTCACGGGCCATCTTGCGAACGGTCCGATAGCGAGCCGGTTCCTTGAGGCGTTAGTTTCCGTACAAAGAGCGGCGGGAACTGCGAATGAAGATGTTATTTGCAAATTGGACCGCCGGTTGGCGCGAACATAATTTTTGCTATGAGCTCTAACGCAAATATCCCGCTGGAACATCTGCGCATGGAACTCCACGCCAAGTTTCAATGTCTTTTGATAATTGCGCGCCGTGAATTGGGTTGAGGCATATCAAGCTCACGATTCGATACCGGCCTTCGACGATCAAACAGATTTCAGTTTGTTCTTGCGCTGCTTCCGTTGCGCGACGTCACCCATTTTTTGACGGTCGTTTTTCCGATCCGATGTTTGCCGGAATTTCTTTTTGTTCTTTCCCGGTCTCGCGACGCCTGCGGAATGAGGCTGTGCCGGCTTTGAAACGACCGTTGCCAATGCTTGTAACGGCACGGATTCGATTTGCGCTTGAGCGTCACGCTCGCTGGATTCGGTATTTTCGGCGGAATGTCCGATCAGGCCTTGCGGTATAACCTCATCGGGGCTGTCGAACTGGGCGATCCCCGGATCGGAAAAAGCCCGTTTCACGGAGCCGAGTATCGAGCCGAGCGCCAGGACTGCCCCACCGGTGAAAAACATCCCCAAAACCAGGGCATCGACGCGATGCATGCACCCTCCATCGTAAGTGCAAGCCCTACGTAGATGTAGGGCAAAGACTTATATTGTAGGGTATTCACCTACAACGCAAGGTCTGCCCGTGCTTCAGATCGCGATTTGGGTGCCGAATTCCACGACCCGGTTCGGCGGCAAACTATAGAAGCGCGCCGGTGAAAGTGCCGACGCGGCCAAATGCAAATACACACGCGTCGTCCAACGGCCGAGCTTGGGATGCTCCGCCGGCACGAGCGTTTCCCGACCGATGAAAAAAGTCGTCGTCGCCACATCAATGGCAAGACCGAAGGCGCGGGCGTTCTCCAGAATGCACGGAATATCCGGCGTTTCAAAGAAACCATGATGCACGGTGACGCCGAAAAATCCTTTCCCGAGCTTGCGAATTTCAAGCCGGCGGGATTCAGGCACGATGGGTACTTCTTCCACCATCACGTGAACGATCAGGATGCGTTCATGCAAAACTTTGTAATGCTTCAGGCTGTGAAGCAGCGCGCCGGGCACCGTATCCCCACGGGCACTGAGAAATACGGCAGTTCCCGAGACACGCTGCGGCGTGCGATCCGCTCGCTCCAGAAACAGATCGAGCGGCAGCGTTTCGTCGCGCAATTTCTCGAGATGGACCCTGCGGCCGGCGCGCCAGATTTGCATGATGAGAAACACACAGCCGGCGATGAGAAGCGGTAACCACCCGCCCTGTGCGATTTTCAGGGAATTCGCCGCAAGGAACAAAACATCGATCAGGAAGAGGAAGCCGAACAAGGCGATGGCGGCACGGATTTTCCAGTGCCACTGTTTTGTAGCAACGATGGACGCATGGAATGTATCGATCGCCATGACGCCGCTCACCGCAATGCCATAGGCTGCAGCAAGCGAGCTTGATGTGTGGAAGATGAGAACGATCAGCACCACGCCGATGCAGAGAATCGTATTCATACGGGGCACATAAATCTGGCCGAAATCGGTGGCCGAGGTATGCCGGATTTCCATGCGCGGCAGACGTCCGAGTTGGACCGCTTGCCTTGCTATAGAAAATACACCCGAGATCACCGCCTGCGAGGCAATGATGGTTGCGACCGTTGCAAGCATCACGAGCGGATAGTGAGCCCAGTGCGGCGCGAGCGCGTAGAAGGGAATGCCGGCCAGATGGGGATTGCGCAACAATTCTGCGCCCTGCCCCAGATAGTTGATGAGGAGTGCCGGAAGGACGAAATAGAACCACGCATTCTGGATGGGCTGCTTACCGAAATGGCCCATATCGGCATAAAGCGCTTCGCACCCCGTCACGGCGAGTACGACGGAGCCGAGCGCCACGAACGCGGTCCAGGGCGCGTGAACAAACAGCGCGACGGCATAGGCAGGATTGAGCGCGTAAAACACACCCGGGTCCTGAAGGATGCCGCGCAAACCAAGAACGGCCAGCACGACGAACCATACGACCATCACGGGACCAAAGAGTCTCCCGATGCTGGCCGTTCCTCGGCTCTGCATCAGAAACAAACCAATCAGGATAATCAGGGTGATTGGAACGATGACCGGTTCGAGCGCGCTGGTCTCCACGCCCAATCCTTCAACAGCCGATAGCACCGAGATGGCAGGCGTGAGCATGCCGTCGCCGAAAAACAATGCGAGCCCGAGCAGGGCGGCGACACCGATGACATTTTTTACCCGCCGTTTCAGCCGCGACGAGCGATGCGCGAGCGCCGCCAGCGCGAGCACGCCGCCCTCGCCTTCATTATCGGCGCGCATGATCAGGATTACATATTTGATGGTAACAACGAGGATCAGCGCCCAAATGATTGCCGACAAAGCACCCATGACGGCGAGCGAACCCGGCATTGCGCCACCCGTGGCGCGCACGGATTCGCGCATCGCGTAGATCGGACTTGTACCGATGTCTCCGAATACCACGCCAAGCGCGCCGAGTGTCAGCGCGGCCTTGTGATTGACTGTCTGCGCGGGCGCACAGGCAAACGCGGATGCGGCGGCCTTGTTCATACCCCTGCTCTATGTTAGGGTAATTTCCTACAGTTACTGTAGGGCATATGCCTTGATGCGATGGCTCGCAACAAGCGGCTCGATTTTTTGCGGTAAATTCCGCGGAGCGGATACGAGCCCTTTAAGAGTTCCGGCCGTGTTTTTTGGACCGGCTTCCCCGGCGTTTCGGCATGTCCGCCCGCGTTAGACCAGCGCGACCCTCTTCGGTTTCGTCTCTGTCCGAAGTTCGGGATGTTGATGGAGCGCTGACGGAATTGTCGAACTCGTGGCGACGGGCATGGTCGCTTTCCGCGAACAATACCAGCAGCCTCGCAAAATTGCGGCGATCCGCGCGCGGCCAGTCTCTTACGCGCGACGCGAAATATCTGCCGCGCGCTCCGCGGAGCGCATTGACCACTTCGCGGCCCCGTTCGCTCAACTCCAGGCATGATTTGCGGCCATCGCTTTGCGACGCGGCGCGGACCGCCAATCCGGCACGGATTGCGCTTTTGACCATACGGCTTGCGCGGGACGGGTGGACATCCAGAAACCGCGCGACCTTGCCCACCGTTGGCGGCTCGCCATGCTCGGTGCCTTCGTCGATTGCATCGACCACGAGCAAGTGGGACGCATCCACGGCCTTCCCAAGCCGCCGTTCCACCTGGCGCCCGAGATCCCGCCGTCCGAGATTGCGCGCAATCTCAAACATGGCGCGCTCGATGGCGCGAATTCCGTCTCTCCTCTGCATGAACGAAGGCCCGGCTGATTCGAAAGCACATAAACCATAGCGCAATTCCCGCTTTCCCAGGACTTGACCTGTCGAAGAATTTATATGATAAAGTCACATATGTGCGAAAGGCACATATGCGCGGCGTCTCGTTTTTTACGACGCGACCCCCGCCCCAAAGGGGATGGACAATGACTATCCAGGACATCGAACCGGCATGGCCCGGGCGCGCGGACTCAACCGCCGTCGGCTGGCAATGCGTGATCGATCTGCACAATTGCGCGACACCATATCTGGACGACCTCGGATGGGTGCGCCGGACGATGCTCGAAGCTGCGCACCGCGCAGAGGCCACATTCGTCAGCGAACAATTTCACCGCTTCGAGCCGCACGGAATTTCCGGCGTGGTCGTCATCGGCGAATCCCACCTTGCCGTTCACATCTGGCCGGAGCGGAATTTTGCAGCGGTCGACGTTTTCACCTGCAACTCGCGCCTCAATATGCGCGCCGCAGCGGAGTGGCTGACGGACGCCTTCATCGCCGGCGACCCGCGCTTCGTTTATTTCATACGCGGCCACAATCCGTCCGGCTCGCCCGAACTCGAGCATCTGGAGCAGGACAGAGACTCTCTGGATGTCATTGAAGGCGGCGAAGCGCGCGAGGAAATCTACATCGACCACGACGACGCGACCGGCGGACACTGGTTCGTCAATAACGGCGCCGTGGTGACAAAGCAGACTGCCCACCAGACGGCAGAAATATTGGAGTTTGCGCATTACGGCCGCGCGCTCGTCCTCGACGGGAAACTGCAATCGGCCGAGCGTGACGAATATATCTATCACGAAACGCTCGTACAGCCTGCGCTTTGCGCGCATTTCATGCCTAGGAGAGTGTTGATCATCGGCGGCGGCGAAGGCGCGACCGCGCGGGAAGTGCTTAAACATCCCACGATTGAAGAAGTTGTGATGGTGGATCTCGACAGCCAGCTGGTTGGGCTTGCGCGGGAGCATCTGCATAGCTGGCACCGAGGCGTCTTCGACGACCCCCGGCTACGGGTAGAAATTTGCGACGGCTATGAATTCATCAAGGCAAACGAAGATCGTTATAACGTCATTATCGTCGACATCGTGGATTCATTCGACGACGGTCCGGCCGAAGAGCTCTACACGGCGGAGTTCTACAGGACGCTGAAAGAGCGACTTGCCCCGGCTGGAATCCTGGTCGTTCAGGGTATGGAGTGCAACACGAGCGAATGGGGCGGCCATGTCCGCATACGTAACAGCCTCAAAGAACTATTCGGCTTCGTACGCAGCTATGTAGCTTTCGTGCCGTCATTCGCCACCACCTGGGGGTTTATCATGGCTTCGGGCAGCGTAGATCCACGCCTGCTCGGCGCTTCGGAAGTCGACGCAACGATCGCCAAACGGAG
>DASXXW010000175.1:0-7011 GCA_036502865.1 Rhizomicrobium sp.
AGGGACCTCGTTACCTTCGACGAATGGGAGGCTTGTGCCGAAGACGGTGGATGCAAGCATTATTTCCCGCCCGACTATCATTGGGGCCGCGGCAATAGGCCGGTGATCGGCGTGAACTGGAGCGACGCGCAAGATTACGCGGCTTGGCTCAGCGCGAAGACGGGTAGAAATTACCGGCTCCCCACGGAAGCCGAATGGGAATATGCGGCACGCGCAGGCACGACCACGCCTTATTATTCCGGTTATGAAATAACGACCGATCAGGCGAATTACGACGGCGCGGATTATGCCAGGGACGGTTCACAGGGAATCTATCGCGCGATGACGACACCCGTCGGCACATTCCCGCCCAACGCGTTCGGTCTTACCGACATGGGCGGAAATGTCTGGGAATGGATCGAGGATTGCTGGAACCCGGATTATCGCGGTGCGCCCTCCGATGATACGGCGCGCAAGACGGGCGATTGTAACCGCAGGGTTGTGCGCTCGGGCGCCTTCAACAACACGCCAGCCTATGCGCGCAGCGCCTTCCGTTTCTGGGAAGTCGCAGAACTTCGCTCGGCCTTTATCGGAATCCGCGTCGTACGTGATCTCTGAAAAAGAAAAGGCGCGGGCAAACCCGCGCCTCTCCGAATTCAACCTGCCTACGTCAGTGCGAGGTGGTGGTCGTGGTGCTGCTGCTGCTGCTCGTCACGGCAACCAGAACGCCCGCGAGAACCGCCGCTGCGCCAATTCCGATCAAAGCCGCGTCCGAGAAGAACGGCGCACTCGGACCAGCCGCACCGGCCGGTACCATCGCCGCTGCCGGACGATCATCGCCACCCGACGGAGCCGGCGCAGGAGCTGCCTGATCGGCGGGCGCTGCAGCCGGAGCCGCTGCGCCAGAGGTCGCGCCACCAGATGTTGCTCCGCCACTCTCGCCCTGCGCGAAAGCACTCGCTGTAGCCGTGAAGAGCAAGGCTCCGCCGGCCAGAATCGACAATAACTTCCGCTGCATGACATTTCTCCCGCAAGATGACGTAACGGCTGACTCACATTAACCGCGGCAAAGGTTCGATGTCAACCTTCGAGCACGTATTCCGTTCCAAACAGGCCAGTTCCCGCAAAGACTGCGCCCATACCATATATAGGGCTGCTCAAGGCACAATCCCCACGGACTTGAGATAGGCGACGATCTGCTCAGCGAGCTCTTCCGGTTCCGCATCGACAGTTTTAACCGTGATCTCCGCAACATCGGGGGCCTCATAGGGGCTGTCGATGCCGGTGAAGTTCTTGATCTCGCCGTGGCGGGCCTTCTGATACAGCCCCTTGGGATCGCGGGACATGCAGATATCGATCGGCGTATCCACGAAAATCTCGACGAATTCGCCCTCACCCAGCATGTCGCGCGCCATCCGCCGTTCCGAGCGGAAGGGCGAGATAAACGACACCAGGACGATCAGGCCGGCATCGACAAAAAGCCTCGCGGCTTCCGCGACGCGGCGGATATTTTCGACGCGGTCTGCATCCGTGAAGCCGAGGTCGCGATTGAGACCGTGCCGGACATTGTCGCCGTCCAGCAGATAGGTGTGGCGGCCGTCAACGAACAGCGTGCGTTCGACGATGTTGGCGATCGTGGATTTGCCGGATCCCGAAAGGCCCGTGAACCATAACACAGCCGGCTTCTGGTGTTTTGCCAGCGAACGGGACCCCTTGTTCACATCGAGCGCTTGCCAATGCACGTTCGTGGCGCGCCGAAGACCGAAATCGATCATGCCCGCCGCCACGGTCGCATTCGTGAAGCGATCGATCAGGATGAAACCGCCCGTATCGCGGTTCTCCAGATACGGATCGAACGCTACCGGCTGCGCCGCGGAAAAATTGCAATAGCCGACTTCGTTGAGCGCCAGCGTCTTCGCCGCCATGTGCTCGAGCGTGTTGACGTCGACCTTGTGCTTGAGCTCCGTTACCGAAGCCGGAACCGTCCGTGGGCCGATCTTCACCAGATACTGACGGCCCGGAAGCAGTTCGTCCTCGGACATCCAAAGAATGTGAGCGGCGAACTGATCGGAAACTTCCGCCCGCGCAGAGGCGTCGCACAGAAGATCACCGCGCGAGATATCGATTTCCCGATCGAGCGTTAGGGTAACGGCCTCGCCCGGCAGGGCTTCTTTCAGATCGCCATCCATGGTGACGATGCGGGACACGGTTGCGAGACGGCCCGACTGCGGAACCGCCACCCGATCTCCCGGCGCGATGCGACCACTCGAAACAGTCCCTGAAAAGCCGCGAAAATCCAGGTTCGGCCGGTTCACCCATTGCACGCCCATGCGGAACGGCTTGTTCGCCAGCTCCGTCTCGACATCCACGGTCTCCAGATGTTCGAGAAGCGAAGGACCTTTGTACCAGCCGGTGTTCGTGCTCTTGACGATGACGTTGTCGCCGAAGCGTGCCGATATCGGGATCGGCATGATGCTCGAGAAATTCAGCTTCTGCGCGAACTCATAATATTCGGCGACGATCTCCTCGAAAACCGTCTGGGAAAAACCGACGAGATCGATCTTGTTGACGGCGAGCACGACATTGCGAATGCCAAGCAGGGACGCGATGTAGGAATGGCGCCTGGTCTGGGTGAGTATTCCTTTGCGCGCGTCGACGAGCACAACGGCAAGCTCGGAGTTCGACGCCCCGGTCGCCATGTTGCGCGTGTACTGCTCATGACCCGGCGTGTCGGCGACAATGAATTTGCGACGGTCCGTTGCAAAGAAGCGGTAGGCTACGTCGATCGTGATCCCCTGCTCGCGCTCCGCTTCAAGCCCGTCGACAAGCAGTGCAAAATCGATGTCTCCACCCGTCGTCCCGTGTTTCTTCGAGTCTTTCTTGAGCGCGGCGAGGTGGTCCTCAAACAGCAATTTCGAATCATATAACAGCCGGCCGATGAGCGTGGATTTTCCGTCGTCCACGCTACCGCAGGTCAGAAACCGCAGCAGCGATTTCCGCTCCTGTTCCGCGAGATAGGCTGCAAGTGCGCCAGTGGGGCCGGTCATCAGAAATACCCCTCGCGCTTCTTCTTCTCCATGGACGCATTCTCATCGTGATCGATGACGCGGCCCTGACGCTCCGACGTACGCGCCGTGAGCATTTCGGTGACGATTGCTTCAATCGTATCGGCCGAGGATTCGATTGCGCCGGTGAGCGGATAACAACCTAATGTACGAAAGCGCACCAGACGCATCTCCGGCTTTTCGTCCGGCGCGAGTTTCATGCGGTCGTCATCGACCATTAGCAGTGCGCCGTCGCGTTCCACGACAGGACGCCGCTTGGCGAAGTATAGCGGCACGATGGGAATATTCTCAGACATGATGTATTGCCAGATATCCAGTTCCGTCCAGTTGGATAGTGGAAACACGCGGATGGATTCCTTGGGTCTGACACGCGTGTTGTAGACGCGCCAGAGTTCGGGCCGCTGGTTCTTGGGATCCCAGGTGTGCTGCGCGGTGCGGAATGAAAAGATGCGCTCTTTGGCGCGAGATTTCTCCTCGTCGCGGCGCGCGCCGCCGAAGGCCGCGTCGAAGCCATATTTGTCGAGCGCCTGCTTCAACGATTCCGTTTTCATAACTTGCGTATGAAGGGCGGAGCCGGAGTCGAACGGATTGATGTTACGCCGCACGCCATCTTCATTGATGTGAACAAGCAGTTTGAGATCGAGACGCTTTGCTGTCTCGTCCCGGAACTGGATCATCTCCCGGAACTTCCAGGTCGTATCCACATGCAGCAGCGGAAAGGGCAGTCGCGACGGATAGAACGCCTTCAGCGCCAGATGCAGCATCACCGCCGAATCTTTACCGATCGAATAGAGCATCACCGGGTTGCGGAATTCCGCCGCGACCTCGCGGATGATGTAAATGCTCTCCGCCTCGAGCCGCTTGAGATGGTTTACGCGGTTCGACGAGTCGAGATTTTGCGCCAGTTCCACCACTTGCCCCAATTTTTTGATACAATTCTACGCCCGTGCCTGAAGCACAGCGTCCTGGCGCCCCTCATAGCGGCGCTGAGCCTTTGCCGCAAGCAAGTTGCCCCGGCAGGCCGTTTACCGTTAACCGCGCCGGGGAATTTCGGGCGGTTCCTGGTCGTCGGACTCGTCGATTTGTAATGCCGATTTCTCCAGATCGGCTTTCTCGTCGAACGCGGCATCGTCCGAGGTTTCGCGGCGCCTGCCCTTCTTCGTCTTCTGGAAAGCGTTCTTGTGGACGCGCCGGCGCAAGCGCGGGAATTTGCGCAACAGAACCGCGACATCCTGATTGGAGAGCGCCAGGAGCCGCATCGGCGTGTGCGCGAATATCGTTGACTCATGGGTGGTACCGTTCAAGACGGCATCGGCAGCGATAACGTCGCCGGGGCCGAGTGTGGAATTGCCTCCCCCACCCCGTCCGCGGCCTTGCCCGGTCTCCTTCGCCAGGCCCGAGACGATGAAATACATCGCCGTCGGCGTTTCACCCGCCACAACGATGGGGATATGCGGCGCAACCATATGGGAGCGCAACGCCGCCATCACCTCACTCATCACTTCGATATCCAAACCGGAAAACATCGGGATGCGCGCAAGCATGCTGGACGTAACTACGAAATCCCGGCGATGGATCTCCGTGACGAAAGCCGACGCAATGATACCGACCGGTAAGGCGAAGATTCCCAATCCCATGATCGCCGTCACACTAGCGAGCAGCCGCCCCGCTGCAGTGATGGGATAGGTGTCGCCATATCCGACGGTGGTGAGTGTGATGATCGCCCAATACATGCAGCTGGGCAAATTGCCGAAGACGCGCGGCTGTACCGAACCTTCGATGATGTACATCCCCTCGGCGCAAAGGCACATGATGCACAACAGAAGTAACAGCGTGCCGAACAGCGCCCGCCGTTCGAGCGACAGGACATGAATAAGCGTTGCAACAGCGGGCGAATATCTCGCGATCTTGAGCAGCCTGAAAAGACGGAACAGCCGCAAGATGCGCAGGTCGACGAACGGCATGAAGATCGCGATATAGGCCGGTGCGACCGCCAGAAAGTCGATCAGCATATAAGGCTGAATGAGATAGCGCAGCCGATCGACCACAGGCCGCGCTGCAAAGCGCGGATCTTCGGGCACGGTCCAGATACGAAGGAGATATTCCAGCGTGAATATCCCTACCGATACATATTCGAAGGTTACAAAATAGCGGCCATATGCCTTTGCAAACTCGGGCACGCTGTCCAAGCTGACGGCCAGCGCATTTGCAACGATGAGAACGATAAGAAATATCTCGAAGGCTAGGCCCAGATTTCCCGAGCTTCGGCCGGCTTCCATTACAAGATGGATTTTGTGACGCAGACCCCGCTTCGAACGGTCACCCCTCGGCGAACCGCCTGGACGATCTTGCCGTTTTTTCTGGCGGGCTTCCCGGGCCTCCCAGGAGGGGATGGATGATTCTGCGCCGTCCTGCGCGCGATTCAACCTTCAGACCTCTGGAGGTGGTGATAAATGGCGCCGGAATAGAATGCCACGATGAAAACGAGCGCCGCGAAATCGAGCGGATTGTTGACGAAGCGCTGATAGAAAAAACCGACCGCATAAACGAGAACGCTGATCGCCGCTACGACAAGCCCCAGCAACAGATAACGGTTCCATACGCCTCTGATCATTCCCTTACCTTTCGCCCGACCCGCCGGATTCGAACGGCATCATGAACCTTTAGCAAGTTTTTTCTCGAGCGCGACAACATTCCCGCTGTCGACTGCCGGGGTCTCGACCTCTTTGCCTGTAGACGCCAGGCCGTCGGCGAGCAGGAAGCCGCAGAAGACGATCGAGGCAACGGTCAGTCCCAAAATCGACAATTCGGGCATGACGGTCGCCATCAGCGAGGTCAGACCGACGACACCGACATAGACAATGATCGCTTCTCGCTCCCCCAGCCGCGCGGCCAGGCGATAATGAAAGTGCTCGAGGTCGGGTTGGAACGGCGACCTTCCATGCCACAGCCGCAGCACGATAAGGCGCAAGCAGTCGAGAACCGGAATGTAGAACCAGACCAACGCGGTCTCGAGGGGCAATTTCCCGCTATTGTGGCAGCGTACGGCCAGCACGCCGACTACGAACGAAACGGCAAAGGCACCACAATCACCAAGAAAGAGACGGCCCCGGAGATTATAGAGCAGTGCAACGAGAGACGCGGCGCCCACGACCGATGCAGCCTGAGAGACGTCAGGCACCTGCAGGAACGCCAGACAGATAGACCATATGCAGACGAAGGCGAGCACAAGCCCGTTGAGTCCGTCCGTCATGTTGACCGCACTCGAGAACCCGGCAAGAGCAAGAACAGTTAGAGCGGGAAGCAGCAGCGGCGGAGTCGGAAACCATCCTGCCGCCGCAAGATTGAGGTGGTTCGCGACGAGTGACGGGTCGAGGCGCAACGCCACGGTCGCGAATATAACGAGCAGCAGCAGCCGGCCGCCGGCGGAAATCCCTTGCTGATCGTCCATAAATCCAAGGATGGCCACACCGCCCCCGCAAAGCAGGAGGGTCAAATAGAACCCGATCGCCTGGGACTGGCCCCACGCGATCTCTGCGCAGGCCCACGCGGCCAGCGGGGCCATGACCGCGATACCCCCGACCATGGGGGTAGGGCCGGAATGGTTTTTTCGTTCCTTGTCCGGGTAATCGATGACGCCGAGCCACGTACCCACCGGCCAGGCAAAAATGCAGATCGCGACGGTGAGCACGATCGGAAGGTAATCAAGCAACATCAACGACCAGCCCTCTTCAAGCCAAATGCTTCTACACAGGCCTGGGTGCCTGATTCGTTACCAAACAATTGACTGTGCATGGATTTTCCCGTTCGCCGAGACACACTAGTGCCCCGCGAAGTCAAAAGCCATACTTCACCTGTCTTTCCGACTTGTATAGGGTTCCGCAGCCAGGCTTGGAAAGATTCGAGACGAGCCGGCTGGCGGAGTTGTGGCGGCATTCCCCGCCGGCCGCGGTATAGAGGGTGCAGC
>DASXXW010000176.1:0-6743 GCA_036502865.1 Rhizomicrobium sp.
GCAGCACAACTGCTTTCGTGGGTAGATGCGCGCTGGATCGCAACCGTATCCTTTGTTGCCTTCATCGTCTCTTATTTCATGCGGGCCGGTTATACCGACACCGCAAGTTTCTGGGACTATGTGATCCCGCTACTCGTCCAAGGCATCGCAGTCGGCACATTCTTTGTCGCGCTGGTGAGTATCTCGCTCAGCGGCATCCCTCCGGAGCGGATTCCCTCGGCATCCGGCATTTCCAACTTCGCGCGTATTACAGCAGGCGCCTTTGCAGCATCCATCACCACAACGTTCTGGGATCGCCGCGAAGCGCTCCATCAGAGCCGCCTCGCCGATACGTCAACGGCCTATAATCCGGCGCTGCAGCAGGCGCTTGAGCGCTTGCATCATTTGGGGCTGAGCGATTTGCAGGCCTACGCGCTGCTGGCGCGCGGGCTGACGGGCCAGGCCTATCTTCTTTCCAGCCTCGACCTTTTCTGGATTTCAGGCGTGATCAGCGTTGTGTTGGTTGGAGCCGTCTGGATGGCACGACGAACCATCGGTTCATCCGGCCCTGTATCCGCCGATTGACACTGCTGAAAGCGTTATCCCCAGGGACCATGTGGCGATACAGGCGGCGGGTCTGCTGAGGGCGTTGCTGCCGGAACTGCCGGCGTATTCGCGACCGGCAAATGACCGCCCAGTTGCTGGAGGATCTGGACGCGCTTTTCGATTGAGGGATGGGTGGCAAACAAGCCGCCAAGATCGAAGAAAGACGGCGGGTTTTCGAAAAACATCTGCCGAACCTCGCTTGGTACATGCGGCAGCTCGGCATTCTTCGAGATTTTGAGAAGTGCCGCGATCAGTGCATCGGGATTCTTCGTGAGCTGAACCGAACCGGCATCCGCCAGCAATTCGCGGCGGCGCGACAGGGCAAAGCGCAGGATGAGCGCGAGCAGATAGCCGATAAACATGACTACGGCCGCGATCAGCACCAGCACGATCATGCCGCCGCCCTTGCGCGAACGGCTGCGTGTGAAAGCCGCGAATCGGATGCTTCGCCACATGAGCTGCGCGAGAAAAGAGATCATCCCGACGAAGACGATGGTGATGATCAGCAGGCGTGTATCGCGGTCGATGATATGGGTCAGTTCATGCGCCAGCACCGCCTCGAGCTCGTCCTTGTCCAGTGTCGCAAGCAATCCGCTGGTGACGGTGATGGCATAGCTCTTGTCGTTGATGCCGCTGGCGTAGGCATTCATCACATCGCTGTCGATGATGTAGAGCTTCGGCGTGGCGATGCCTCTGCTGATGCAGAGATTTTCCAGCAGGTTGTAAAGTTGCGGCTGTTCCTGCCGCGTCACGGATTTCGCGCCCGTCGCCATATGAATGATGGAATCGTTGAACAGATAACCGATGACTAGCCAGATCGCCGCAGCGCCGATCACGATCGGCCACCAGGCGGCAATGGCGGACACGGCGAGATCGAGCGGGCTTCCCGTGCCCAATACCGACAGGATCCCAAATTGCTGCAAGGGGCCGAAATCACTGCCATAGCGGCCGGCGCCCATGAACAGGCCGAAGAAGAAGAAGATCGCGCCGAGTAGCAACAGCAGCAGGGCCGGAAAGGCAGCAAGCAGCAGAAACGACTTGATGTTGTTATTCTGCCGCCAGGTGGTCAGACCGAGCGTCGTGACCGGCGAGGGCTCAGACATCAGCTGCCGAACGACACTTTCGGCGGCACGATTTCAGCGGCCTTCTCTTCCGCGGACAACTCGAACATCGCCGCCGGCTGGAAGCCCATCGCGCCCGAGAACAGCACCGCCGGGAATTGCTGGATGGCGCCGTTATATTCAGCGACGGCATTGTTGAGGAAACGGCGCGCCGCCGCGATCTTGTTCTCGATATCCGTCAATTCGTCCTGGAGTTGGCGGAAATTCTCGTTGGCCTTCAGCTGGGGGTAATTCTCCGCCACGGCCATCAGATTGCCGATGGCGCCGGAAAGCGCACTTTCGGCAGCGCCCTTTTCGGACACCGTCGTCGCGCGCATGGCGCTGGCGCGAGCCTCGGTCACCTTCTCGAACACGCCGCTTTCATGGGCCGCATAGCCCTTCACCGTTTCGACGAGGTTCGGAATCAGGTCGTGGCGTTGTCGGAGTTGAACATCGATATCGGCAAAGGCCTGCTTCCATGCCTGCCTGAGCGAAACCAGCCGGTTATAGGTGATGATCGCGAAAACGATAATCAGCGCGACGACAACAAGAAGAATGATCATGGCCGAACCGAATCCCAGCGTAGCGAGCCTAACATAGCCTATCTGGTGTGACCGCGCGAGCCCGGCAAGGGAGGCTACGGAGCCACCTTACCGGCCGCGCCTTCAATGCAGCGCCGCCTGCAACTTGGTAAAATAAAATCCCCATATTCCGGCGAGGCAGACGAGCAGAACGATCTGCGTCTTCCTCCCTAGAAACACTGCGGCGAGAACCGAAACAAACAACATGGGAACCACTGCAAGATCTTGTTCGGACCACTCGCTGAGATTGTATGCGCTCCCGAACAGAACATTGGCAGACAGGGCAAACAGAAGGGAAATCACGAACGCTACGATATAACGGCGGCCTTGCTGCTCGTGAAACGCTGCCAGATCGATAGGGCCTTCCGAAAATACCTCCGGACAGACGAGCGCAGCCTGCAGATAATTGGCAATCGCCATTGCCAGCGTGAACATGATGGTGCCCACGCCCCAACTGGGTAATTGACGCATGTCCCAGAAACCAATCCAATTGGCGACTATGGTGAGCAGCGCGTTCAGCATCCAGCCGGCCTGAATCCAGGAAAACCGCACGCGCGAGCCGGCGCGAATGAGATAGGCGACGCCGGACAACAGATGCGTCAGTGCCAGCGCATAGACAAATGACAGAAGTACGATGATGTGCTCGAAGGCGCTCAAAAACACGTTTCTCCAATAGTTAACGAAACCTTGCCACAGAAAGCGCATAGTTGCGCTGCAGTTAACTCTTTGTTAACATTGGCCATCGGTCGGCGGCAAACAGGAATTGGATGGATGGATCGGGAGGTCTTTCAGGAATTGGCGATGGCAGGCGACGACCCGATTACCGGCGGCGAATCCGTGTCTCGCGATAGCGAATTCCTGATCCGTGCGCGTGCGTTTGAAAAGCGGGCGCGTGTCACCATTCAACCTCTGGCCGCGGGATTTCCCTGGCCCACGATTTTCACCTTTCTGGGTGTGATCATCGGCGTTTCGAGCGTTGTCCTGCTTGCCGCAACAGGCCATTTGTCGTGGTGGGTAGCGGTGCCGGTCAACGCGATCCTGATCTACTTTATCTTCACGCCTTTGCACGAAGCGACACACGGAAATATTGCGGGCCGCAACCGGCATCTCACATGGCTAGAAGAATTGGTCGGGCATGTCAGCGGCTATGTATTGCTTGCGCCGTTCCCCGGCTTTCGTGCCCTGCATCTGCATCATCATGCTAACACCAACGATCCAGCCGAAGATCCCGATTACTGGGTGAAGAGTCCGACCTGGATCGGGCAGCTGATGAAAAGCATGGTCATCCAGCCGGTCTATATCGTCCATCTTTGGAAGATCGCCCGCGATCCGCGCACCATGCGCGCGTTCATATGGGAGATGGTTTACGTCGCTTCATATGTCGTGGTGCTGGCGGCAGCATGGAAGCTCGGATTTGGAAAAGAGCTGACGGTGCTCTGGATCCTGCCCGCCTATATCGGCGTCGTGATGTGCCCCGTCATGTTCGATTGGCCTGTCCATCATCCGCATAGCGAACGGGGCCGTTATACGGACTCTGCAATTCTGTTGTTTCCGCGCCCGTTCCGAACGCTGATGGACATCGTGTTCTGCGGTCACACCTATCACCTGATACATCATCTTTATCCGCGCCTGCCGTTTTACCGGTACGGAACGGCGTGGAACGCCCTCAAGGGCGAACTGCTCACGCTCGATCCAAAGGTGCGTGAGTTCCAACTTTGATTGCTGGACTATCGCAAGCGGCAGAGGATCGGGGCGGAATAAATCCGGGGTGAGACGCGTCCGTTGGGAAGGTTCCTAGGGAGGATCTTACCCATGAAGTCTCTTGCCCTTCTCGCCACCGCCCTCGCGATGGCCGTATCGACCGGCGCCGCGACGGCAGGCGGCGGCAGCTTTACCGGCAATTGGCCGCTTACCGTGAGCCGCTCGCAGTTCCTGAACGGCTCGTACTGCCTGACGGTGACTGACGATGGCAGCGGAGGCTGGCGGCACAGCGGCTCTGCCACAATCCCGCAATATACATTTGGGGTATTTCAGGTCATCGATGGGAAATTCATGGCTGATATCGTTGTGCCCTTGCAGGGGCAAAACGGTGTCCTGACCTTCAACGCAGACGGCCACAACGGCAAGATCAGTAATGGCGGAGCCGTGCTCATTGAGGGCGGCGAGCCGCTCGATTCCGGAATCATGAAAGTCGGCGCGAAGGGCGGTTGCTGACTGTTACTTACGCCCTAACGCCGGAACAACGCTCCCACATCACGCGTGACGGGCATCGCCGCGCGAGGCAGGTTTGTTTGCCGCATCCCGCTTTGCGGCGTGCGGCTTCTCTGGTGGCAGTACCAGAATATTCGCCATCATCCCCGCATCCTCGTGACCGAGGATGTGGCAGTGATAAACAAACTCGCCCTCTACCGCGCCACGAAAATCCATGCGTACCTTGATGCTTGGATAAGGCCCGTTCCCGGTCCAGTAATGGACGGGATAGGTATCGTACCATTGCCGTTGATCGCGCGGTATTGGCACGCCATCCACCGCCAGAACCTGAAAATGAATCTGATGCATGTGGAACATGTGCAGTTCCGCTGCTTCGTTTTCGATTATCCAATCTTCGACGGCGCCGCGATGCGTCGTGATGGCCGGCGGTTCATCGGGGTAATAAGCGACCGGTGTCTGCCCCTGCACCGTGATGAAGAACGTCACGTTGCCAGGTCCGCCCGGCACCACCTTGCCTCCGGCTCCCGCCTGGGTTTCGGAGAAATAGAGATGACGGTGCGCGGTCACCATCCAATCTTCCACACCTGCAAACCTTTGCCCGGTAACCGCATTCGAAATGGGAAAAATCCTCGATGGAACGTTTTTGTTGGTGTTTGTCTGCTGAATGACGGCCAGCGGCCTTACAGGATCGCTGTCGCCCAGCGGTCCCGTATCGATGCGGTTCGTAGCAAAGATCGCCTTTTTCACGCCGGAACCAGGTCCGGTCACGATGAATTCCGCGCGGCCCGCCGGAGGAATGAAAATATCTGTCTGGGTGACGATCGTGCCCTGGTGCTTGCCGTCCTGCGAGCCCGTGGGAACGCCGTCGAACGCCACGATCTGGAGCGGCTGAAGCACGCCATCATAGGTCAGCTTCAAATCCATCGTCGTATCGGCGCTCGAATTGACGACGCGCCAGAATTCTTTTGCGCCCGGCTGCATCTGAATGACTGAAGGTACATATTTGGGAAAAGAAACGGGTACGTAGTTCAGGGAGATATCCCAGTTGGGAACCTGCACAGTCACTTTCCCGTTGGGCGGGTTGCCCAGCCTCTGATCGCGGATCACCAGGAAACGCTGCGGGAGTCCGGCAACGTCCGGCTGGAGATTGGCGATGCCCTCTACCTCGATTGCGCCCGTCGCACCGCCTTCGACGGCATGATCCGAAATGCCATGCACATGCGGGTGATACCAATAGAGGCCCGGCGGTTCGTCCTTCGGGATGTGAAGATGATACGTAAATGACTGGCCTGAATTGATCAGCGTATGTACCACATCGTCGCCATGGCAATGCGGCGTCGTGTTGGTGCCGTGAAAATGGATGTTTACAGACGCTATCGTCATCACGGAGTCGCCGCAGGTATTCGACTTGTCGGACACCAGTTCGCCGAAATTGTTTCCGGCGGAAGGCACATGATTGGTTACGTTGAGATCGATCTCGTCTCCCGGATTGACGTGCAACGTGGGCGACTCGAGGCCGCCCGGTGCTACGAAGCAGAACAATGTCCGGCCCAAACTGTCCAATTGCGTATAATAATCGAAATGGACCTTGAGCACACCGTTCTGGCTATAGATGTCGGGCGACTGTGTAGCCGGACTTCCCGCCGCCGGCCGTGGGCATGGATTGGCGTTGTTGGCAAATGCGCCGGATGGCGAGAGAGCGAACAGGAAGAACGTCAGCAGCGCAAAGAAAATCGCGCTACGTTGTTTTGTCACCGCGCCGTACATCTCGCTCTCCTCATTCCGACGGGCGCGTCTTGTTGATCGCGCCATCCTTATTATTTTGCTGTTGCATTCCAGCGGACGAAGGTGCCGGTGCAATTGGGCGGCAAAGTCCACGAACCGTTTCGGGCATCTTTCGGCATTCCCGCCTGGCCCGGATTGAGCATGGCCTGCGACGCGCGAATTCCCGTGGGCCAGTTCGCCTTGATGTAAGCAGTTACGGCAAGGATGTCGTGATCGGTGAGGTGCCCGGCGAAAGCCGGCATCCACGACACGGCATGCGGGGGCGCCGACGGAAAATGACCGTATTTGGTCATGAAGAAGAGATCGTCGTCGGAATGCTGCCAGGTGTGACCGGTCGCGTCATGTGCGGGCGCACGCCGCCCCGCGAACTGATCGTTCACCTGCCAGAGAGCTTGTCCCTCAAGCCGTTTGCCGTGGCAGGACGAACAGACCGGGACGTAAATTGCCTGACCATCTTTGACCAGCTTCGCGTCATCCGCGT
>DASXXW010000177.1:0-8556 GCA_036502865.1 Rhizomicrobium sp.
GTAAGCGCATCCGGCTTATGGGCGTAATCCACAAAGATCGGCGCATCGCCTCGACCATACGCGACTTTTTCAAGCCGGCCCGGAACGCCTTTAAGGCTCGCAAGTGCAGCGAATACTTGTTCGGCCTGATCGCCAATGCCGATAGCAATACCGGCAGCAAGCAGCGCGTTCGCAGCCTGGAAACCACCGGCAAGCGGCAACATCACAGAATGGATGGCGTCGTTATAACCTATCTCCAGCAACTGCCCCTCACCCCGCGCTGCATGGGAAATAAGCCGGAGTGTTTCTCCTTTGGCGCCGACAGTTATGAGCTTGAGACCGCGCCTACGTGCGGTGCGGATGAAATCTTCCGCATAGGCCGCGTCGGCATTGACGGCGGCGACGCCACCGTCTTCGACGAGGTCAAACAGGCGGAGTTTTGCTGCGAGGTAGTGCGCAAAATCGGGGTGATAATCCATGTGATCACGCCCGATGTTCGTAAATCCGGCCGCTGCGATCCTGATCCCGTCCACGCGATATTGATCAAGTCCGTGACTGGAAGCTTCTAGCGCCACATGCTCGACGCCGTCATGCTTCAATCCTGCCAGAAGCCGGTGCAGGGTGATCGCGTCCGGCGTGGTGTGATCGATTTCGGTTTTGCCGCCGGAAGTAATCAGTCCGATCGTGCCGAGGCTCGCCGCCTTGCGACCCTCATAGTCCCAAATTTGCCGGAGAAAGACGGTGACGGAGCTTTTCCCACTCGTCCCGGTAATCGCGGCGACGACATCCGGCTGCGCGCCATAAAATTCCGCGGCAATTTCCGCCAACTTTCGGCGCGGATTGGTGTCGGCGATGAATTGCACACCAAGCCTCTCGGCATCTGCACGCAGACTTGGTGTGCCGAGAACTACTGTAGCGCCCCGGCGAACTGCATCCGCGAGAAACGCCGCGCCATCGAGACGCGTGCCGGAAAGAGCTGCAAACAGATAACCCGGTTTGACATCGCGGCTGTCGCTCGCGAGTCCCTTGATCTCGGAAGGCATCGGGCGGATGTCCGTCATGCGTACCGCTGCCCCCGAATTCGATCTCATTACGTGCTGTCTTTCGCCACGACGACGGGGGTTGAGGCCGCGGACATTCCCAGCATCGGCGCAATACGCGCGATGACCTTTCCGGCCAGAGGCGCCGAAGTCCAGCCGGCCAGCGCAAGCCCAAAAGTTTCTTTGGTGCCATGCGGCTCGTCCAGCATCACGAACACGAGATAGCGTGGATTATCAATAGGAAAGACGGCACAGAATGAGGTCAGGAGCTTGTGCGCAACATAGCCTCGCCCGGAGACCTTTTCGGCCGAACCGGTTTTGCCGCCGATGTCGTACCCGGGAACGTCGGCCTTCGTGCCCGTGCCGTTGGTAACCACGTAGCGCAGAAGCCCGCGCATGGTCGCGCTCGTTTCGGGCTTGATGACCTGCTCGCCCCGCGCGTCGGAATCATGTTTCAGGAAGGTTGGAACAATGCGCCGTCCACCATTCACGATCTCGGAGGCCGCCGTAACAAATGACAATGGCGATACGGAGATGCCGTGGCCGAAGCCGATCGTCGCCGTTTCCACCTGTCCCCAATTGCGCGGCACGAGCGGCGCAGCCACTTCGGGAAGCTGGGTTTGAACACGCCCCAACAGTCCCAGCCGGGTGAGAAACTGGCGCTGGCGTGACGGACCGGACCGCAACGCGATCTGCGCCGTGCCCGCATTTGAGGATTGCGCGAGAATATCGCGCGCTGCGAGTCTTGCCGGCATATGTTCCGCATCGTGGATCGTATAGCGGCCGAGCCGGAATCCACTGCCGATCGGAAACACTTCATCGAGGCGCGTGGTATGATCTTCCATCGCCATTGCGAAGGTGAAGATCTTGAACACCGAACCTAATTCGTAGACGTCCTGCGCCATGCGGTTGCGGCGCGGATCGACATTCGTAACATCCGCGCCGGGTTCGCCGGGCGCATCCGGCAACGAAACCATGCCCAGCACTTCGCCGGTGTTCACGTTCATCACGATGCCGCCGGCCGCGCGCGCCTTGAAGTTCTCGCGCGCCTCTTCGATCTCGTGCGCAAGTACATATTGCACGCGCATATCGAGCGAGAGCGCGACGTTGCTGACCCGCGGCGTATCGCGCAGCATGGAATCGAGACCCAGCTCGAGACCGTCCACCCCATTACCGTCGGGGTCGGTCGTGCCCAGCACCTGAACCGCCGCCAGCCCTTCGGGATAATAGCGTTTCAGGGCGGGTTCGAATTCCAGACCCTGAAGCCCGAAATGCGTGATTTTGTTCTGCGCATCGGGCACGACCTGACGTGCGACAAGCACGTAATTATGTGCGCCGTCGAAAGCATGTTCGAGGCGTTCGGCGCTGACATTCGTCGCAGCCGCAAGTTCGACCGCCGCCTTGTGGCGATCGGCTAGAACATGTGGCCGCACATAAACATCGGTGACCGGAAGATCGCGCGCGAGTATCGTGCCGTTACGATCGAACAGATCTGCGCGCGACGCCGCGATTTGCTCGTTTGGCGCTGGAGCAGCTCCCGTGAAACTGCCTTTCAGCAGGCCGACATCCACAAGACGCAAACCGATCAGCGCGAACGCCATCACGCACAAGCCCGCGGCGATTACGATACGCCGCTGGATGATGCTGATTGCTTCCTGCTCCTCGGGCTTGCGTGCGACGGGTGCGTAGATGCGTCCGTTAGTTACCGGCATGGACGGATGCCAGATGCAGATGTGGATCGATGACCTGGAGCGGTGCAGTGACGCTTGCGACAACCACAGGCGTGCCGGCGGATGCCGCAGCAGCCTCACCGCGGCGCGGGATATTGTCGAACGAAGCATACGCAACCGTGGGCGTGTCCGAGAGCCCAAGACGGGTCTGCGCCAGCGCCTGGATATGTGAGGGTTCGGTCACCCTTTCCCAGTCGGCGACGAGCACTTTCATGGCCGCATCGTCATCGGAAATCTGCTTTTCCACCGACTGCAGCCGGATATGCGCGATCCGCGTCTCTTCCGAAACATGGTATAGCGCCAGACAACAGAGAGAGGCGATGGCGAAACAGGCAAAATTCAGTATGCGGACCATGTGTGCCTCCTAGGCCGCCAGCGGAATAGATGTGCGCTCCGCCGCCCTGAGACGGGCCGAACGCGAACGTGAGTTATGCGCAAGTTCTGCTTCGCCGGGCGTGCGATCCGGCAAAAGCCGGAATGTAGCTGCGGGCGTGGAGCGAGCTTGCGGCGCGTGGCGCGAAGCAGATGGAATGCGTCCGCAACGCGCCGCGAGAAAACGTTTCACCATCCGGTCTTCGAGCGAATGGAAAGATACAACCGCGAGCCGACCGCGAGGCCGCAAGACACGTTCGGCGGCCGCGAGTCCGCGTTCGAGTTCACCCAACTCATCATTCACATAGAGCCGCAGCGCCTGAAATGTGCGCGTCGCGGGATGTATGCGCAGACGCGCGGCGCCCGGGCCCAGAGCCCTTTCCACCACTGCGGCGAGCTCGCCCGTACGCACCAGCGGACGCGACGCAATGATGGCGCGCGCCACACGCCGGGCATGGCGCTCTTCGCCATACTGGAAAATGACATCGGCAATTTCTGCTTCGGAGCCAGTATTGACGAAATCGGCTGCCGAACGGCCCGCACGCTCCATCCGCATATCGAGAGGACCGTCATTACGGAACGAAAAGCCCCGCTCTGCCTCATCAAGTTGAAAGGATGAGACGCCAAGATCGAGGACGACGCCGTCGCTGCCGGTTTCGTTTTGGTCTGCAACGATCTGTTGCATCGCGGAGTAACACCCTTGAACCAGAGTGAGCCGCCCCGCGAAGCGCTCGGCAAGCGCAGTACCGCGACGGATCGCATCGGGATCGCGATCGATACCCAAAACCCGACACTGCGCCCGGTCGAGCAGCGCGCGCGCATAACCGCCGCCGCCGAAAGTACCGTCAATGTAATAGGCGCCATCTCGTGGAGCGAGCACTGCAATCACTTCATCAAGCAGAACTGGTATATGATTCGCGCTCATGGCGTGGTCGCCTTGCGCAATTTTCTCGCACCGGCGAGACGTTCTTCGCTCACCGCCGCAAGCTCGGCCGCATCCCAGATTTCAAACTTGTCCCGCATGCCGACGAACTTCACCGTTTCGCCGAGACGGGCATGGGCGATGAATTCTTCGGGCAAACGCACGCGGCCGTTCTCGTCGAACGAGAGTAACTCCGTCATTGCGAAAACGGAGAAGGCCTTGTCGTCATAGACTTCCGAGAAGAACGGATCTTCCTGTGCCGGCTGCGCCTGTTGAAATTGCGCGAAAATCTTTTCGCCAAAACATTCCAGCGTCGGCTTGTCGGGATGTTTGCGGACATACACGCCGCTGGTGTTCTGCGCGACGAGTATCTGCCGGTAGTTCGCAGGAATGCAGGCGCGGCCCTTTTTATCGAGCGTGCCCGAAGGCATTCCCATGAACAGATCTTGTGCTGCGACGCCCATCCCCGCTCGGCCGCTCTCTACCCCGCCGGGTCGGCAGCCGTGGGATTACGGAGCTGTTCAACCTAATGGCATGGGTTGAAATGGTCTAACATGGGAAAATTTGGGCGTCAATGGAAAAACCGCAGAAAACCTAGGTTTTCATTGGTGGTGCTAGCCGTTGCGTCAGATGGGTCAATCCATTGTGTTTCGTTAGAACGAATCGAAAACGTGCTAATTATTGGTCAAGCTTGGTAAAGGAAGAGTGAAAGCGTCCGGGCCTGTTCGCGCGAAAACCCGCACGCCCCTGACGGTCTTATTTCTGGCTGTCTATTGCTGCGGCGGGCGGTTCGCGGATGGGCTCGGAACCAGTGTCCGGTAGCCGTAGGAGGATGCACCGAGCACGAGACCGAGGCTGAACGGCGCCAGCACCAGTGCAAGCCCGATCATCGATGGCATGTGCCTGTCGATCATCGCCATGCGCAGCTGCAGGGCCGCACTCATGGCCGCAGCATTCTGGGGCAGCGGCGCAAACAAGCCCGGCCCGACAATGAGGGCGATCGCAACGCTCTGCACGATGAGAAGCGGCACGGTGACCGCGAGTACGATCAGCAGCAGGCGCCAGTAATTTCCCTTCGAGAGCATCCAGGCGCGCGCGAAATTCACATGCTCCTCGACCACCACGATCGGCGGGAGAAGGAAGAAAAAGCGCAGGATTACCCAAGCGACGGCAAAAAGCCCGACAATGACATAGGCGCCTGCGAGATAGGCGAGCAATGGCGTTGCCTGCGCGGCAGAGAACAATGCCGTCCCGATCATCACATAGATGCCCAGCGCAGCCACAAGGATGAGCCCGCAGATCACGGTAGCTACAAACATCCGCCATTCGGGCCAGCCCAGCGCGAAATGAATCGACGCCGTGCCCTGCCGCAGGCCGAGCGCCTGACGCGTCACCGACACGCAATTCATCGCATAGAGAACGAGCGCTGCGGTGGAGAAGGCCAGGTTCAGCGCGGTCGCCCCGCTTTCCTGCGAGGGATCCCCGCTCGGATAGGCCGTGCCGATCGCATAGGGCAGGAACTGAAGGATCGCGACGATGACGAGCGGCAGCCAAACCAGCCCGATAATCGCGCCGATCTGCTCAAGCACGAAGCCATAGGCAAAGCGAATTGCTCCGAGGACGGAAAGCTTTGTCATGGGCGCCCTGAAATCGATTCCCGCAAACGGCCAAGCCTCTTAGCAGGCTCCGTTGCGAGAACCAAAAGCTGCAAAAAAAATGACCTTACGCGGCCGGCGCCACAGTGGCAGGCAAAGTTCCAGCCGGGTCGGTGCCGCTCGCTGCACGATACGCATAGGCAACCGCGCCATTGGTCAGGCCGAGCAGCACGATCCGCTCGATAAGCTGGAAGAGCAAAACGGCGGGGCTGGCCGCGGCGAAATTCTGCATCAGGGCCCGCAACGTTTCCTGTGCGCTGACATCGGCCCCCATGCGCAGATCCGCCATCGAACCGAAGAGCGCCAAGGACAGAATATGGAAAACGACCGCCACGGGAACAAACACGGCGATGGTGACGATCAGGATGCGCCAGAAATTATGACCGCCGAGAATCCAGGCACGCTCGAGCCCGATTGATCCCTCCGCGACCACGACGGCGGGAAGAAAGAACAATAGCCGCACCATGATATAGATAAGGAATGCCACCCCCGCGCAAATATCGAGCACGCGAATGATCCCCGCCGCGCCGCCCAGTTGTCCGGCCGCGAACCAGATCCCCGTGCCAACCGCTGCGGTGAGAAGCGCGATGAGGAATACGGCGATTCCAGCGAGCACAAAGGCACCGGCCATCCGCCACACTGGCGCGCCGAGCGAAAAATAGAACCAGACGGGACGCGAATGGAGCCCCAGTGCTTTGCGCTGCAGCCCGACCGTGACAATGCAGCCGGTGATAAAAGCGAGCACGCCGACCAGCAACGCAAGCCGCGTCAGGCTCATCAACGCCGGCATGTCTAGTTCCTGCATTGCAATCATGCGCGGCAAATCCGGCACGAGCAGACGGACCAGACCGAGCGAAACCAGCAGGAGAGCGAGATAGGGAAACCAGACGATTCCGAGCACAGAGAAGAAATTGCGGAAGGCGAAACCGTAGCCGCCGGTGATGGTCCGCTCGACTGGAATTTTTGCGGTCATGATCGAATCCCCTCCGCCCGCGCAAGACTAGGCCGCCCTGCCCCCGCGCGCCAGCCTCGACGACATCAATGCGTTATCTGGGATCGACGTGCGACGTTACAGCGTCGACCAAGGTGCACATCGTTTCAGGTATCATTACGCAACGGCGTGCGAGCCGCGCTCCGCATCATCCGGGCGCCGGCCGATGAAACAAAACACGACACAGGCATCATCATGAACTTTTCGGATTACGCGAAATATGACGGCCTGGGGCTCGCCGATCTTGTCCGGCGCAAGGAAGTCAGCCCTGCCGAACTGGTCGAAACAGCCATCGCGCGCGCCGAAGCGGTCAATCCGCAACTCAATTTCATGGTGTTCCGCGATTTCGAGCGCGCACGCGCAGCGGCAAAGCGCGGCGCAAATGAGGGCGTGTTCGCCGGCGTGCCGATGTTCCTCAAAGACATTCTGGCCTTCGCCGAAGGCATGCCCACGCGGCAGGGCGCGCGGTTCATTCCCGCAATTCCATTCCCGCGCGACTCGCTGCTCACAACGCGGTTCCGGCAGGCGGGCCTTATCCCGCTCGGCAAAACCAATGTGCCGGAATACGGCCTGCTGCCCTTCACCGAGGGCAAGCTTTATGGTCCTGCGCGCAACCCGTTCGATCTCACACGTTCGACGGGCGGTTCTTCGGGCGGTTCCGCTGTGGCCGTCGCGGCCGGCGTTGTACCCATCGCGCATGGCAATGATGGCGGAGGATCGATCCGCATCCCTGCCTCCTGTTGCGGGCTGGTCGGTCTCAAGCCGACGCGTGCGCGCGTGACGCTGGCGCCTGAACTCGGCGAAGCGGTTGACGGCCTCGCGATCGATTTTGTTTTGACCCGCAGCGGGCGCGACAGCGCGGCCGCGCTCGACGCCATCGCCGGGAACATCCAGGGCGATCCCTATTGGGCGCCGCCGGCCCCTGCTTCCTGGCTCGCCACGTCACAGGAAAAACCGATGCGCCTGAAGATCGCGGTGTCGCCGAAGAAGCTGGACGGCAACCCGCTCCATCCCGATTGCGAAGCCGCCGTGCGCCACGCCGCCAAACTCTGCGAGGATCTCGGACATATCGTTGAAGAGGCAACGCCTCATTTCGAGCTTGGGCTTCTCGTGCCGTCATTCCTTGTTATTTGGTCGGCCAATCTCGCCACCGCCATCGACTACACCGCGCGGCTGACCGGACAGATTCCCGCGCCCGATCTGTTCGAAGGGCTTACCTGGGCCATGTACGAAGCGGGCAAGCGCGTGGCGGCAAGTGATTATCTGATGGCGAAGGCGGCGCTCCAGCAATCCGGCCGCAGCGCCGCGCGCTTCCATGAGACCTACGATCTCTGGCTCACCTCGACGCTCGGCGCGCCGCCGATGAAGATCGGTGCATTCGACACCGAAGAGCGCGAAATGGCGAAAGGCTTCCTGCCCTTGTTCGATTACGTGCCCTTCACCGCGCTCCAGAACGTGACGGGGCAACCGGCCATCAATTTGCCCCTGCACAGGAACGCGGACGGCTTGCCCATCGGCGTGCACTTCACGGGGCGGTTTGGGGAGGATGCGGTTTTGCTACAGTTGGCGAGGGAGCTGGAGCAGGCAGAGCAATGGGGAATCGGCTACAAAACTCCGTCCGTTCTCGCCGAGAGAGCGTGAATTTCCGTGTTTGCTGCGCGTCAGACTGTCAGCTCTGCCCGATATTTTTGGGCAATCTGAACGCATCGCGCGCGCAGGAATTCGAAAAGTTCGCCCTTCTCGCTATAGTCCGCCGGCGTAATCAGATCTGCGCGCTTATCCAACCGCATATTTCTCAACCGCCTGTCGACATCTTCTTTCGACTTGGATGGATCGTACACAGCAACGCCGAGGCCTCCTTGGCTCC
>DASXXW010000178.1:0-3735 GCA_036502865.1 Rhizomicrobium sp.
TGCTCAATCTCGTGGCGCAAAACGAACCAGAAATTGTCGATGCGGTCATAACGAAACGACATCCCGATAACGGGCGAGTTTTTATCAAGCCAGAAACAAACACCGTCGATCTTTGAGCTGGGCAAAGATTCCACAACGACATACCGGACTCCACACTCAAAAAGAGTGCGCGGAACACTCCGTGCCTCTTCCGGCTCGATGCGCATTTCACTTAATCGGCCGAGAGCGTTCGAAAGTGCTGTTTCAGAAAACCGCGGCACGGTCATAGATTTGGCAATCTGCCGAACGCGAAAAAGCCACGCCAATTGTACAGGCGGTATATTATCATAACTCGTTTTCTTAGCCGCGTGCACTAAGTGTGGAACCTGTCCCGCGTCACTCACTTCAAAAAAGCCAGCGAGTTGCTCACCGAGGTCAGATGCATCGCCACCCTTCAGCCAGCCGCGCTTAATCATCTCTCGGATCGGATAGTTCTTCTGCATGTTAGCGCGAAGGGTGATCCCATCATCCGGCTCATCGGCGCTCGAAAGATCAAAGATGCGCTGCAAGCCCGCAAAATAATCAAATGGGAGATCGAGCGCCTTCCCAAGCGCCTTTGACATCGCAGGGCTTACGCCCTGCTTTCCATTGATGATTTGATTAACTGCCTTCGGATTGCAGCCCAAGACGAAAGTAAGGTCACTCTGCGTCATGCCTCGCTTTTCGAGTTCTTGGGCGAGCAGGATTCCAGGATGGACAGGGGGCGGGGCCGAATCGGGTGGCATTAAAAACCCAGCAAAATTAACGCGTTAGATGATTGTACCATGCGACTTCGAAATTGCAATACCTATATTCCATCCATAAGGGAAACTGGACAAAATGCTTGCATTATGCGTGACACTCAGCTATATTCACCGCTATGAACAAGCTGCCCTTCGAAAAACGCCGCCAAATCCTGCACTTGCTGGTTGAAGGCAATTCCATCCGAGGTACGGCCCGGCTGGTGGATGTGTCGCCGGTGACGGTCCTGCGGCAACTCGAATTGGCCGGTCTGGCTTGCGCCCGTTTCCACGATGAAAATGTGCGGGGCGTGAAGGCTCGCCGTGTGGAATGCGACGAAATCTGGTCGTTCAATTACTGCAAAAAGGCATCAGTCCCGACAGCCAAAGCGGCCCCTTCCGATGCAGGCGACGCGTGGACGTGGACGGCAATCGACCGCGACTCCAAGCTGATCATTTCCTACCTGATCGGGGGCCGGGACGCGGGCTATGCCCACGAATTCATGCAGGACGTGGCGGACCGCGTTGCCAATCGTATCCAGCTAACCACGGATGGACATCGCCCCTATCTGGAAGCTGTAGAGGGCGCTTTCGGCGCGGACATTGATTACGCGATGCTGATCAAGACCTATGGTGAAACGGCTGATCTGGGCGGCCCAGAACGGAAATATAGCCCCGGTATCTGCACGGGCATCAAAGGCCGCAAGGTCGAAGGAAAGCCGGACCCGCGCTCGATCAGCACCAGCTTTGTCGAGACCCATAATCAGAAGATGCGCCAGCACATGCGCCGCTTCACGCGGTTGACGGCGGCCCATTCGAAAAAGCTGCTCAATCACATTCACATGGTTTCGCTCTACACGGTTTGGTACAATTTCGTGCGGACGAATTCAGCGGTTCGGATGCCCCCGGCACTGGCCGCCGGGATCGCGGACCACGCTTGGAGCATGGACGAATTGGTCCGCATGATCGAAGCGGAAGATGCTGCCCCGAAAAAGCGGGGTTCCTACAAAAAGACGGCGGAAGAATTCAAACTGTACCAGTGCCCGATTTCCGAGGGGGCAGGCGCTCTGTGCCGCACAAATCTGGCTTGGCGGAGCGTTATCGGCGCGGGATATTGCACAAATGGCGTTTCTTTCCTCATTTCGCGTCGGATCCGAGATCGTCTATCCGGAATCGTTGCGCGCGAGGCTGCGAAGCTTCCCGCTCCTCAAGGATTTGGGCGAACCGACGCTCAAGCGGCTTCTCGCCCAGGCGACCTGGTTTGGGCTTCCGGGCGGTACTTTGCTTCCGCGCGACGGAGAGAATGACCGTGCGCTCTTTCTCATCGTCACCGGATCCATGGGCGTTTTCGCCGAGAGGGAAAAGGGCGAGCGCCGGCTCGTCGCGCATATCTCGGCGGGTGAAACCATCGGCGAGATGTCTCTCATCGGCAATGAACCGCATACCGCCGAATTTGTTGCGATGCGCGATACGGAATTGCTGCGCATAGGCCGCGAAGGTTTTCAAACATTGATGGCCCGGCATCCTCTGGTCGTGCTCAATCTCATGCGCATACTGGTGCGCAGACTTCAGAACAGCGTGCGAAGGCCGCCGGATTCCCGGCCGAGAACCATCGCGATCGTGCCCCTGCAGGAAGGGCTGGAAAACGAACCGGTCGCCGATCGCCTCGCTGCCGCGCTCACGGATATGGGCTCGAAGGCCGGTGTGCTGGATGTGAGATCGGCCGAACGCGGAGCCGAATGGTTCGATACCTTCGAAGCCGCGCATAATCTGGTGATCTATCGCGGCGATGCTCCTGACTCTTCCTGGACTCATCTTTGTATCCGCCAGGCGGATCGCGTTTTTCTGCTCGCCCGTGCCGACCGTCCGCTGCCACGACAGCCTTTTGAAATGCCTGCATTCAAGGCCCGTACCGGAGGTCTTCCGGAACTTTTATTACTTCATCGCGATGGCGCGACACGCAATCTGCCGGAACGTTTCTCGCTGCGGAGGGGCATCTTCGAATCCCATCATCATCTGCGCCCCGGCACGTCCGATGACATTCAGCGTCTGGCGCGCTTCGTCGCCGGCCGCGCGGTTGGACTGGTGCTCGCCGGAGGCGGCGCGCGCGGCTATGCGCATATCGGCGTCATCAAGGCGCTCGTCGAAGCGGGTGTTCCTTTCGATCATCTCGGCGGAACGAGCATGGGCGCCATCATCGCTGCGGGGCTTGCCTCGGAATGGGGACTTGAGGAGCTGAAGGCGCGGATGCGTGATGCATTTGTGGATCGCAATCCGCTGTCGGATTTTACATTTCCTCTCATCGCACTTCTGCGCGGAAAAAGAGCCACGCAGAGGTTACAGGAAAATTTCGGGAACGTACTTGTCGAAGAACTGCCGAAGCCGTTCTTCTGTGTTTCTTCGGATCTGACGACGGGCCGTATCCATGTGCATCGCGAGGGTCCGCTGTGGCGTGCGCTACGGGCGAGTGTCGCGCTGCCGGGCATTCTTCCGCCGGTCACCTACAATGGCCATTTGCTGGTCGACGGTGGTGTGATGAATAATCTTCCCGTCGACGTGATGGCAGCGCAGGCGCGCGGGCCCGTTATTGCCTCCGATGTCACCGGCGAGGTCGATCTCCACGCGACGGATTCCCGTTATGGCGAGCGGCCGCTATGGTGGCTCATCTGGCAGCGCATGCGCGGTTCGCCCTCGATTGTTTCCATATTGATGCGTTCCGGAACGGTCGGCTCCGAAGCCCAGCGACGTGTGGTGCGCGATCAGGCCGATCTGCTTTTCGAACCGCCCATGCCGGAAATCGGACTACGCGACTGGCATGCGTTCGAACGCGCCATCGACGAAGGTTATGAGCATGCACGGATGCAGATCGACCAGCATGGCGTACCGCTCAGCGAGCTCTGGACCGAAGGGCCAGCAGTTTCCATCCGGAAAACGCTTTCGCCGCTGCCCGTTGCGATATCGTCTCCCGTTAGTGGGT
>DASXXW010000179.1:0-4670 GCA_036502865.1 Rhizomicrobium sp.
TGCATGTAAAACGCCTGCTCGGGAATCTCGTCGTGCTTGCCCTCGGCGATCTCGCGGAAGCCTTTGATCGTATCCGCCAATTTCACGTATTTGCCGGCAAAGCCGGTGAACTGTTCTGCCACGTGGAATGGTTGTGAAAGGAAGCGTTGGATTTTGCGCGCGCGAGCTACCGTGAGCTTATCCTCGTCGGAAAGCTCGTCGATGCCCAGGATGGCAATAATGTCCTGCAGATCCTTATAGCGCTGCAAAACTCCCTTCACTAACTGTGCCGTGTCGTAATGATCGCTGCCGATGATGTTTGGATCCAGAATGCGCGACGTGGAAGCCAGCGGATCCACCGCCGGATAAATGCCCAACGCTGCGATGTCGCGCGAAAGATTGGTGGTCGCATCCAGATGCGCGAACGCCGTCGCCGGAGCGGGGTCTGTATAATCGTCGGCCGGAACGTAAATCGCCTGCACCGAGGTGATCGAGCCCTTCTTGGTCGACGTGATCCGCTCCTGCAGTTCGCCCATCTCCGTCGCCAGGTTCGGCTGGTAACCCACGGCAGACGGCATGCGGCCTAGCAGCGCCGATACCTCCGAACCAGCCTGCGTAAAACGGAAGATATTGTCGATGAACAGGAGCACGTCCTGGCCTTCTTCGTCGCGGAAATACTCCGCCACGGTCAGCCCGGTCAAGCCGACGCGCAAACGGGCCCCGGAGGGCTCGGTCATCTGCCCATAAATCAGCGCGACCTTCGACTTTTTGTAATCGTGCGGGTCAATCACGCCGGATTCCTGCATTTCCGTCCACAGGTCATTGCCTTCGCGCGTGCGCTCGCCCACTCCGGAAAAGACGGAAACGCCGCCGTGTTTCATGGCGATGTTATTGATCAATTCCATGATGATGACGGTCTTGCCCACACCCGCGCCCCCGAACAGGCCAATCTTTCCGCCGCGCAGATAGGGTTCCAGCAGATCGATCACCTTGATGCCGGTTTCGAACATCTCCAGCCGTGTCGATTGATCCTCAAATGAAGGCGCTGGCCGGTGAATGGAATAGTGCTTCTTCGCGTTCACCGGGCCCATTTGATCGACCGGCTCGCCGATCACGTTGAGCACGCGCCCGAGCGTCTCCTGCCCGACCGGCACCTCTACCGGATGCCCCAGGCTGATCGCGTTCATGCCGCGCACCAGACCTTCGGTCGGCTGCAGGGCAATCGTGCGCACGCGGCCTTCCCCAATGTGCTGTTGCGCCTCGCAAATGATATCGATGGGTTGAGGAACGTCGAAACCCTCGCTGGTGACCCGGATGGCCGTGTAAACCAGGGGAATCTGTCCTTCCGGAAACTGGCAGTCTACGGCCGGTCCGGCCACTTGGACTACCTTCCCGATTACAACTCCGTTGGTGCTGGTTGCCATAAATTCCTTTACTCTGCGATGCCTTTATTCGACGGACGCCCCGCTCACCACTTCGATAATCTCTTTGGTGATGCTGGCCTGCCGCACGCGATTCATGTAGAGCGTCAGTTTGTCGATCATCTCGGACGCGTTCGAAGTGGCCGCATCCATGGCCGTCATGCGCGCCGCGTGCTCGCTGGCGGCGGTTTCGAGCAATGCCTGGAAAAATGCCGTCTCCACATAGCGCGGGAGTAACGCGTCCAGCATCGCCGCCGGCGGCTGTTCGAAAATGTAATCTACAGGAGCAGTACGCTGAGGCACATCCACCGGCAGAATCTTTCGCAGAGTCAGCTTCTGGGAAACCACGCTCTTGAACTCGTTGTAAATCAAGTGAACCGCGTCGATTTCACCCTTCCGGTAAAGATCCATAGCCCTGCCGGCGATCGCGGCCGTCTGCGCGTAAGCCGGTTTCGCAGCCAAGTTGATCTGATCGCCGGAAATGCGCGCGCCGCGCTTGCGAAAGAAGTCGCGCCCCTTCCGGCCGACCAATTCCAAAGTGACCGTGGCTCCGCCGTGTTCCGCCGCGAAACGCTGCGCGCCTTTGATCAGATTGCTGTTGAACGCGCCCGCGAGGCCTTTATCGGCCGTGAACAGGACCAGCAGGACTCGTTGTTCCGGCCGCACCGCCACCAGCGGATTGTCCCCGGCGTCCGGCTCCACCGCGGCCGCCGCGGCCACGTTCGCCAATACCTTTCCCAGAAGCGTGGCATAGGGCCGCGCCGCGATGACCCGGTCCTGCGCGCGCCGCAGCTTCGCCGCCGAAACCATCTTCATGGCTTTGGTGATCTGCTGGGTGTTCTTGACGGACCGGATGCGCCGCCGGATATCGATCAGGCTAGGCATGTGCTTTTGCCGCGGGCTGCTCCGCGACGAATCGCGTCTTGAATTCCCCGATCGCTTCTTTCATTTTGGCGCGAAGCGTGTCGTCGAGCGCTTTCTTCTCCCGGATCTGGGTGAAGATATCGCGGTGCGCGTTCTCGATGAAGCGGTACAACTCTTCCTCGAACTTGCGGCATTGCTCCACCGGAAGATCGTCGAGAAATCCCTGCGTGCCGCTGAAGATGATCACAATTTGCTTCTCCAGCGGCAGTGGCTGATATTGCCCCTGTTTGAGAATCTCGACCAGGTGCTTGCCGCGATTGAGCTGATCCACCGAGGCCTTGTCCAGATCCGAGCCGAACTGCGCGAATGCCGCCAGCGCGCGGTATTGCGCCAGTTCCAGCCGCAAACTGCCGGCGATCGATTTCATCGCCTTGGTTTGCGCGTTGCCGCCTACGCGGCTGACCGAGATGCCCACGTTGATGGCGGGCCGTATGCCCGAGTTGAACAGGTCCGCTTCGAGAAAGATCTGGCCGTCCGTGATCGAAATGACGTTCGTGGGAATATAAGCCGAAACGTCGCCTGCCTGAGTCTCGATGAACGGCAACGCAGTTAGCGAACCACCGCCCTTTTCTTTATTGAGCTTCGCGGCGCGTTCCAGCAGGCGGCTATGCAGATAGAAAACGTCTCCAGGGAAAGCCTCGCGGCCCGGCGGCCGCCGCAACAGCAGCGAAATTTAGCGATAGGCGGCCGCGTGTTTGGAAAGATCGTCGTAGATGCAGAGCACATGCTTTCCGCGATCACGAAAATATTCGCCCATAGAACAGCCCGCGAACGGCGCCAGATATTGCATGGGCGCCGGATCGGAAGCCGACGCGGACACCACGATGGTGTACTCCATCGCGCCGTGGTCTTCCAGCGTCTTTACTACCTGGGCCACGGTTGAACGCTTCTGGCCGATGGCGACATAAATACAGATCATGTCGCCGCCCTTCTGGTTAATGATGGTATCGAGCGCGATGGCCGTCTTGCCGGTTTGCCGGTCGCCGATAATCAACTCGCGCTGGCCGCGGCCGATCGGAATCATGGCATCGATCGCCTTGATACCGGTCTGTACTGGTTCCTTCACGCCCTGGCGGTCCACCACGCCCGGCGCCAGTCGCTCCACCGGATTGAACTCGGTGGTATGGATGGGACCCTTGCCATCAAGCGGCACCCCGAGCGCGTTCACCACACGGCCGATCAGCGCATCGCCTACCGGTACCGACATGATGCGGCGCGTCCGGCGCACTTCATCGCCTTCCTTGATTTCCGAGTATTCGCCCAGCAGCACCGCGCCAACCTGGTCTTCTTCCAGGTTCATAGCGATGCCGGACACATTGTGGGGAAACTCGATCAACTCTCCGGCCATGACTTTTTCCAGGCCATGGATGCGGGCGATGCCATCGCCCACCGAGATCACCGAGCCGGTCTCGGTTACGTCGATCGCCCGTTCGTAGTTCTCAATCTCCTGGCGGAGGATACTGGTGATTTCATCCGCTCGAATGGTTGCCATAATTCCTTCTCGTTACGATTTAGTCTTCGGCGCGCAAGCGGCGTCCGAGTGATGCGAGCTGGCCGCGCACCGAACCGTCGTACAGTGTGGAGCCAATCCGCGCCGCCACGCCGCCGATCAGCGATTCATCTACGTGAAAGCGCATGCGGATCCGCTTGCCGGTGAGCCGTTCCAGCTGGCCGTTGACGGTGGCGCGTTGCGTTTCATTGAGGTCGCGCGCCGAGGAGACCTCCGCGCGCAAAAAGCCCAGGCGCTCGTCCAAAACCAGCTCGAAAGCTTCGAGAATCTCGGAGAGCGCGGGAATGCGGTGGTGATCGATCAGAACAAACAGGAAATTCCGTGCGATGCGCGACAGACTCAGCAGATCTGCGATCTTTCCCACAGCGGCTTTCTTGCGGCTGGCGGCCACAGCGGGCGAGGTCAGCGCATTGTACAATTCGGGCGACGAGCGCAGCGCGGCATCGAACGAGCCCAATTGGCCGACCGCATCCTGTGGCGCAAGAGCAGCCCCGCTGGCGGTGACCACATCCGCCAGGGCGTCGGCGTATCGCTTGGTAATCGCAGAAGAAGTCATTGGTTAACTGGCGTCTGGGAACTGTCGAGATCCCGCACGAAACCACGCACCAGAGCCTCCTGCGCGTCCGGCGTGATGCGCGCGCGGAGTTTTTGTTCCGCCAGCGCGACGGCCAGTTCTGCGGAATACTTTTTCAGCTCCAGGCGATCCGCCTTGCCGGCGGAGGCGATTTCCTGCTCGGCGTGCGCCCGGATCTTCACCATTTCCGTGGCCGTCTGCTGCCGCATCCGCTCCTGCTCGCTGGACGCTTCCTTTTGCGACTCGGCTCGCAGCGCCTGGA
>DASXXW010000180.1:0-3231 GCA_036502865.1 Rhizomicrobium sp.
CCGGTCCAATGCGCGATCCTGTCGAGCGGCAGGCGCGAGGTAGCAAGCCCAAAGATCATGCCGGACACGCCCAGAATGTACATGCCGATCAGCACCATGGTCACGACGATGCCGGCGCGCAGCACCCACTGCGTGGCTGCAAAGAGCTTTCTGTCATCGGGCATCTCGACCTCCCCTCTGATATATCGATAATCAATATGCTTGGTATCGATATTCGTCAAGTTACATATCGACCATCGATAATACGGGGCAGCCAGGACGCGCCGGCCGGTGCTGGCCGGGTTTAAGCCCTACTGGCCGGGTTTGAAATGCGGAGTGGCTGGTTTTGGATCGCGGATCGTAATGCGCCATTCCCGCCCCGGCCCTCGCGTGGGACTATGGTCAATCGCCTGGAATATTCCGGTATACATTTTCGGGACACCCCCGCCTTCGATAGGAAGGCCGGTGATAGTGATGACAACGCCAAGATCGCGCGAATCTTCGCAATCTGTGATGCGGTCTTTGCCGATAAAAAATTGACTTATTGCCTCCCCCTCGGGTTAGGTCATTCAGTTGGTCGCTAGGTGTTTTTCCAGCTCAATTTTCATTTCGACCGGCTCGCCATTGGCCGCGCCCACGAACCGGCGCTTCCTGCTGCAACTTCCGTCGACGTGGCGCCTGACATTGCCGATCGCCGAAGACGTGCCCGACGCCACGGCGGTCAGCCGCGACTTTGTTCGAATGGCGTCGTCCACGGTTGTCGCCGGAATCAGGGACGACGAGGTCTCGCGCGTTCTCCTCTACAAAGTTCACCAGCGCATCGCCAAGGCATTTTCGGGTCGGGCGGGTCTTTCTCGCCGGCGATGCTGCCCATATCAACAATAGCGGGACCGTTTTCGTGATGAACTGAGAAGGACGGCGAGCAATCCACAGTCGACGCGCGATTTCCTGCGAAGAGTGTCGATGATTGCGAGCCTTGAGCGGGCGGAAGTGTTTGGCGCGCCAGACGTTCTTCCGGGCAGGAGCGCTTAATAGCGATTTGCGTCGGCCATGTCGCCGAGTGGCCCGAAGCGGCGGTTCACGGCCGCGCAACAGGATGTCTGCATTGGAGGCCCAACCGGACGGTCGGCGGACGAACGTCCGCATTTCGGGGGCAAAGCCGAATCTCATGGGGCCGATGAGGCCGGCAAAGCGACAAAGCCCGTGCGAACAGCGCCAGGCCGTCGCTGTCGCGGCCGGCCGCCACGTACCCTAATGAACTGGAATCCAGAACGACCACCGGTATCTCGCGCTCTGTCTTGAGCTGATAGTCAGCGTAGGGCGGCCAAAATTCGAGCGCCTTTTTCCAAAGTCGGAGGCGTTCCTCGCCCGCCGTTGTCCTGGCCCGCGCGTTCATCTTCTTCGTCCCGACTTGTACTTCGACGTCGGGGTTCGCAAGAATATTGCGATACCACCCTGGGTGTTCGGGCGCGCCGCCCTTCGAGGCGATTACGAAGTAACTGCCGCCGTCCGTTCCGTAAAACAGCGGGAATATGAACTTATCGCCAGACTTGCGGCCGGTAGTGGTCAGCAGCAATGCCGGCGCCGTGATCTCACCTCGCTGGGGCACGGTTATCTTGTACATGTGCCCGTCCGTTCCGCCGCTAGTAAGATAGCGGTTCGCGTGCTCGACCATCCAATCCGGCAGGTTCGGAGCGAGTTTCGCTTCGGCCATCGTGCCCTCCTTCAAAGCTGCAGGGAACATACCATCGGGCGGCGGATCGGCCAATTCCGGCTTCAAGAGCAAGCCGATTTCGCGCATGTAGGAGTGACGATGTGTTGCGATCGATAAGTCTGTTGTTGGCCCGGACCGGCTGTTCGCGGCAGCACAGCAGGATGTCGGCAATGGAGGGCAAAGCAGACGGGCAGCAGAGGCAGCCGGCATCGCCGCACCTGACCCGGACCTGATCCTACGAACGATTTTTCCTGCCGCGCCGAAGGCTTTCGCATGCGGACCACGGGTATCTGTGAGCGTAGCGATTAGGCGGGGAGTCCGGATATGCTCTACCGCTGCAGATTTCCCTGAGTCGTCATGAGGAGGAAGCATCGATGCGTAATCGATTTCAGGTAGCGTGGTTTGCGGCGCTCGCGGCTTTCGCATCGCCCCCTGATGCCGCGACACAGGCTCTGATCGTGCAAGTGCCCCAAATTTCGAGTGCGGCAGCGCAGCAGCTCGGCGAGGCTTGTGTAGCATTTGCGGCGAAAGCCAACACCGCAACTGCAGTTGCTGTAGTCGACCCTGCGGGGCGTCTTCTCTATTTTTTCGCCCGCCAGGGTGCATCACCCACTGCGCCCAAGACCGCCGAGCTCAAGGCGGTGACGGCCGCACGCTGGGGCCGTGCAACCAGCCAACTCTTCGACCAGGTGAAAAAGGGTAATGCCGAATCCCTGTGGCTCGGCGATTTTCCACAGCCGGGCGGCCTTCCAATCATCCAGGATGGCCATACAGTGGGGGCAATTGGGGTCGCAGGCCCGGGCGGAAATGACGAAAAATGCGCCAGGGACGCTATAGAGGCGGTATTCGGCAATTCCGTGGAGACAGGTCGACCGATTGGAGCCGGGGCCGCCGCGCGCGATGGCCAGAGTGGCGCAGCGCCCTGACAGCCGTGGACACCATCGATCTATACAATCGCGCCGCATCCTATGTCGACCGCGTCCTCAAGGGCGAGAAGCCCGCCGATCTACCGGTGCCGACGCCGACCAACGGGGCGAAGCGGTCATGGCGCACCCGCGCTCGAATTGATGTAATCGACCCAGAAGAGACACGCCAAGGTGAACGCCCCCACAGGGTGGATTGGCCGTAAACAGGGGTTATCTGACCATGCTTGACGTAAGATTGGAGGGTCTCACGCTCCGCGTTGAAAACGTAAAGCGCTCGATAGAATTCTACAGGGACAAATTGGGATTCTCCGTGGAAATCGACAAAGCTCCGCATTTTGCGATGATCCGGGTGGGAGGTCCAACTGGCGGGACGATCGGTCTGTTACCCATGGATCCCGCGAATTCGGAATCGAGCACTATGACTCCTGAACAGCGGGCCGGTATTCATATTGAACTGGCCACGGATCATCTCGATGAGCTGTTCGAGCTTCTGAAAGCAAGAGGCGTTGATTTTTTCGAGCCTCCGCATGAAGAGCCATGGGAACGATCGATGCGCGCACATGACCCCGACGGCTACACCGTGGAATTCGCAGAGGGCCGCAGAGGCCATCG
>DASXXW010000181.1:0-8885 GCA_036502865.1 Rhizomicrobium sp.
GACGGCACGATGGCGCGCTTGCCCGACCTCGTGCAGTTTTCCCAGCTACACGGACTGAAGATCGGAACCATCGCCGATCTGATCGCCTATCGAAGGCGCTACGACCATTTCGTCGAGCGTACTGTCGAAAGCGAGTTTCAAAGTCATTTTGGCGGTTCGTGGCGCCTGCTGGTTTATGCCAACACGATCGAATATGCTGAACACATCGCTTTGGTGAAAGGCGATCTGAGTGGACCTGATCCCATTCTTGTCCGTATGCATGCGCTCAATATTTTCACCGACATGCTCGGCTACGCATCCTTTGAAAAGGATGTTCTCGCGGAGTCCATGCGCATCATTGCGGAGGAGGGGCGAGGCGTTGTCGTGGTCCTTCGCCAATCGCGCCCGACTTTCGTCTCGGACACGGTGCTACGGCGCACCTCGGAAGATTCCGACCGCCGCCGCGTGAAAGAGTTTGGTGTCGGCGCGCAAATACTGCTCGATCTCGGCATCAACAAGATGATCATGCTGACAGATACGCCGGAGAAAAAAGTTGTTGCGTTGGAAGGCTACGGAATCGACATCGTCGGCACGCGCCCGATACGCGGGTTGCGAGGGAGTGCGCAGTGAGCGCTAGAATTCTCATCGTGGAGGCGCGCTTCTATCCGCATATTTCCAATGCGTTGCTGGATGGCGCGACCGCAGCACTGGAACGTGCCGGCGCGCACTTCGAGCGGATCACCGTTTCCGGCGCGTTGGAGATTCCGCCTGCAATCGCCATCGCTTCAAGAGCGGGGGAGGATACGGCGCGGGGCTATGACGGGTTCGTCGCGCTGGGCTGTGTCATCCGTGGCGAAACCTTCCATTTCGAGATCGTCTCGACCGAATCTGCACGCGGATTGATGGATCTGGGCCTCAAACAAGGTCTGTGTATCGGCAACGGAATACTCACCTGTGAAACCGAAGAGCAGGCGCTCGTCCGTGCCGACCGCAATGGTCAGGACAAGGGCGGAGACGCCGCGCGTGCGTGTCTTGGCCTCATTGATATCCGGGCAAAAATGACGGCGCGGCGATGAGCGTTTCGCACACAAGCGCCCATCATCGCGCCGAGCGCCGTTCTGCGCGCCTCGCTGCCGTCCAGGCTCTCTATCAAATGGAGCTGACAGGCACGGACGCCGAAACGGTAGCGCAGGAATTTTTCGATCACCGTTTTCAGAATGAAACAGCACCCGCAGATGCAAAGCTGTTCCATGATATCGTCGCTGGTGTTCCCCGCCGCCAGGCCGAAGTGGATACCGCGATCGCGTCATGCCTCACCAAAGAGTGGCGGCTGCAGCGCATCGACTCGATCCTGCGCGCCGTTCTCAGGGCTGCCGCTTTCGAGCTTATGGGCCAGGAAGATGTTCCCGCGCGTGTCGTGATCGACGAATATATCGAGATTACGCGATGCTTCGCCGGCGATACCGAATGCGGTTTCGTCAATGCAGTTCTGGATCAGCTGGCCCACTTGCATCGAACCGCCGAATTCGGCGGGGCGGGCGCCGATGAGCAAATCAAATAAAGATGCCGGGTCCCCGCCGGGGGAATTCGAGCTGATCTCGGAAATTTTCGCGCCGCTCGCCCAGGGATGTCCCGGCGCCTTCGGTCTTACCGACGATGTCGGTGTTATATCTCCACCCGAAGGATGCGAGGTCGTACTCAAAACGGATTCGGTGATCGAGGGAGTCCATTTTCGCTCCGATGATCCGGCATCTACGATTGGACGCAAAGCCCTGCGGCGCGCGCTGTCCGACCTCGCAGCGAAAGGCGCCGAGCCATCGGTTTATTTGTTGGCATTGGCTTTGCCGCCTTGGTCCAACATGGAGTGGTTGAAACACTTCGCCATGGGGCTTTCCGAAGACCAGGTGGAATTCGGTGTAAACCTCTTGGGCGGCGAAACCACGGCGACACCTGGTCCGCTCACCATCACCGTGACTGCGGCCGGTTTCGTGCCTGAAGGATCTCTGATCAGGCGAAAAGGAGCGAAGACAGGCGATCTGGTATTCGTAACCGGAACCATCGGCGACGCCGGAATTGGACTGTCGCTTCTCGCCGGAAACAAGCCGGCCGACGAATTCCTGATTTCGCGCTATCGCCTGCCGTTGCCGCGCAACCGCTTCGGACGCGCGCTGCGTGGATTCGCCAGCGCATCCATTGATGTTTCCGATGGGCTCATGGCCGACCTCGGCCATATCGCGAGTGTTTCCGGTGTGCGGATAGAGGTCGATGCGGCCGCGATTCCTCTGTCCCCCTCATTTCGCATGGTGCGTGGCGACGGGCTCGATGCCCGTCTTGAGGGCGCGACAGCCGGCGATGACTACGAAATCGCCTTCACCGCTCCGGCGTCGGCCTTGGCGTCGATTCGCAGAATTGCGCAAGAGACGGAGACCGAAGCCACCGTCATTGGCCGCGTCGGGCCGGGGCAGGGTGCTGTTCTCCTCCAATCTCCGGGGGAAGAGGTCCCGCTGAAACGCCGCGGATACACCCATTTCTGAGCAAAAGCGGCCTTGTCTCTTTGGCATTTGAAGCCGAACTGTCGCACATAGCCCTGCGGCGTTGCCTCGCCCGGTTGCTTTTGGCATGTTCCGCCGCTTTTTTGGCCGGTCGAGCCGGTATAAGGGCGGGGAGGTTGCCGGCGCTGCTGAGCGTCGCGTGATGAATTCCCGCTGAAACGAAGGAAAATACGATGAGCCTGCAGATTTACCTCATTCTGGCTTGCGGCCTGCTTGCGCTGCTCTATGGCGCATGGACCGTTCGCAGTGTGCTCGCACAGAGCGCCGGTAACGCCCGGATGCAGGAAATCGCAGCCGCCATCCAGGAAGGCGCTGCGGCCTATCTCAATCGCCAATACACGACGATCGCGATTGCCGGTGTCGTTATCCTCATCATCGCCTTTGTCATATTCGGCTGGCAGGTCGCGCTCGGCTATCTGATCGGCGCCACGTTTTCGGGCCTTGCCGGCTATATCGGCATGAACGTGTCCGTGCGCGCCAATGTCCGCACGGCGGAGGCCTCACGTCATGGTCTTGCAGCCGGTCTTTCCGTCGCCTTCCGTTCGGGCGCGGTGACCGGATTGCTTGTTGCGGGCCTCGGGCTGATTGCCGTCGCCGGTTATTACGCTGTGCTGCGCTATGCGCTGCATCTCGACATCAATGACGAAGCGCAGGGCCGTGTGATTTCCAACGCGCTTGTCGCACTCGGCTTTGGTGCCTCGCTGATTTCGATCTTTGCGCGTCTCGGCGGTGGCATCTTCACCAAAGGCGCCGATGTCGGCGGCGACATGGTGGGCAAGGTCGAAGCGGGAATTCCGGAAGATGATCCGCGTAACCCGGCTACCATTGCCGACAATGTGGGCGACAATGTCGGCGACTGCGCCGGTATGGCTGCCGATCTGTTCGAGACCTTCGCGGTGACGACAGTCGCCACGATGGTTCTGGCCTCGATCTATTTCACCGGCGTCGCACGCACGCAATTGATGCTGTATCCGCTCGCCATCGCCGCCATGTGCATCATCACCTCAATCGTGGGCACGTTCTTCGTGCAGCTCGGCCGCAGCAATTCCATCATGGGCGCGCTTTACAAGGGTGTGGTCGCGACGGGCGTGCTTTCGCTTATCGGGCTGTGGCCGCTGACGGAATGGGTTGTCGGAATGAACGATGCGGTCGGTACGATTTCCGGCCACGTTATTACCGGCCAGTCGCTCTTCTTCTGCGGCGTGGTAGGCTTGGCCGTTACCGGCGCCATCATCTGGATCACCGAATATTACACCGGGACCAATTACCGTCCGGTGCGGATGATCGCCGAAGCGTCGCGAACCGGCCACGGAACCAACGTCATCCAGGGGCTCGCAGTCTCGATGGAGTCCACCGCGTTGCCCGCGCTTGTAATCTGTATAGGCATCGTCGCGGCGAACTGGCTGGCCGGCCTGTTCGGCATCGCCATTGCCGTCTCGACCATGTTGTCACTCGCGGGAATGATTGTGGCTCTCGATGCGTTCGGACCTGTGACCGATAATGCCGGTGGTATTGCCGAGATGGCCGGTCTGGAAGGCGATGTGCGCAAAACAACCGATGCGCTCGATGCGGTCGGCAACACGACGAAAGCCGTGACGAAGGGCTATGCAATCGGTTCAGCCGGCCTCGGCGCTCTGGTGTTGTTTGCTGCCTATACGCAGGACCTCAACTACTTCACGTCGCATTCCAATGTGTATCCGTACTTCGCGGGCCTCTCGCTTCCGACATTCTCGCTCTACGACCCGTGGGTTGTTGTCGGTCTCTTCATCGGCGGTTTGCTGCCTTATCTTTTCAGCGGCATTGCCATGACTGCGGTCGGCCGCGCTGCCGCCGCCGTTGTCGAAGAGGTGCGCAGGCAGTTCCGGGAAATGCCCGGGATCATGCTGGGTACGCAGAAACCGAATTACGGCCGCGCGGTCGACATGCTGACCCGTGCCGCCATTCGGGAAATGGTCATTCCCTCATTGCTGCCCGTGCTTTCGCCGATCGTTTTGTATTTCGTGGTGGATGCGATTGCCGATCGCGGCGAAGCGTTTTCGGCTTTGGGCGCCATGCTGCTTGGCGTGATCGTGACGGGATTGTTTGTTGCGATATCGATGACCTCTGGCGGCGGTGCATGGGACAACGCCAAGAAGTTCATCGAGGACGGCCATTTCGGCGGTAAAGGTTCCGACGCGCACAAGGCGGCGGTTACCGGTGATACGGTCGGCGATCCCTACAAGGACACCGCCGGTCCGGCCGTGAACCCGATGATCAAGATCACCAATATCGTCGCATTGCTATTGCTCGCCACGCTGGCCCACGGAATCCACGGATTCTGAAACCGGCTTCGATCAGGGCCCGGGGCCTCCGCCAGGACCGCCCCCGGGTGCCCCCTGACTGGGCGACAATGTGCCGATGGGAACGCCCGGCGTCGCGTTGAAGAGCTGCTGCAGGAAGGTCAGTTCGCGTCCACGAGCAGGTGTGATTCGCGTTTCGAAGGCGACGACATGACCATCCTTGAGGCCGAAATGGCGCGTGTCGATGACTTTGCCGTCTTTGTCGAAATGAACCGCAAAGATCGAGCGCGTCTGAACCTTGGCATCGAAAAAGGCGAGCTGCTTTTCGACGCTGGTCACGTAGTACCAGGAATCCGCACCGAATACGGCGCGGATCGAGGGATCTCCCAGCCGGGCCTGCACGGTCGTTTCGGTATCTTTGCCGGTGGCAATGGAAGCTTCACCTCCCGGATCGGGGAGATATCCGCGCTGGTTGATCACCGGAACGCAGCCCGTCAGGGCCAGAACTGTAAGCGCCAGAAGCGGACGCCGCATCTTTTGAACCTCAGGAAGTCAGCCCCGCATGTCCTGTGCTAGCGTCGCGACCGGACAGTTTCAAGCGTCTTGGCAGTTGGGGATCTGTGGATGTTGAAGACACTCGGAGAGCGCAAGGCGCGTCGCCGGATCGCGATCTCCCTCTGCGCAAGCCTTTCGGCACAGGCGCGCGACCACGTTTTTTTCGCGACGTATGGTGTCAGCGATACCATGGATGGCCGCTTCGATGTCCTCGTGCTTCACGCGTGGATGGTGCTGGAAGCCTTGGGATTTCAGGGCGAGCAGGAACTGGCGCAATCGCTTGTCGACGTGGTCTTCGTCCGATTGGACGAGGCGCTTCGCGAGCAGGGAGCCGGGGATATGGGCATGAGCCGGCGTATCAAGAAAATGGCGAGCGCCTTCTATGGAAGGCTGCGGGCCTATGACGAAGCCAGGAACGAAACGGAACTCGGTGCCGCATTGATCCGCAATCTCTACCGCGGAGACACGTCCCACATTGAACAGGCCAGCCAACTGGCCAAATATGTAATTGCTGCGCGGGCGAGGCTCGGGCATTCCAGATTGGCGGATGGCGAAGCGGAATTCGGATCCGTTCCGGCTCTGATTGAGATAAACGGCGATGACCACGATACCCCTCGAACGCTTCATTGATCTCTCGGACGTTCGCGATCCCGGCTATGAAACGGACATCACGGCCACGCCGGAGGAGCTGAAACGGCTGACGGAGTGGGCAGGAGTCGACGAGGTCACCCGGCTCGAGGGGCATGTCAAAGTTCATGCCCAGTCCCGAACGACCTATCAGCTTGAAACCGATTTCGAAGCCGATGTCGTGCAGGCTTGCGTGGTCACCCTCGAACCCGTCCATTCGCATATCGCGCGGAACTTCACCCGCACCCTGCACATAACGCCAAGCCTTCAGCGCTATCCGGACAAAGGCGGCTTGGTGCCGTCCGCGTCCGTCGAAGAAGATGCGCCCGATGAAATCGAAAGCTTGCGCTATGATCTCGCCGCACCGCTGCGGGAGGAGTTTGCCTTGGCCATCGATCCTTATCCGCGCGCGCCGGGCGTGGAATTCGAGACGCCCGACGATGGCGACAAAACGGACAGCCCATTTGCGGCACTGGAGCAGCTCAAAGGCGTAAACTAGCCCCGGCGTGCGGGCATTTACGGTCTTCCGGGCCGGAAATAGTGTGGACGGCGCCGGGCGTTGCGCTTGAATCTCGGGGCGGTTTCCTGTTCACTCCGCGGCTCGCTTTGCCCGGCCGGTCCATAATAGCCGGTGCCTCAACAGGTGCCCGGTCTTTGCGGATTCGGCAAACGCTTTAAGGAGAAGTGCCGCCATGGCGGTCCCAAAGAGAAAAACATCGCCATCCCGGCGGAATATGCGTCGCGCGCATCATCGGCTCGCGCCCGCCTCGCATGTCGAATGTCCGCAATGTGGTGAGCAGAAGCGGCCCCACCATGTCTGCACCTCCTGTGGCCATTATGACGGCCGCGAGGTGACGAAGGTTGAAGCCTGAGACTTCTCCGGACTGCGGCTGATAAGTGGGCCTATCGGGCAGTGAGGCGAGGGTGAATCCCGAACTGACGGTTTCCGTGGATGCCATGGGCGGCGATGCCGGCCCAGGCGTGGTATTCGCCGCGCTTGCGCGCGCTATCGTGCGCCATCCAACGGTACGCTACATCCTGCATGGCGATGAAGCGCTGCTAAAGCCGCTCCTGGCGCGGCGCGCGAAGCTTAAGGGCCGCGCGGAAGTACGGCACAGCGCCGAGCATGTGCGGATGGACGAGAAGCCGAGCCAAGCCCTTCGCCGCGGCCGCAATACCAGCATGTGGCGCGCCATCGAATCCGTAGCCAATAAGGAAGCCGAAGTGGTCATTTCGGCCGGTAATACCGGCGCGTTGATGGCCATGTCGATGTTTCATCTGGGCGTGATCGAGGGCATTGATCGCCCCGCCATTGCCGCGTTGTGGCCGACCAAGCGCGGTCAGACGATCGTGCTCGATATCGGCGCCAATATCGCCACGGACTCGCAGCAACTGGTGGATTTCGCGGTTATGGGCGAAGCCTTTGCGCGCGCGATTTTCGGGTTGGAACGCCCAAGCGTCGGCATCCTCAATGTCGGCGCCGAGGATGTTAAGGGTAATGAATCGGTTCGTGGTGCCGCGCAGATCCTGAAAAACGCCAATCTGCCGATGGAATTCCTGGGATTCGTGGAGGGCGACGACATCTCCGAAGGAACCGCGGACGTAGTAGTAACGGACGGCTTCACCGGAAACATCGCTTTGAAGACGGCCGAAGGAATTGCTTCGCTGGTGATGCATTATCTGCGCTCGGCGCTTAAACGCGGATTCCTGTCGCGGCTCGGCGCATTCATGGCAGCCGGTGCGCTCAAATCGCTACGCCGCAAGCTCGATCCGCGAGCTGCCAATGGCGGCATATTTCTTGGGCTCAACGGCGTCGTGGTGAAAAGCCATGGCAGTGCTGATGCGTTGGGCTTTGCAAGCGCGCTGGACATGGCCGTCGATATGGCGCGCGCCAAAATCATTCCGCAGATTGCAGGCGATCGGGCATTGGTCGCGCCGCTGTTTCGCCCCGCAGGGAATACCGGAGCGGCTGCTACGTGACAGTCATCCGCTCGATCGTAACCGGTGTCGGATCATTCCTTCCCGAGACCGTACTCACCAATGCCGACCTCGCGACCCGCGTCGATACGAGCGATGAGTGGATCACGTCCCGCACGGGAATTCGCCGCCGTCATGTGGCCCGCAAAGGCGAGCATACATCGGACCTCGCATTGAATGCTGCCAATGCCGCGCTCAAACAGGCCGACATTTCGGTTGAAGCGCTCGATCTCATCATCGTCGCGACAACGACGCCGGACGAGACCTTTCCGTCCGTTGCTACAAATATCCAGGCGCGGCTTGGAATGACCCGCGGCGCGGCCTTCGATGTTCAGGCTGTCTGTTCCGGTTTCATTTACGCGATTGCAGTCGCTGATAATTTCATCAAGGCCGGGCAGGCGCGAACCATCCTTGTCGTCGGCGCTGAAACCATGTCGCGCCTGATGGATTGGACCGACCGCTCGACCTGCGTGCTCTTTGGCGATGGCGCCGGCGCGCTCGTGCTCGAGGCCGGGCAGGGCAATGGCGATTCGTCGGATCGCGGCGTGCTCACTTCGCAGATCTATTCCGATGGCCGTCTTCATGATCTGCTCTACGTCGATGGCGGCCCGTCGACGACCGGCACCACCGGCCATTTGCGGATGCAGGGACCGGACGTCTTCAAACATGCGGTCATCAACACCACGACGGCGATCGAAGCCGCGGCCAAAGCGGCAGGCGTGACGGTGCATGACCTCAACTGGATCGTGCCGCATCAGGCCAATCAGCGAATTCTCGATGCCACGGCGCGTCGGCTCGATATTCCCGCGGAACGGATCATCTCCACCATTGCCGAACATGGAAATACCTCGGCCGCATCCGTGCCGCTCGCTTTGGCGGAGGGCGTTGCCGACGGACGCATCAAGCGCGGCGATCT
>DASXXW010000182.1:0-13000 GCA_036502865.1 Rhizomicrobium sp.
CAGTTCGAGCGGCAGAATATGATCCGCTCCCAACGCGGGCGCCCATGATTGAAAGTCTGCTCGCAATTGCTCGAGAATGCGTGGCCGTGCGGAGAGTTCAACCGCATGCCGTTGACCGTAGTTGAACCCCACAGTTTCGACGCGCGTGAACCGCTCGAGCGCCCAGGCCAAGCAGGTGGTGGAATCCTGTCCGCCGGAGAAGAGCACAAGCGCCGAATTTGCCACGTCCATCATTCGTCAAACTTTCCGGCTTGAGCGGAACCTGAACTTGCTCCGTATACGATGCGCGTCCCCGCACCGCGAAACCCGAGGGGGTTGCGTTTGACGAAGCGCTACGACAGCCTTCAAACAGCAGTTTCGCGAAAGTCGGGCGTTGACCACAATAGCCATCAGTGGCACGGGTATTTTTGTCCCTCCCGACGTGATTTCCAATCGCGAACTCGTGGATTCGTTTAACGAATACGCGCGCCGGCACAACCAGCTTCATGCCCGGGATATTGCAGCCGGACATGTGCAGCCCATCCTCAAATCGAGCGACGAATTCATTGTCAAGGCGTCCGGAATCCATCGGCGTCATGTGGTTGCGAAAAACGGAATGCTCGATCCTGAAATCCTGTGCCCGCGAGTGCCGGAAAGACCCAATGACGCCTTATCGGTGATGGCCGAGATCGCTGTCAAAGCGTCGCAGGATGCTCTTGCCGCTGCCCGTTGCTCGCCGGACGACATCGATGCGGTCATCGTCGCCGCATCGGTGGTACAAAGGTTTTACCCCCAGATCGCCATTGAGGTCCAACACGCGCTTGGGATCGCCGGATTTGCATTCGATCTCCTGGCCGCGTGTTCTTCTGCTGCTTATGGAATCGAAGTGGGCGCCGCCCTCGTCGCCGGCGGAAAAGCGCGCGCCGTTTTGGTCATAAACCAGGAAGTCTGTACAAGCCATCTCAACCTTCGGGACCGTGAAACACATTTTATTTTCGGCGACGCAGCGACTGCCTGCCTGCTTCAACCCTCGCAGGCGGCCGCAGGTGACAATGTCTGGGAGATCGTCAGTACGCGGCTCGAAACGCAATACTCGAATAACATCCGCAATAATTTTGGTCCCCTCAATCGCTTCTCGCCAGACACCGCCAGCGGTGACGATAAATTGATCGTGCAAAAGGGCCGAAAGGTGTTCAAGGAAGTCGTTCCCATGGTGTCGAATTTCATGCTCGATCACCTTGCGGCAAGTAATATCGCCTCGTCCGAGGTTCGCCGGCTTTGGCTGCATCAGGCCAATATCAATATGAACAATCTGATCGCGCGCAAAGTACTGGGGCGCGAACCTTTGCCGGATGAGGCACCGAATATACTTGAAGAATTCGGGAATACCAGTTCGGCCGGCTCCGTCATTGCATTTCACATGTTCAGCAAAGATCTTGCTCCCGGCAGCATCGGTCATTTGTGCGCGTTCGGTGCCGGCTATACGGCTGGAAGCGTCATTCTAAGGAAGTATGGTTAAATGTCATTCCAATAGATATGGATGGAATGTCGAAACGGTCTATGACAGCTATGGGCGCCAGTACCGCGCGGTGGGAAATAGGATGACAATCTTTCACGATATACCAGGGCTCTATCTTCTATCGGGATTCATCATTGGCGTTTTGACGGGCATGACTGGCACCGGCGGCGGTGCGCTGATGACGCCGCTTCTGATCATATTTTTCGGCATCCACCCCGTTACCGCGGTCGGCACCGATCTGCTTTACGCAAGTATTACAAAAGCCAGCGGCACCGTCGTCCATGCCTGGAACAGAACGGTGGATTGGAAGGTCGTTGGATGGCTCGCCGCGGGAAGTGTACCGATGACTGCGCTCACGCTGGTTACACTTTACTATCTCGATATACACGGCAATACGACGCAAACTCTCGTTACGAAAATCCTTGGCGTTGCGCTGTTCCTCACGGCGATATCCCTTATATTTCGGAAACAACTCGAGCAGATCTACGAGAAACACACCGGGAATATGACCGCCCGGCTAATCAGAAATCTTACGATCCTTACCGGAGCTGTGCTCGGTGTGCTTGTTTCGATTTCTTCCGTGGGTGCAGGTGCGATCGGTGTCACGGCGCTCATCCTGCTTTATCCTGAAATGCCCATTGCCACCATCGTGGGCTCGGGCATAGCGCATGCGGTTCCGCTTACTCTGATCGCGGGTCTCGGCCATTGGGCGCTCGGCTCCATAGACTGGAAACTGCTGGTGGCTCTTCTCATGGGGTCCATTCCTGGAATCATAATTGGCAGCCTGCTTTCGGCGCGAATTCCGGAAATCGTGGTGCGAGTTACACTCTCTGTCACGCTGATGATCATTTGTGCGAAATTCTGGTTTCTCTGATGTATCGGTGCACGGCTGGCCGAAAGTGAAAACGTCTCCGACCAAACGCCCGCGCGCGTGGCAACGCATGTTGAGCGGACGCCGCCTGGATCTTCTGGACCCCTCGCCGCTCGATATTGAGATTGCCGATATCGCACATGGTCTTGCCCGGGTGGCGCGGTGGAACGGGCAAACACGCGGCGCTCACGCATTCTCCGTCGCGCAACATTGCCTTCTGGTCGAAAGCCTCACCGGCGCGTTACGGCCTGCCACGGCTTCGGAGATACGCTTGGCCGCGTTGCTGCATGACGCGCCCGAATATGTCGTCGGCGACCTGATAAGCCCGTTCAAGGCGGCAGTCGGGATCGATTACAAGGATTTCGAACTGAAGCTCCTTGGCGCGATCCATATCCGGTTCGGGCTTCCGCCGCGCTTGCCGGAGGATGCTACGGCATTGATCAAGCAGGGAGATCGCATCGCCGCCTATTTCGAGGCGACACAGCTCGCCGGATTCGAAATTACCGAGGCCAGGAGTTTTTTTGGCCGGCCCCCGGTGAAGCTTCGCAAGCCCGCTTTGGTGCCGCTTCCGGCCGAGCAGGCCGAGCGCCAATTTATCGAGCGTTTCCGGCGTCTCTCGCTATAGTTTATAACTTGGAGAGGAATTGTCTGAGAGTGCCACGGCAAACGCAATGACCTGCATCCTTGTCAGTCCTCTTTCGGCGGTTGAACGGACGATCGAGGCCCAACACCCTTCCCACCTGATAACCCTGCTTTCACCGGAACATATGATCGAGACGCCGCCGCAGATCGCGCCGGAACGGCATCTCAAGCTCGCAGTCCATGACGTCGTGGAGGAGATGGCGGGTTCTGAATCGCCAGCGTCCGGGCATATTGTGCGCCTGCTCGACTTTGCGCAGGGCTGGAAGGCGGATGCGCCGCTTCTGGTGCATTGCTGGGCTGGCGTGAGCCGGTCGACGGCAGCGGCTTACATCCTGCTTTGCGAACGTATCGGGCCGGACCGCGAACTTGAAATCGCCTATCTCCTCCGACGGCTGGCGCCCCACGCCTATCCTAACGCGCTTATGATACGCCACGCCGATACACTTCTTCAGCGGGACGGGCGTATGATTGCGGCAATTGCCAGCATAGGCCGAGGGGAAATCGTGCCGGAAGGCAGTTGTGTATCGCTGCCGATAGGACTCTGACGGCATGTCGCTCGATCCTCAACAACATGTGGTGAGCATCGGTCTCAGCGCGGCGATCGTGTCGGTTACCGATGAAATACCCTCGGTCCTGGCGGTTCATCACGACGGGCAGCCCGACGCTCTTCCGTTTGGTCCATTCGATCCATTGGAACACCGGACGCTTGAAAGCGGCCTGCGAAGCTGGGTGAAGGAGCAGACGGCTCTCGATCTCGGCTATACGGAACAGCTCTATACATTCGGCGATCGCGGGCGGCATATGGTGATGTCGGGCGAAGGACCGCGCGTTGTTTCTGTCGGCTATCTGGCACTTTCCCGCCCCATCAGCGGAGGCGATGCCGCCGATACGCTCTGGCGTAATTGGTATCATTACTTTCCATGGGAAGATTGGCGCGGCGGAAAGCCCACCATTATCGATGAAGTTATAAATTCCGCGCTCCGGCAATTCGCGGCTGCATCGCTTTCAAAAACGGAGAAGCTCAAACGGCGCGAACGCGCCCGCCTGACATTCGGTCTGGATAATTCCGCCTGGGACGAAGAACGGGTGCTTGAACGTTATGAACTCCTTTACGAGGCCGGCCTCGTCGAAGAAGCGCTTCGCGACGGGCGTGTCACCAAAATTACCTCCGCGGCAAAGCTCGGCACGTCGATGATGTTCGATCATCGACGCATCCTCGCCACGGCGATTTCCCGCCTCCGCGGCAAAATGAAATACAGACCGGTGGTGTTTGAGCTGCTGCCGTCGACTTTCACGCTGCTCGAACTGCAGCGCTCGGTCGAGGCCATATCGGGAATACGGCTTCACAAACAGAATTTCCGTCGCCTGGTCGCCGAACAGGGGCTTGTCGAGGGCACTGGCAAATTCACCAGAATAGCACGCGGCCGGCCAGCCGAATTGTTCAGCTTTCGTCGCGAAGTTTTGCGTGAGCGTCATGCACCCGGCGTCAGGCTCGGGGTTCGCCGGTCAGGCGTCTGAAACGGGGCGCGCATTTGCCTCCATTGGTCGACGAAACAGCGACGCCAAATGGAAATGGTAAAGGCCACCTGATGCAATCCACAGCACATGCCGTGTAGGGTAACGTCGCATTGCGCTTTGGGGCGCGCGGCTTAGAACATCAAGGGAAATAGCGGCTGAGAGCGATTTCGTGCAGGGACGTGGACCTCAAACAGCGCCTCTAGGGGGTGCCGATGTCGGTTGAAGGCGACGTTCGGGAGCCTGACGGCCGGCGTGCAGTTGCAGCAAATGCTCCCCTGACGCTCCGGCAAATGACCTATGCCGTGCTCGAAGAAGGCCAGCTTGAAGGCTTGGGCAGCCGGATCATCGAAGGTGTCCTGATCACATTGATCATCGCGAACGTCGCGGCCGTGGCCTTCGAAACGGTTCCCATCATCTACCAACATTTCCGCGGCTTTTTTCACATCTTCGAACTGTTTTCCATTGGCGCTTACACCGTTGAATATGCGACGCGCATCTGGTCCTCCATGGAGGACCCGAGAGTAGCTGCGAAGGGGCCTTTCCGGGGGCGACTGGCCTTTGCGCTGCGCCCACTGATGATCGTCGATTTCCTCGCCTTTGCGCCCAGCTATCTCGCATTCGCACTGCCTGTCGATCTGCGTCTGCTGCGTATTTTCCGTCTGCTGCGGCTGGTGAAACTGGCGCGGTATTCACAGGCATTGCCGGCCTTGCTCGGCGTTCTCTACTCCGAACGTTCCGCGCTCTTTGCATCGTTTATTCTGACGCTGTGCGTGATGTGCGTAAGCGCGGAACTGATGCAGATCACGGAAGGCGCGATACAGCCGAAATCATTCGGAACGATGCCCGACGCTATGTATTGGGCCATTACAACGCTTACGACCGTGGGATATGGAGACCTCGTGCCCATTACGCCACTCGGCAAGCTGATTGCAGGTGTCACAATGGTGACCGGTCTGCTCCTGTTTGCCCTGCCCATCGGCATCCTCGCCAACGGATTTGTCAGCGATCTCCATCGCCGCCAGTTCGCGATCACCTGGAGCATGCTGAAGCGCCAGCCCCTCTTTGTCGGCATGGAGGTCGAAGCTGTCACCGAAATTCTCGATGCGCTCAGCGCCAAGCTTGTGCGTGAACACACGCAGGTTGCCATTGTGGGGCAGCCGGCCAATACGCTCTATCTGATCGTATCGGGCGACGCGCATCTGGAAGGAAAATCCGAAGGATATGATCTGGAGCCTGGAGATATCTTTGGGCAGGAGTCGCTGCAGGTCGGCGCCCTATTCGAAAGCACCGTAACCGCGCGTGGAGAAATGCGCCTGCTCGTGCTTTCCGGCGATGATCTGCGCAGGCTTGCGCGTAAATATCCTCCCCTCGCGCGGCGAATAGAGAACAAGGCGGTCTGGTAGGGATCCCCCTTGACCAATTTATGCTTGTGTGTAGCATAATTGGGTTCGCAGGGGAGTTGAACCTGCGTTTTTCTGCACCATATATATGCTCAATTGGAGCATATGATGAGCGCCGAAGGGATATATACGATGCACAACGGCCCGCCGGTTCAGACGGCCGATCCTTATGCCAAGGTTTCCCATGTCATCCCGGAAATCGAATGGGCCGTTCACGCGCCTTATGTGAAGGCGATCAACGACCTCAAGCGGCAGAAGAACGCCGTCGTCCTGGCGCACAATTACATGACCCCGGAAATCTTCCATTGCGTCGCAGATTTCGTCGGCGATTCACTGCAACTGGCACGTGAAGCCGCGCAGGCCGATGCTCAAATCATCGTCCAGGCCGGCGTTCATTTCATGGCCGAGACGTCCAAGATTCTTTCTCCCGACAAGACTGTGCTGATTCCGGATCCGCTTGCGGGCTGCTCGCTCGCTGCATCGATCACCGGCGCGGACGTCCGGCTGCTGAAGGAGAAATATCCGGGCCTCCCGGTTGTTACCTATGTGAATACGTCTGCAGACGTGAAGGCCGAGAGCGATGTCTGCTGCACGTCTTCGAACGCCAAGGCGGTCGTTGAAGATATTGCGCGCGAACGTGGTACGAACACCGTCATCATGGTGCCGGATGAATATCTGGCGCAGAACGTCGCAAAGCAGACACCGATCCGGATTATTTCCTGGAAGGGACGTTGTGAGGTTCATGAACGTTTCTCGCCGAGCGACATCCGCAACTACAAACTATCAAACCCCGGAATCGTTGTTCTCGCCCATCCCGAGTGTCCGCCGGATGTCGTAGCCGAAGCGGATTTTGCCGGCTCGACTTCGGCCATGATCGGCTATGTCGATCGGCATCGCCCTGCCCGCGTCGTGATGGTGACCGAATGCTCGATGAGCGATAATGTGGCGGTCGAATTTCCCGATGTTGATTTCGTGCGGCCCTGTAATCTCTGTCCGCATATGAAGCGGATCACGCTGAAGGGCATTCTTCATGCGCTGGAGACCATGACGGTCGAAGTAAATGTGGATCCCGCCATTGCAAAACGCGCGCGGGCATCCGTCGAACGAATGCTGGCAGTCGGCAAGGCACAGAACCGTCTCGCTGCCTGACGCAAATGGGAAATGCTCCGGACGCGGTTATCGAGGCCGGTGGCGCGATCATCATAGGCGCGGGCATTGCCGGCCTGTTCACGGCGCTCAAACTCGCGCCCTTCCCCGCAACGATCCTGTGTCCATCATCGCTCGGTGCGAGCGGATCGAGCATATGGGCGCAAGGCGGCATCGCTGCGGCACTCGGCAAGGACGATAGCTGGGAGCTGCACGCCGCCGACACGATCGCGGCCGGAATGGAGTTGGGCGATCCCGAAGTGGCGGCATTCGTCACCCGGGAAGCGCGGGATCGCATCGAAGATCTGGTTGGTTACGGCGCTCCGTTCGACCGCGAGCCCAATGGCGAACTCGCGCTTGCCCGCGAGGCTGCGCATTCGCGGGCGCGTATCGTCCATGTCTGCGGCGATCGCGCAGGTGTCCAGGTCATGCAGGCCCTTACAAAGGCCGTGCTCGACACGCCTTCGATTTCGGTGATGGAAGGATTTTGTGCGACCGAACTCGCGTTGGACGACGGGCGGGTCGTCGGTGTGTTTGCAACGCGCAAAGAGGACGCAACAGCACCTCCGGTCCTCATCAAGGGCAACGCTATCGTTCTCGCATCAGGCGGTGTTGGGGCTCTCTATGCAGTCACGACCAACCCGCCGGATTCCCGCGGCGAAGGACTGGGCATGGCGGCACGCGCCGGCGCCCTCATCGCCGACGCGGAATTCGTCCAGTTCCATCCGACTGCAATAGATTTCGGTCGCGATCCCTCGCCGCTCGCAACCGAAGCGTTACGCGGCGAAGGCGGCATTCTCATCGACGAACACGGGCGGCGTTTCATGCCGGAGATACATCCCGCAGCCGAACTCGCGCCTCGCGATGTGGTGGCCCGGGCGATTTTCCGCGAAAGGGAACGCGGCCATCGCGTGTTCCTGGATTGCCGCACTGCCCTGGGTGAGCGTTTCGCCGCGGAGTTTCCAACGGTGTACGCGGCCAGCATTGCTTCGGGGCTCAATCCCGCGAGCCAGCCCATACCCGTGGCACCGGCCGCCCATTATCACATGGGTGGCGTTGCGACGGATCATCATGGCCGTTCGTCTCTGCCCGGCCTGTGGTGCGTCGGCGAATGCGCGGGCACGGGTCTGCATGGCGCCAATCGCCTCGCGTCCAATTCTCTGCTGGAGGCGTTGGTGTTCGGCGCGCGGGTTGCGGAAGGCGTCGCCGGGGCCGAGCAGCAAGACGACTCGCGCCTCTGCGCACCGCCTCACCCGTCCGGGCCGTCGGGACCACTGCCGGAGAGCATCCGCACGGCCATGATGTATTGGGTTGGGATCGAACGGGATGCCGACGGATTGAAGCGCGCATTGGCGGCGCTCAGGACCGCGGAGAAGAGCAGCGAATCCCCATTGGGAATCCGCAACGCCCTGGCCGCAGCGAAATTGATTGCTGCCGCAGCATTTGCCCGCCGCGAAAGCATTGGCGCGCAATACCGGCGCGACTTTCCAGCGCTCCCTGCCAAACGTCAGCGCAGCTTTCTGACGCTCGCCGATGCCGAGCGCATTGCCAACGAGGTCGATGGATGAGTTCGGATGCTTTATCACTGCGCGCGCCGCATAGGCTGCTCGTTGAACCCATTGTGCGGCATGCACTTGAAGAAGATCTCGGCCGTGCCGGCGATCTGACATCCGATATCATCATTCCCGAAGAGCAGACCGGCAAAGCAAAGTTGGTCACACGTTCCTCGGGCGTGATCGCCGGCCTTATCTGCGCCGAATGCGCTTTTCGCCTTATCGATCCGAACATCCGGATGGAAGGCGTATTTCGCGACGGCGCTCGTGTTTCACAGCGGGATATTCTTGCGACGGTTGCAGGCTCCGCACGCTCGTTATTGAGCGCGGAGCGTGTGGCGATCAATTTTCTTGGTCATTTGTCGGGCGTTGCCACGGCAACCCGCGAACTTGTCGACGCCGTTGCCGGTACGAAAGCCCGAATCGTCTGTACACGGAAGACGACGCCGGGCTTACGCATTCTTGAAAAATACGCGGTGCGCTGCGGCGGCGGATTCAATCATCGCTTCGGCCTCGACGATGCCGTGCTCATCAAGGACAATCATATCGCCGCTGCAAGCGGTATTACGCATGCCGTCGAGCGCGTGCGCCGGAGTTTGGGGCATATGGCGGCAATCGAAGTCGAAGTCGATACGCTGGAGCAGCTTGAAGAAGCGTTGTCGCTAGAGATCCGCACGATCCTGCTCGACAACATGACTTCCGAAGAATTGAAAAGCGCCGTGCAGCGCGCACAAGGCCGCGCGGTGCTGGAAGCCTCAGGCGGTGTCACACTCGCGACCGTCCGCGCCATCGCGGAAACGGGCGTCGATTATATCTCTTCCGGCGCTATCACGCATAGCGCGCAGAGCCTGGACGTCGCTCTGGATTTCTAAAGGCGGATTTCAGCTCGATCTTGTCCGCGTCGCAGCGCGGTAAAAGACGTGGTTTCCAATCTGGATCGTCTTCACCAGATGGCCGCCCCAGCCCGGCTGAACCGCAACGGCGTGAAAAGCGATTGCATTTTCCGTTACGTCGCCGAGTTGAACGAGACCGGTCAGGATGCGCCCCGCCAGACGTTTGGCGCGTTGCCAGGCACCCATGGATTTGGGTTGATCCAGTTCTCCGCTGCAAGTGAACGAAAACTGGCAGCCATGTCCCGCAGCGCCGCGCTGATAGACGACACCGCAAATCGAATGCGGATAGCTCGCGGCACGCATGCGATGAAACACGACTTCGGCGATGGCTTCCTGTCCGTCAACGCCTTCGCCGCGCGCTTCGTAATACATGGCTTCGGCAAGGCATCGCTGCTCCGCAAGCAAACGCTCTAGCACGGTGCGATTGATCAGCGGCGACATGTCGATCGGCGTGGTGCGGACGACCAGCGAGGCCGGATTCATGATCGCTTCGACGGGCTGTTCCCGCTCCAGCTTCACAGGCAGCGGTGCGAGGCCCTGATGGGCTATGGCCGGTTTGATAGGAGAATTCTCGGCGGATGGAATAACGGCGCCTGCGCCGGCAGCAAATACAAGTGAAAGAGCTAATGCAATGCCGATACTTCGGTCGGCACGACGCAGTAGTTCAACAGTCTTTTGCAGCATGCGGGATTCGCTCTCGGATGTGGCTTCGAAAGTAATTCGACGTCTTGTTCCGATGGGGTTCCCCTCCCCCGCCTCCAGAAGCCCGGAGTTTTGCCAAGCTGTCGCGTAATCGTCAAATCAAAATCGTTCCTCGATATGACAGGATGTCACCAAAATTCCGTTTCCGTCCCAAAATGAGGTGACAGCTTGTCAGCATGTGAAATAAATCGAGGAATTCTGCGGTTTTTGCCTTGAAACTCTTACGCAGACGTTAAATGAGAATCATCATTAACAGCTGCTTGCGCGGCTGCGAGTCGCGCGACCGGAACGCGAAAAGGTGAGCACGAAACGTAATCAAGCCCTGCGGCGTGACAGAATCTGATGGATGCGGGATCGCCGCCATGCTCCCCGCAAATGCCCAATTTGATGTCTGCGCGCGTCGCGCGTCCGCGTTCCGCAGCGATTGTTATCAGTTCGCCGACGCCATCCGTATCGATGCTTACAAATGGATCATGCGCGATAAGTTTTTTGTCGAGATATTCCGAAAGGAATGTTCCTGCATCATCGCGACTCATTCCAAGCGTCGTCTGCGTCAGGTCATTAGTACCAAACGAAAAGAACTCTGCCACTTCCGCAATTTCACCGGCACATAAGGCGGCGCGGGGTAATTCGATCATCGTGCCGACAAGATATGCCGAAACCTCTCCCCGCTCTTTTCGGACGGCCTCCGCGACGGCCGCAATGCGCGCCTGCAACAGATCGAGTTCGCTGCGGAATCCGACCAGCGGGATCATGATTTCCAGTACAGCAGGCTTCTCGCCAGACTTTGTCACGTTCAGCGCGGCTTCAAAAATGGCGCGCGCCTGCATCTCGTAGATTTCCGGAAAGGTGATGCCCAGCCGGCAACCGCGATGGCCGAGCATCGGGTTGGCTTCGTGCAAGGCAACAGCGCGTTGCCGGACGCGCGCAACATCGGTTCCGGCCGCGCGCGCGACCTCTGCAAACTCCTCTGCCTTCTGCGGCAGGAATTCATGCAAGGGCGGATCCAATAACCGCACCGTGACAGGCAAACGCTCCATCACGCGGAAAATGGCTTCGAAATCGGAACGTTGCATGGGCAGCAACGTCGCCAACGCGGCCGCCCGCTCCTCGCGCGTGTCGGCAAGTATCATCCGGCGGACGGCCACGATCCTGTCCGCATCGAAGAACATATGTTCGGTCCGGCAAAGGCCGATCCCTTCCGCACCAAATTTGCGCGCTGTGGCCGCATCCGTCGGCGTGTCGGCGTTTGCGCGGATCCTGAGCGTGCGCGCCTCGTCCGCCCATTCCATGAGTTGATCGAATTCACCCGTCATCTCGGGATGGCGCATGGGAACGCGCCCTTCGAAAACATTCCCTGTCGAGCCATCGATTGTAATCAGGTCGCCACGCTTGAACGTCTTTGCACCGACATTCATCGTTCCGTTCCCAGCGTCGATCTTGAGAGCGCCTGCCCCCGAAACGCAGGGACGTCCCATGCCGCGCGCGACGACGGCCGCATGACTGGTCATCCCGCCGCGCGCGGTAAGAATTCCCTTTGCAGCGTGCATGCCATGAATATCTTCCGGACTCGTTTCCGCGCGGACAAGGATGACGTTGTGTCCACCAGCCGCGAGCGATTCCGCTTCGTCGGCTGTGAACGCGATCTCGCCCACCGCAGCGCCGGGTGATGCAGCAAGGCCCGTCGCAATGCAGACAGCCGATGACGTGTCGTCCAGTGTGGGATGAAGCAATTGATCCAGCGCGGTGGGATCGATGCGCAGCAAAGCCGTGTTGCGGTCGATGACGCCTTCCCGAACCATGTCCACGGCGATTTTCAACGCAGCTTCCGTCGTCCGCTTTCCGGACCGGGTCTGCAGCATGAACAATTTGCCTTCCTGCACGGTGAACTCGAGATCCTGCATGTCGCGATAATGCGCTTCGAGCGTGTCGGCGATGCGTTTCAGCTCCGCGAAAGACTCCGGCATGGCCTCTTCCATGGACGGCTTGCGGCTGCCCATGCGTTCGCGGACGATTTTCGAAATCGGTTGCGGCGTACGGATACCGGCGACAACATCCTCGCCCTGCGCGTTGATAAGAAATTCTCCGTATAACAAGTTCTCGCCGATCGACGGATCGCGCGTGAACGCAACGCCGGTCGCACTTGTTTCGCCACGATTCCCGAATACCATTGCCTGGATGTTGACGGCCGTGCCCCAATCCTCGGGGATGTTGTGCAGTCGGCGATAGGTTTTTGCGCGCGCGCTGTTCCATGATTTGAACACGGCGCCGATCGCGCCCCAGAGCTGCGCATTCACATCCTCGGGGAAGGCTGTTCCCGTGGTCTTGCGCACTTCGTCCCGATACATCTGTGCGATGCGTCTGAGGTCTTCCGCGTCGAGGTCCGTATCGTACTCGACGCCTTTTGTTTCTTTTTCGAGTTCCAGTATCTCTTCGAAACGTTCATGCGGCAGACCGAGTACGACGTTTGCGTACATATGTATGAAGCGGCGATAGGAATCGAAGGCGAAGCGCGCATTGCCGGTAATTCCAGCGAGTGCTTCGGTGGTCTCCGAATTCAGGCCCAAATTCAGCACTGTATCCATCATGCCGGGCATCGATGCGCGTGCGCCTGAGCGCACGGAAACGAGCAATGGCCGCTCGCAATTTCCGAGCACGCCGCCGGCAATCTCGCCCGTGCGGGCCAATGCCGCTTCGGCAGCAGATTTTAGCTCCGCGGGATAGGTTTCATTATGTTCGTAGAAATAGGTGCAGACTTCGCTTGTAATGGTGAAGCC